>JBLHNG010000308.1:0-9367 GCA_047621685.1 Myxococcota bacterium | reverse complement strand
GGCCACAGCCATATTCTCGCTCACGCTCCTAGCTGGTCCGGTTCCTCGCAGGTCCACCAGTTCCACAACTTCAATCCTACGAAAGTCCATGTCGTCACCTCAATCGATTCAGTTCAGGAGTAGTTCCAGAAGGAGTTGGTGTCCAATGTGCATCTCCACCCACACGCACGGCGTCTCCCTCAGGGCCGTTGGATGAACTCGACCGCTCCCATCGCCTGACCCCCTGCGCCGGTCCTCCGTACCCCTCCAGGCATGGAGCACACCTCCCCCCGGTTCACAGTCGAGTATCGCTGCGATGACGCTGCCGGCGTCCTTCGTCGCGGCACTGGCCTACCTCCACCGGCCGCTCTCACCGGATGAGTCCACCGTGTTGCTGCACACCTCCATCGACGAGGACCTCCCCGGCGTGAAGGACTGGACACCCGCTGCGGTTCAGCTTCGGCGGGGTGGAGAGGTGGTGGAGAGCTATCCGTTGCTCAGTGCCCAGTTCGACGACCAGTAATGGCGTAGGGTTGGTTGTTTAGGCGCATTCAAGAGGCCGCCAAGCCGGAATCGCGATTGCAACCGTATTGGGCACGGTGGATGGCACACACTCCTACGATCCGTTTCTGCGGGCGATCCTATCGGCTAGGGCTGCTCGCTCTGTGACGAGGTGCTCGATCTCCGCCAGGTAGGCGGAGAGGCCCTGCTCTGCCTTGGTCAGGTTCGTCTCGAGCTGAGCAACATGTTCCATCAAATCCGCTTCAGCTTCAGCTTCAGCTTTAGCTTCAGCGCGTACTTTGTCGCAGAGTCTCGCAATCGACGCTACCGCAGCCTCCAACTCAGGCAGTTTGCGTCTGCGTTGCCGAATCGCCACGTCGTAGATCGCCAGAGGGTCTCCCCGGGCCATCCAGTTTTCAATGTCTTCGACCATAGGGCGAGTCCACCGCTTGAGTGTCGCGAGCATTTGTCTCCGGAAGTAGATTACAGCCTGTGAGGGCTTATGGTTTGTGTCGATAAAGAGCAATTTCCAGGACAATTTCGTTGATGGATGCCTCTGCATCTCCATCGTATATAGCACCGACACCACTCTGCAGAACGAACGTCAAACGCCATCCGGCCATCGTCAGCAAGGTCGCAAATCCAGCAGTCGCTCTACGACTGCCTGGATGCGCTCTGGCCCACCTCAGCGAAGGCCGGCGTCTGCCAGGAGGCGTTGGATGAAATTCCTCTCCGCTTGTGCCAAGTCCGTTGATTACATACTGAAATCACCAACTAAGGGTTCAAGTGTCCGCCTCCTTAATCCGCATCAGCCTGATCCCCCTTCACGGGCGCCACTTCACGGCCCACGAACTCGAGGAGCTGGCGGAACAGCTGGTCATCGACCTGCAGCTCTCAGGACTACTGAGAGACACCCCGTTCATGTCCTGCTGGACCAGTTCGGAGCAGCTCGTATGTGTCGAGCTCATGGAGCCTGATGCTCTTGAGTTCCTCAGCGGAAGTCCGAGAGTCCAAGCAACACTCAGTCGCTGTCGGCGGCTTGGAGTCCGCGTGCTGTGGGACCCGCTGTTTGAAGCTTGTACGTCAGATGCCCAGGTCCAATCACCATGGCCCCGCCCTGATCGCCTACTGCTCTTCAGCCACCTGCTCTGGAGTTGGACGCCTCTACAAGACTTCGACAGAAACGCCGTCCCAGTGTACCGACTTGATCTCTCTGAAGGTCTCCGCGAGGATCTCTACAGATGGAGCCGAACCTACTCTGCGCTCGACAACCTCTTCATCGGCAGCGGAGCGCTCGAAATCGAGTCCTATGAGCAACTCGCTTCTCCACGGTCCCAGTTCGGCCAGGAGAGCCGCGACCTGGCCCAGCGGGTTGAGGCCGAAACGGGCATCCCCACATTCGCCTTCTTCAATCGCTACTGGGGGCTTGGGGGGCTGGAAGACCGTGTGCCCTGCCTCTCGTGCGGGGCACCCTGGACACCTGTGAATCAGCCGAGACTGGTGGAAGTTTGCTGTTTGCCTTGCCGCATCGCCTCCCCAAATCCACCGACCAATGACTCATTGGTTCAAGCACTCGTGGGCACATGGCCCGGGTTGATGGAAGATCCGAGCTTTCGCAACGCCATCCACGTCCTGGAAGAGTGAGTTCCTGAAGCCGAATCGCCGGTCCTCCCCCAGGGGACGGAGCACTTCATCCAACGCGCGGGGCAAACGCCATCCCCGCAGAGGGTTTTGGTTCAGGAGTCGTCCGCGCGGCACGCCTCCGGAAAGCCCAGCAAGGCTCCGCTCTGCTGTAGGACAGCAGATGGTCCTGGGACACTGGCTGGTTGCCAGTGTCCCAGGGACGGCGTCTCCCGCAAATACGTTCGCTGTCATCGCTCCCAGAACATGCATAAACTCAAAACCAGGAGCACCGTCGAATGCCACAGAGCAGACTCATCTTCGTAGAGATGCTGCGAACAGCCCTGGTCGCCGAGATGGCCTCGGACTCACCCTCCCGCCGCATGCAACCGCAGGTCCCAACACAACACCAACCTGCATTCGTCATCGGGGCCGACATGTCCGCCATTCTCATCCTTGATGAGACCGGTGCCTTCCGCGCTCTCCCCCACGGCGACGGACCCTGGCGGCCACCTCAGCCCCGGTCCCGAAACGTCCAGGCATTGTTCGCCACGTAGTTCACCCCCGTGCCCAGAACAATCCCCACCAACTGAGCCACATAAAGGTCCGCATCAACCAGCAGGTGCAGCCCCATCGCACAGCCAAATTGCAGCAGCGCCGCCGCCGCGCTGACCAAATAGTAGCGCAGCAGCCGCGACAGCCAGGCCCCCTTCGCCCGATCCCCCCAGGTCCAGGCATCGTTGAGGACGAAGTTGCTCAGCACGCTCACCACGATCCCCAGCGCGCTCGCCATCGCTGCACGCACCCCCGGCTCCGCCACCACCAGCAGCTCAACTGCGGCCCAGACCACCGCAATGTTGACCACCACCCCACTGACCCCCACCGTGCCGAATTGCAACACCCTCCGATGGCGTTGGAGGAGGGCACTCAGGGTTGGGGGGAGGTGAGACACCGCCGCAGCGTAGCAGCAGGAGGACACGTCGCAGGAACTTCACACGGCCGGGTCGGGATGCAGCGCTCGCATCCTGTAGAATGGAGACATCTCACAGGATGGTCTATGACCGAACAGCGCATCTCCTCCAAGGAGACTGCGGGGCTCAAGCACACCTCGGATCCCACACTGATCGTCGACACCACCCTCGGACTCCTGCTTCCCGGACTCGCCCTCATCCTGGCCCCGGGGGTCCTCCTCGCCGGAAGCAACCCCGCGATCACCGCCGCGATGCTGATCACCGCGCTGTTTGGCCTCAGCGTGCACCTCGGCCTCCAAGACAGCCCGGCGTATGGGCGACTCGCCCCGCTGCTGCTTGCTCCCCTCGCCCTCGGCTCCATCCTCGCGATCGGGCTTGCGCCCATGCTGCCCATGCCCATCAGCCTGCTCGTCCTGCTGCCCGCCGTGGTGTTCGCCCGCGCCGTGCGCCACGCCTGGCGACACACCCGGAGGGCGTCCGTTACCGTAGGGTGATGTTTGCTGCCCTGCTCTGCCTGTCCGCCATCGCGATCCCCCCGGTCGATCCCGTCCTCGCGACTTCCCCGGTCGACATCGCCGCCCAGCTGGTCCGCGTCGAGTCCACCCTCCGCGATCCCGCCCACTCCGCCGATGCCGACCTGCTCACCTACGGCCACCTCCAGCAGGTCATCTACCGCGCGCTGGTCCACGACACCGCGACCGCCTCAGCGGTGCTGGCGGCATTGCCTCAAGACACCGCCGCCATCGCACAGACCAACATCGACGCCACCCGCGCCATCATGGGCACCGTCGGCAAGAAGCGGGTCAACGTGCCGGCCTGGCGCATCGTCCAGCCCGCCGGACCCGACGAGCTGGTCGCTCACTACCAGGCCGCAGAGGGGGAGTACGGCGTGCAGTGGGAGGTCCTGGCGGCGATCCACCTCGTCGAGACCCGGATGGGCCGGCTGCGCGGGGTGTCGACCGCCGGGGCCGCCGGTCCGATGCAGTTCATTCCCGAGACCTGGGCGCGGTTTGGCGAGGGCAACATCGAGGACAACCGCGACGCCATCATGGCCGCCGCGAGACACCTCACCCACCACGGCGCCCCGGGAAACACCGCGAAGGCGCTGTGGCACTACAACCCCACCGATCGCTATGTGACCGCGGTGCAGGGCTACGCCTCGCTCATCGAGGCCGACCCGCTGGCATTTCGGGGGTACTACGGCTGGGAGGTCTACTACCAGACCATCGCTGGGACCGTGCTGCTGCCGGTGGGCTACGCCGAGACCGCCCCGATCCCGGTGCGTCAGTGGTGCGCGGAGATGCCGTCACGCTGCCCGTGACAATCCGTGACAGCCCGCGGGTAACCTGGGGGCTGCCCAGGCATAGGAGGTGGCATCGGCCGGCCGCCGCGCTACACCAAAACCCTGGAGTCCCGCCATGAAGAAAGCCCTCACCCTCCTCCTCGCCGTGCTGCTCATCCTCGGGATGGTCGGGGGCCTGGTGTCCCCAACCGTCTCAGCAAGTCCCAGTGATCGCACCTATGGCGAGCACCTCGACGCCATCGACTCTGACCTCGTCGACTGGTCGGCCAAGGATCGGGCGTACTGGATGGGCGTGCTGTCGGAGAGCCAGGTGAAGGTCTGCCGAGATGCGGGCACTGAGCGGCCGTTCACCGGGGCCTACAACGACAACAAGACCGAGGGCGTCTACAAGTGCTCCAGCTGCGGGCAGGCGCTGTTCTCCTCGGAGACGAAGTTCGACTCCGGCACCGGCTGGCCTTCGTTCTGGGCGCCGGTTGCCTCGGGTGCAGTCCGCGAGCACACCGACACCGCCTACGGCATGGTCCGCACCGAGGTCCGCTGCGGGCGCTGCGATGCCCACCTCGGCCACGTCTTCAACGACGGCCCCCGCCCCACCGGCAAGCGCTACTGCATCAACTCGGTCTGCCTGCTCCAGCGCGAGTCCGCCCCGCCCGCTCCTGCCGCGAAGTAGCCACTACTCCCGAGGCGACCAGCGGAGGACCACCGAGGAGAACCGCTCCTCCTGCTGACCGGCCACCACGAAGCCCTCGGAGAGAAAGAGCTGCTGCAGGGCATGGTTGGTGGTGTGGGTGTGGGCGAGCACGTAGAGCGCTCCCTGCTCCCACCACCAGCGCTTTGCCCCCTGCAGCAGCAGCCGAGCGATGCCGTGCCGACGCCAGATCGGGAGGACGTACCGGGTGTAGCTGTAGCCATGAAGCAGCCCGCTGTCGTCGGTTCGCATCAGGGCGATGGCGTGGCCGATGATGCGCCCCTCGGCGTCTTGAGCGAGCCAGAACCGCCGGTCGGTGCGGCCCAGATCGTTGCGGTACATCTGGGCCATCGACTCGATGGAGAGGTTGGGCATGATGGACGGATCCCGCCGGGCCTCGGGCAGGGTCTCCAAGATGGTGAGCATGGAGAACGCCGCGATGGTGTGGATCTCCGCATCATCAGACAGGTCCGCTTCGCGGATGACGATGCTCGGTACGTCGTCGTCTTGCAGCAACATGCGGTGACTCTATCAGGGTCCTCAATCCCGACCCGACATGCTAATGGGGAGGGTGCCTCGCTTGCTCACCTTGCCCTTTGGGCTCCTCACCGCAGCGCACTTTCTGGCGTCGCTCGGCTTCGCCTCGATGCTGCTGCTGCCGCTGTACCTCGACTGGCTCGGTGCCGGGCGGGCGGAGATCGGCGCGATCATGGCGTCGGCGGCGGTGGGCGGGCTGCTGAGTCGACCGCTGGTCGCAGCGGCGCTGGATGTGCTGGGGCGCAAGCTCACCCTGATGGTCGGCCACCTCATGGCGGTGCTTGGCCTGAGCCTGATCTGGTTCGTGGTCGACCTCGGGCCGACGACCTGGGCGGTGCGCATCCTGTTCGGCATCGGCGAGGGCACGCTGTTCGCCGGCTACTTCACCTTCGCCGCCGACCTCATCCCCGAGTCGCGTCGCACCGAGGGCATCGCCCTGTTCGGCGTCTCCGGGCTGCTGCCGCTCATGGTCAGCCCAGCAGCCACCCTCATCGGGGTCAACCCGCCAGACCTGCGATGGTTCCTGCCCCTGGTGGGCCTCATCGTCGGCGCCTCAGTGCTGCTGCTGGTGCCGATCTCCGAGCCGAAGCG
Organism: Myxococcota bacterium; assembly: GCA_047621685.1. Classification (GTDB taxonomy): domain Bacteria; phylum Myxococcota_A; class UBA796; order UBA796; family UBA796; genus JAQXDW01. The sequence continues at coordinate 3,177 of JBLHNG010000308.1, read as the reverse complement.
CCCGGTCGCCAAGACCGATGAGGAGCGGCTGTCGCTGTCGAGGGCGATGACGGCGCTCGGCGAGCGAAGGCTGTGGCCGGTGTGGCTCGCGACGGTCATCTTCTCCGGCATGGTCGGGCTGTTCATGGCGTTTGTCACCGTCGTCGCCCAGCAGAGGGGGGTGTCGTTTCCGACCGGGATGTGGCTGACGTATGCCGGAGGGGCCGCGGCGGTGCGGCTCATCGGCGCCCGGCTGCCAGACCGGGTGGGGCCGACGAACATGGTGGTGCCCTCGCTGGCTTCCTACGTGCTCGCCCTGTTCGTCGCCACCGGGGCGGACAGCTCTGGTGGCTTCCTGCTCGCCGGGCTGCTCGCCGGGGTGGGGCATGGCTACTGCTTCCCGGTGCTCACCAGCCAGGTCATCGGTCGCACGCCAGACGCCTACCGGGGCAGCGCGATGTCGCTGTTCACCGCGCTGTGGGGCCTCTCCACGCTGATCTTCAACCCGCTGGCGGGCCTGCTGGCGGACGCCTGGGGAGACGGCGCGATGTTCACTGTCGCCGCCGGCATGGCGATCCTCACGATGGTGCTGTGGACGGCGATGGAGCATCGGCTGGGGCGCTGACCAGGATCAGCCACAGCAGCCCGATGCCGTAGACCCGCGGATACGCCAGCAGGGCACGCCAGCCGCCGAGCAATTCGGGACGGTCGAAGGACCAGTCCGGCAGCAGCAGGGCCAGTGCTGCCAGCACCACCGGACGGGCGCGAGGCACCTCCGCCCAGGCCACCGCAGCCGGGAGCGCAGCGAGCACGTACTGGTGATCCTCTGCAAACGGCGCCAGCAGCAGGGCCACCGCAGTCCACAGGGCAAACCCGCTCGCCCGACGCCCCAGTCGATGCCCGGCCCACAGGCTCACCACCCCGATCACCGCCGCGCCGACCAGCCACAGGGCGCTGCCGAGCCCGAGCAGGGGAGGATCGGGGGAGAATACAGGATGGAAGGTGGTGAGGTGCAGCGCGAGGCTGCGCCAGGTCTGGTAGGCCAGCGAATAGGCGGTCTGCGCCCCGACGGCTTGAGAGAGGTGGGTGGTGAAGAAGAACCGCCACGCCGCCACCCCGAGGATCGGAACCGACAGCCCGATGAGGCCCACTGTGCCCACGCTCGCCCACAGCCAGCCCCGCCATCGCCCCGCGATCAGCCAGCCTGCGGCGTTGGGCAGCCCGTGCCAGCCCCGGATCGCCATCATCGGGGCCAGGGCCAGTCCGCCCAGCGCCGGCCGGTCCCGCTCCCATCCCCACAGCCCCGCGCAGTGCAGGGCGAGCATCACCGGGTAGATCTGGGCGACCTCCATGCCCGCCTCCGTCGGACGAGACAGGGCAAAGGCCACCGCGAAGGCCAGCCCATGCCCCGGAGAAAAGCGACGGGAGAGCCACCACAGCGATCCGAGCAGTGCGGGGGTGAGCACCGCGATGAGGAAGATGCCTCGGGCTGTCTCATAGGGCAGCCACGCCAGGGGGAGCAGGGTCAGTGCGAGGGAGGGCGGCCCGAGCATGCGGTCGCCAGGGAAGCCCTCCGTGGCGAGCTGCGCGGCCAGCCAGACGTCGTCGTACAGGGTCACCCCATCGACACCCGACAGCACCAGCCGCCCAACCACCCAGTAGCCGGGAAAGCTGGTGGAGATCGCGGTGCGATGCGGCAGGACCACCATGAGCAGCACCGTCGCGGTCAGGAGGATCCAGGCAGCGAGCCGGACCCGCTGGCTCACGTCCAGACGACCGCGGTGGCCACCCCGACCCGACCGCCGTCTGAAGCCGTGCCGATGAGCCAGACCGGACGCTCCACGCCCTCCACCCCGACCCAAAGCTCAAGCGACGCCAGCGACGACAGCAGGGCGACCAGTGCTGGGGCGTTGCCCTCGGTGCCGTTGACCGCCACCAGCTCTTCGAGCACCGCCGCCACCTTCTCGTGCTTTGGCGAAAAGTCGGCCATCGTCTCTGCGGGCAGGACGAGCAGGGAGTGCAGCGGGGCCGCACTCTCCGAGCCGAGGTCGTCGAAGTGAAGCCCAACGACGAGGTCCATGAGCTGCGCCATGATGTCTACAGAGGAGCGATCCATGGCGGTGCTCTAACCCGGTACCGGATCGGACAATCTTCCGATTGAGCCCATCGAGGCAATACCCAATGCCGTCGCGGCGTCTATGCTCAGTGACCAGCCTTCCCACTCCGGAGCACGACCCATGGGATTCTTCGACCGCATCAGCAGTGTCTTCAAAGGCAAGGCCTCCAACGCCGTCTCGAACATCGAGAAGAACAACCCGGAGGCAGTCTATGAGGCCGCGCTCACCGAGCGAATCAAGCAGTATGGGGAGCTGAAGAGCGCCGCGGCGGAGCTGGTGATGCTTCGGGACCGCACCCGCAAGAAACTTGAGACTGCCCAGCGGGAGCTGGCTCAGGTCGAGCCCTCGGTGATGATCGCGGTGCAGGAGGGCGAAGAAGAAGCCGCCCTCGCCCTGCTGGAGCAGAAGCAGCTCCTGGAGGGCCAGATCACCACCCACAGCCGGGATCTGGAGGACTACGAAGCGAAGTCTGCCGAGACCACCGAGGGGCTTCGGGCCTTCCAGGTCGAGATCAACAAGCTCAAGCGCGAGAAGACCGCGATGCTGGCTCGCAAGTCCAACGCCGAGGCCCGACTCGACATCCAGAACAGCCTGGAGGGCATCTCCACCGACGCCAGCCACGCCGGACTCAACAACGTCCGAGAGAGCATCGAGCGCATGAACGCCGGTGCGGAGCTGGACGGCCCGGCGATCTCCCGGGTCAGTCAGGCCGACCTCGCCAAGAGCCAGGCCCGCGCCCAGCTCGCCGCCCTCAAGCGCGAGATGAATGCTGCGAAGGGTGGGAAGCCCGCAGCTTCGAGTGATGCTCCCGCAGGTTCTGGGGATGCGCCTGCCGAGCCCGAGGGCCCCGACGAGGGACCAACCGGGCGCACGCTTTAGGACGCAGCGGTCTCACGTCGGCGGCGCAACATCCCGCAGCCCGCCAGCAGCGGCAGCAGCAACCACGCCTCAGTGTCTGCACCCTCCTCGACCATCGTGATGGTCGTCGCCACCTCCCCGGAGCCATCCAGGGCGAACCGTGCGTCGAGGGTGTGGGCGTCCTTTGAGGTGAAGGTGTCGAACCGGGTGACCGTGGTCTCCG
>JBLHNG010000307.1:0-9393 GCA_047621685.1 Myxococcota bacterium | reverse complement strand
ATGATGACCCCGGTGGTCGCCAACCTCTCCGACGACAACGGCGACGGGCTCGTCAACGAAGACGACATCCCTGAGATCATCTTCACCGCCTTCACCGGCTCGTCCTACGCCTCCACCGGCCCTCTCAACGCCATCAGCGGCGACGGATCCGGGGTGCTGTGGTCGATCTCCAGCGCGGGGGGCCACACCTGGGGTGGCAGCGCCGGGGTCGCGGTGGGGGACCTGGAGGGCGACGGGCGGCCGGATGTCTGCGTGGCGGGAACCACCGCGGCAGTGGTCTGCATCGACGGGGTCGACGGCACCTTCAAGTGGGCCGCGGGCACTGAGACCCACCTCTACGGCTACCCCTCCATCGCGGACATGGACGGCGACGGGCTCTCCGAGGTCTTGATCGGTCGGCAGATATTCAGCTTCGACGGCCAGCTCCTCGGACACGGCGCCTACGGCTATGGCTACGTCGGCACCTCGTTTGCGGTGAACATGGATGCCGATCCACAGCTCGAAGTGGTCGCTGGAAACAGCGTCTATGAGATGGACGGCACCCTGGTGTGGACCGACGGCGGTGCGGACGGCATCCCGGCAGTGGCGGACTTCGACGGCGATGGTCAGCCCGAGGTGGTCCGGGCCGGCTCCAGCCTGGTCACCCTCTCCGAGACCGACGGCACCACCATCTGGCAGGTCGCGGTGCCCGGCGGCGGCGGCGGTCCCCCGACAGTGGCGGACTTCGACGGGGATGGAGTGGTCGAGGTCGGGGTCGCCGGATTGTCGTACTACACCCTGTTCGACAACGACGGCACGGTCATCTGGTCCAACCCCACCGAGGACGACTCCTCCTCCGTCACCGGCAGCGCGGTGTTCGACTTCGAGGGAGACGGCGTCTCAGAGGTGGTCTACGCCGACGAGCACAACCTCTACATCTACGACGGCGCCACCGGGGCGATCCTGATGCAGCACGAGGGCCACGCCAGCGGCACCCTCTACGAGTACCCGGTGATCGCAGACGTAGACAACGACGGCGCCACCGAGATCATCGTCGGCAGCAACGACATGTGGTGGGAGGGCTGGGGCGGCATCACGGTGATCGGAGACGCCAACAATTCATGGGCACCCGCCCGTCCGATCTGGAACCAGCACAGCTACCACATCACCAACGTCAACAACGACGCCAGCATCCCGATGGTTCAGGCGGAGAACTGGGCGACCTGGAACAGCTTTCGGGCGGGCGGCACGGAGCTGGGGCCGGGGCACTGGCTGGCGGATGTGGGCATTGTGGACGTTGATGTCTGCACGGCGCGGTGTGGTGAGGGGGTGGTCGAGCTCTACCTGGTGGTGGACAGCACCGGTCTGATTCCCGCTGAGGAGGTTGGTCTTGCACTGACCCGCAGCGGGGGCGGGGGGCCGACGAGTGTGTTCACCGACAGCCTCGGCACCCTGGCGCCCGGCGAGAGCGTGGTGGTCGGCCCCATCGAGGTCGACGCGGTGGAGTGGGGCGACGGCGGACTCCAGGCAGTGCTGGACGGCGAGGGGCGGGTGGACGAGTGCGACGAAGACAACAACGCGGTTGATCTCGGGGAATGGGCCTGTGAGTGAGAGACCTGCCAGCTACCCTGTCCTTCGTGCTCTCCCTCCTCCTCGCTGGCTGCACCGCCCCTGGGCTCGTCGAGCCGATCACCCGGGACCTTCCTCGGATCGGCCTTGATGTTGCCTGGGATGAGCTGGTCGACCTCGGCACCACCCTGCCCGACGCGCCCCTCAGCACCCGACTGTATGTGGAGAACACTGGCGAGCTGGACCTCGGGCTGATCCGTCCGGAGACCCGCGGCAATTCAGCATTTACGGTGGCTGCCCGGCCCGATGAGGCGGACTGCGATGTCTGGACCCTGCCCAACGGCGGCATCGAGCTGGCGTCTGGGTGCGTCCTCCCCCTCGACGTGACGTTCTCGGCGGCCCAATCCGGCGAGCACATTGGCCGGCTGATGCTGTACTCCACCACTGAGCCCGTCGAGGATCGTGAGCCGTCCTACTTCGCCGATCCCTACCGAAACCAGGCTGTAGTGCTGCTGTTTGCCGAGGTGCTGTCGCCTGCGATCCGCGTCGAGCCCGACACGATCGACCTCGGCTGGGCGGAGTCGGGCGCCCAGGATGGCGTCGTCCTCACCAACACCGGGGCGATCCCGCTCACCGGGCTGAGCCTGGAGACCGACTGCGCAGACACGGTGGCGTTCTCGGCGATTCCGTCGTCCCTGGAGTCCGGCGATCAGGCCGACCTGACCGTCACCCTCAGTCCCGCCGACACCGAGCGCCTCCAGTGTCTCGCTGAGGTCACCACAGACCAGGGCGTCTTCGCCGGGCTGCTCGTCGAGGCGTTCCTGGCCCACCCCGATCCGGTTGGAGACGAGGGCGCGCCAGACACCGACGACGACTTCGACACCGTCACTGAGGCGGAGGGCGACTGCGACGACAGCAACCCCGACACCTACCCCGGTGCGCCGGAGTGGATGGATCAGGTCGACAACGACTGCGACGGGCTGGTCGATGAGCTGACCGCGGTCCATGACGACGACGGCGATGGCTTCCCGGAGTCCGCAGGGGACTGCGATGACGACAACGCCGCGGTCTTCCCCTGGGCGCCCGAGCTGTGTGACGGCTTCGACAACGACTGTGACCACCTGGTCGACTACTCCGACGACGAAGGCTGCACCCCGGAGGGGGACTGGCTGGTTGTCGAGGGCCTGATCAGCGACCAGACCGACGCTGGAATTGAAGAGGCGATCACGGTCGGGGCCGTGCTCCACCACAGCGCGGCTCACCCGGACCTGTCCTGGGACTTGACGACGAGCGAGGACTGCGCGGCGTCTGAGCCCTGGCACATCCCCACAAGCCGCGACACGGTGAGCTTGCTCGCGGCCGAGCTGCACTATGTGAGCGGAGAGACTAACTGTAACCTGCACTATTCTGTTGGAGACAGCTGGGGCTTCGATGGGACCGCGTTCCACGACCCAGCGGTCACCGACACCCAGGACCAGTGGGAGGATGCCGAGAAGACTGGCTGCGCCGGGGTCTTCCTGCCCTTCTTCGTCTTCGCCAGACGCCGAAGGGCATCACCAGCAGCGCGCTGAGCCCGCCCCACCGACAGCCGCCGCCATAGAACAGGGAGTCCGGGTCGCAGGCGTCTCCGATGCCGTCTTCGTCGGTGTCGATCTGGTCTGGATCGTAGTCGTCGGGACAGACATCGCAGGCATCGCCGTAGCTGTCGCCGTCGGTGTCGTCCTGGGGGGCATCCGCCAAGATGATGCAGGCATCACAGGCATTGCCGAGCCCGTCGTCGTCGGCGTCGTCCTGGTTGGTGTTGATGGTGTAGGGACAGTTGTCGCAGAGGTCGCCCACCCCGTCGCCGTCGGTGTCGGTGCGGTTGCCACCCAGGGTGGTGCAGGGGTCACAGGCGTCGCCGAGCCCGTCACCGTCGCTGTCGGTCTGGGAGACGTTGTAGAGGTCGGGGCAGTTGTCGCAGGCGTCTCCGAAGGTGTCATCGTCGGTGTCGAGCTGGTTGGGATCGTCATCCTCGGGGCAGATGTCGCAGGCATCACCGAGGGCGTCGTCGTCGGAGTTGGCCTGATCGTCGTGATCGACCGGGCAGACATCGCAGGCGTCGGGGGTGCCGTCGCTGTCGTAGTCCAGTCCGCTGAGGCTGATGTCGCTGTAGAGGACGATCGCGTCCCAGTCCGTCGGACAGTCGTCGCAGGCATCGCCGATGCCGTCGCCGTCAGTGTCGGTGTCCGCTGACTCGGCGATCAGCGGACAGAGGTCACAGCTCAGCGTGATCCACCGGGCCGCCTCTTCTTCGTCGATGACCTCGAAGATGCCAAAGGAGCGCCCGTCGCCATCAACATCGAGGCCGTCGACCGGGTAGTGACAGCCCAGCGCTTCGTAGTCGAAGTAGTCGTCGGCGGAGGTCCACTGTGGATTGGCCGCGCACAGCGGATCGCTCAGGTCGATGAGGGGCTCGTCGGTGGTGTCGATGCCGTTGCAGTTCAGGTCCGCGGCGAAGGCGGACAGCAGGGTGAGGAGGATCACTCTTCGTCCTCAAAGATTGTGGGGTCCAGCTGTGGCTGGGTGTCGATGGGGCGCTCCTCGCCGGTCCAGGGGAGCTGCTGGCTGCTGCCAGTGGACGGCGAAGGGCCGACGATCATCACCACCCGGCGGTTGACGGTGGGGTCGGTCTGGCTGACCGGTGCGACCTCTCCCATGCCCCGGATGCTCAGGCGCTGCTGGTCCACCCCCGCCTCGACCAGCGCGACCATCACCGAGGAGGCCCGGCCCAGGGACAGGGCGAAGTTGTCGGCGTGGGTGCCCTCTTCGCTGGCGTGTCCCTCGACCACCACCGAGGCCACCGACGGCGCATCCCGAAGCAGCGCGGCGATGGCCTGGATCGTGGGCTGGGAGTCCGGGGTCAGGGCTGCGGAACCTCGGATGAATTGGAGCTGATCGCTGATGTGGATCTGCCGACCCGCCATCACCGCCAGCGGCTCATCGGGCAGTGCTGGCGGTGGTGGGGTCTCGGTCACAGTGACGATGGGAGTGGGCTCAGGTGGTGCATCGACACCCCGCCAGGTCAGCCCGACCAGCAGCCGCATCGCGCTGGTGCCCACTGCCGGGGTCAGTCCCCGCCCGATCGCCACATCCACCGCCACCGGGCCAGGGCGGGTCACCCCGATGAGCGCCTCGACCGCTACTGACTGCCTGGAGGTCTTCGTCAGCAGCGATCCGCTGAGGAGAACCGCGGAGACCGGGCGGACCGCGCCGAGGCTGAGATCCAGCCACCGGCCTTCACTCAGCCCATCCACGCTGCTCTGACCGGCACGGGCGGACACCGCGCCCTCCAGGCTCACGGCAGCCTCTGCGACATTGGCCTGGAGCGTGCCGCCGACCTCCAGCCGGATCGCCCCGGCGCTCGACCATGCCTCGGCGGTCCCAGTGGGCAGCTTCACGTCGGCATGCAGGGCGTGAGTTAATGTTACTCCAGGACTAAGTGGGCGTAGCTGAACGAGAAAGCCGGCGTCTCCCAGCGCCACCCCGTCTGCGGCGAAGTCTGGATCCCCGCTGCCCCACTGCGCGATGAGGGGGAGGCTGAGCTGTCCATACGTCCGCTCACCGAGCTGCATGCCTGCGGACGGGGTGAGGGTCTGGCGGAGTGCAACGACGGTGCGCTCGCCGTCCTCGTCTCGGATCACCAGCGGATTCTGGATGAACCCCGTCGCTCCGCCCAGCAGGAGCGCGTCCGCCTCCAGCGTGCTCACCCCGAGCAGGCCCGGTGGTGCGTGGGGGAGGAGGGAGCGGCTGACCAGCTCGATGTCTTCGTTCAGGCCAGCAGCAAGGGCAGGGGAGAGCAGCAAAAGCATCAACATCGACAGCATACCCACCGCCTGATTCGTCCGCTGATTGGATCAGGCCACTACGCCTCCGCGGCTTCTCCGGCTCGCCAGCGCATCAGCACCACCAGCCCATCCCCGGACGTCCCGTACTCGTACACCGGCGCATCGCTCCACTCATAGTCCAGCACCATCTGCTCCCCGTCCAGCGTCAGCTCACCCTCCCCGATGAGCACCGAGTCCTCGCGCTCCGCCGGAATCGCCAGCCGCGCGATCAACGCCTTAGTCAGCACAGCCAGCGCCGGTGAGCCCTCTGAGAGCGCCTGTCCACCAACCGACACCGCGACCTCTCGACCGCCGCCGATCCAGCCCGGGCCGATCGCAGACCGCACCGACCACGTCACCCACACCGACACGCCCGCCCGAAGCTGTGCGACCAGCGCTTCAAGGGTCACCGGGCCACCACCCGTCGCATCAGCATCGCGACCCGCTCCGCCGACAGCGCCAGCCCGGCATCTCCGATGGATACCTCCGTCCAAACCACCCCCGGCGTGGCCGCCTCTCGCAGCGAACCGAGCAGCCACACCCCCGTCTCCTCAGCGACCGCGTGTGTCGCTGCTGTCAGCGCCTTCGCTTCTCCCCGAAGGTGCAGCTGGAACATGTTCGTGTGCGGAGGACTCGGCGTTACACCAATTCCTTCGATGGTACTCAGTGCCGCAGCGATGTCCCGGGCGTGGCAGCAGTAGTCGGCCATGCGCGGCAGCCGGGTGCGCAGACCGTGACGGGCGGAGAGGATGTAGGGGTAGAGGCTGATGAGGTTGCCACCCGCTCGACGCTGCCAGATGCGGGCCTGCTTGATGAACCCCGCCGGACCCGCCAGCGCCGCCCCGGCGATCCCGCCGAGTCCCTTGTAGAACGACACATACACCGAGTCGAACAGCGCGCAGATCTCGGCATGGGAGCGAGCATAGAACGGTGCGGACTCCCACAGCCGAGCCCCGTCGAGGTGCATCGCCGCGCCCCGGTTTCTGGCGATCTCCGCCATCTCCGTCAGCTCCGCCCAGGTCGGCAGCACCCCGCCCAGCTCTCGCTGCGGAAGCTCCAGCAGCACCGCGGCGAGCGGATCCGCCACCGCCTCAATGTCAGCGGGGGTCAGCGGGGTCACCGCATTGGCCAGGGGCACACCGTGCAGGCCATACAGGCGCTGGTAGCCCCGGTGCTCGTGCAGCTCCAGGTGGCTGGTGGCGTGCAGGGCGATCGTGTCTCGGCCCCGATCATCCGCCCAGATGCGCAGGGCGATGGGCTGTGCGAGGGTGCCGCTGGGCAGAAACAGCGCGGACTCCTTGCCGAGCAGCGTGGCAAGTTCGGCCTCAAACGACGCGATCAGCGCCCCCTTTCCATAGAAGTCCGCCTGTGCATCCCCGGCCTCCTCCGCCAGCATCGCCAGGACCTTCGCCGGGCTTTGGGTGTCGGGGCCGTGGCCGTGGAGGAAGTGGGTGCAGCGCTGCCTGAGGGTGGTGGTCATTGTGGGCTCCGGGAGAGCACACAGTGTCGCTCACAGTGTCTCTCAATGTGCCGGAATCAGCCCCTCGGGAAACACCAGCCCGCTGGCCTCATGCCCTGCCTTCAGCACCAGCAGCACCTCCTGGACCGACTGGGAGTAGAGATCCTCAGTGGCGGCGGCGGCTTGCAGTGCGTCGTCGTCGGGCAGCGCGGCGCCTGGATTCGCGGCGGCGACCTCAGCGCGCAGGAAGGCGAGCAGCTCCCACAGCGATCGCTGGAGGGCGGGGGCGGAGAACGGCTTCGACCAGGTCTCCGGGCTCAGCGCTCCCATCGGCTTGGAGCGGTCAAACGTCAGCGGATCCTGAATCCGAATGAGCGCAGCCAGCTCGGCGGAGCTCAGCGCACCGCTGCCGTCCGCATCAGCCTCAGCAAACGGCGGGGCGGCGTAGCGGCGCTGCTCGTAGCTCGCCTCGGTCAGTGCTTCGCCGCCGTCGAGGGCAGCGGTGGGGGCCAGGGCAGCCTCGGCGGTCCATGGGCCGCTCGGCGCGACCTCACTGCCAGTACAGGCGAGCAGGAGGGTGATCATTGTCCACCCCAGTAGCCGCGCTCTTGGAGGATCTTCAGCCGCTCCGGGGAGATCTCCCCGTCGATGAGCGGGCGCACATCCAGCTGCTCCCGCCAGTCGATCAGCGCTTGGCGAAGCACCGCCGGGTCGCCGCCATCGAGGGACTCAAACGCCGGACCGTCCAGCCGGCTGGTGGCCAGCAGTACCGGGAGGAACGGAGAGTGCGGGGAGGCGCCGGAGAACACCAGGCCGCCGTCGTCGGTGCGCACCGCGAGCTGGCGAAAGGCGGTCTCTGCGAACGCCGGTGTGGGGGGGAGGGGCTCACCGCCGACCGCACCCCACAGGGAGCGACCGGCGAGCTGGGCGGGCAGGGTGCCGCCGATGGCTTCGAGCACCGTGGGCATCACATCGACCAGGGAGGTCGTCGTCTCGACCCGAGCCGCAGCGACCCCACCGGGGGGGCGGATCATCAGCGGTACATGCAGCATCTCTTCGGAGAGTGCGGGTCGGTGGTTGAACACCCCGTCCTCCCCCAGACCCTCGCCGTGGTCTGAGAGCACGATGATCAGTGCGGATTCGGTCAGGCCGCGATCCTGGAGCCCGGCCATCAGCAGACCGAACCAGGCGTCTCCGTACCGGACCGCGCCGTCGTAGGCGTCGGTGATGTGGTCGGCGTCTGCTGCGGAGAGCGGGCGGGCGTTGAGTGCGGTGGCCTGACTGCGCAGGGCCTGTCGGGCCTCGGTGTCCCACACCCGAAGCCGGCTGAAGTCGAAGATCTGGTCGAACCGCCGCCGGGCGAAGAAGTGGCCCTCGGCGGTCTTGGCCGTTCCGGCGTGGCTGCGCACGAGGTTGCGCCCGAGCCCGCTGTAGCTGGCGTCGGCCTCGGCGTATCCCCATGGGGTCGGCTTGAGGTAGCGGTGGTGGGGGTCGTAGCCGTGGATGAACAGAAACGGGGTGGCGGCTTCGGTCAGGCTGTCGAGCCAGGAGAGGGCCTGGGGGACGCTGTGGTAGAGCGAGCCCCACTCCGCGCTGACCGTGTAGTCGGCAAAGCCCGCGTCGAGCCCGAACGCCGGGCTGAGGTGCCCGCCGCCGACGAATGCTCCGGCGGTGTAGCCGTAGACGCCGAGGACTCCGGCGAGGGTCGGGGTCTGGTCGGGGAAGGCGAAGTTGTAGTCCACCGCGCTCAGCTCGGAGGGGTAGCGCCCGGTGAACAGTGCGGCGTGAGAGAAGAGGGTCTCGTTGGAGGGGGCCCAGGTGCGGGTGAACGAGACGGACTCACTGGCGAAACGGTCGAGGCTGGCGGTGAGGCCGTCGGGGTTGCCCCAGGCGCCGAGGCGATCGGCACGGAGGGTGTCGATGCTGATGATGATGACCGGGGGCGGGCTGGTGGGTGGTTCCGCAGCGGTGGGGGTGCAGGCGGTGAGGAGGGCGAGTGTGAGCATGGAGGGGGATTGTAACGGGGTGAGTGTCCGGCGAGTGCTCGGCTGGGGTCCGCGGGCGGGTAGTCCAGGGGGAGCGGCGACTGGGGGAGCGGCGACCAGTGTCCGGCTGGGGGGTCACAGGGGGAGCGATGACCGGAGGTGAGCAAAGCCGCTGGAGCGGGCACTCACGTAGGGAATGCAGCCCCCCTCGAACGAGCATCATGAGCAGCCCGAAGCCGCTCAGAGCGGGTAGGGCACAGTGATGCGAAGTGGCCAGAAAAAGAATGGCGCTGACTATGGCGAACCTCAGCTCACACGGGGAGGGAGAACCCGCCGTCATCCATCGCCCCGACGCTGAGAAGCCCGAAGGGCGAGCAGGACAGGTCGGCACTATCAAAAGCAGAGATGGGCGAATCCTTGAAGTGCGGCGGTACTGCCAACCCCGTCTCCGTCCTTGGGCGCTGATCGCCACGGGTCCCCTCCGCGGTCCGCGCTGCACTCCCTGTCGGCGTCCTCTCTTGTGCGACTGCCCGCC
>JBLHNG010000306.1:0-9404 GCA_047621685.1 Myxococcota bacterium | reverse complement strand
CTGGAGCGGATCGCAGGGGACCCGCCAGGGCGGCGCATCGACTCCACCGACGCGCTGGACGCGTGGCTGGCTGACGGCGAGCACGATGCGACCTGGACCGTGGGGCAGGACGGCTGGCTGAGGCTGGCGCCGCTTCGCAGCGAGCACGTCGCCTGTGCCGGTCAGGAGGGGGTGCTGTCGGCGGGGATGATTCGGTTTATCAAGGAGGACGGGGTGTGGGTGGTTTCGGAGGTCACCAACCAGTCCACCGGCTACTGTCCGCCGCCAGACTCCTGGGAAGCCATCGCCGCGGCCCTGGATCGCGCTGGTGTGCCTCGACCGGCGGACTGGAGCCATGCCTTTGACTTTCGGCGCTGTATGTCCTGCGGCAACATCCACATCGTCAAGGACGGGGTGTTTCTCTGTGCATGCGGCGCGGCGCTGGAGCCGTTCTGGAACTTCGGCCTGTAGCCGGTCCTACTCCTCGGAGTAGCCCAGCTGATCGAACAGGTCGGTGAGGTCGGGGGGGAGGGGGGCGGTGACGGTGATCGGCTCGTTGGTGAGGGGATGGGTGAACGACAGGCGCCAGGCATGCAGGGCGAGGCGCTCCCAGGCCCGACCCGCGGCCCCACCGTGGCGGCGATCCCCGAGGACGGGGTGCCCGGCATCGGAGGCGTGGCGGCGGATCTGGTGGGTCCGTCCTGTGCCGAGGGTGACATCAAGCACTGAGGCATGGCCGTCACATGACAGGCGCGTCCAGTGGGTCTGGGCGGGCTTGCCGTTGATCGGCGCGGTCCACTTCCCGGAGGGACCTGGATCGCCGATCACCGCCACCCGATACCGCCGCTCGATGCCGCCGCTCTGGAGTGCCTCGGAGATCGGGCGGTTGAGGTTGCGATCCAGGGTCACCAGGATGAGCCCGGACGCCGGGGTGTCCAGCCGGTGGTGCAGGCCGATGTAGCCCTCCCGGGCCATCAGAGCGCCGTAGAGGTGGCGCTGCTCTCCGTTCCGGGTCGGCTGACTGGCGAGTCCGCTGGGCTTAATCACGACGAGGAGACTCTTGTCCCGCCAGACATCCACGATCTTCACAGCCACTGAGATCGCGGTGGTGCGCAGCTCGACCACTGCGCCCTCTGGGGTGCGAAAACCCTCTCGCTTCTCCACCTGCCCATCCACCCGAACTCCACCGCGCTTGATCAGAGTCTTTGCCCGTTTTCGGGAGAGCTTGGTGTTCTCTGCGATGAGCTTGTCGAGTCGACCGTCGGCGTTGGCCTTGAAGCGATGGCGCATAAAAAAATCCCGTCAGAAGAGTCCGACGGGCTTATTCGGTTCAGCGGGTAGACACCCGATGAAGTTCGACTATGGCTTACCGGTGTCCGGCGGCCCCTTCTTGCCACCGCCGAACTGATCGCTGAGTCCGACGCAGTAGCAGGCGGTGATGTCACCGGTGATCTCGTCACCATCAAAGGTGAAGCTGACGCTGGAGAATTCAGCATCGTCACTGGAGAACGATGAGTCCGTGGGGCTGACGAGGGTGTCGATGGTGATCGAGTCGCCGTCGGCGTCGTGCCCGATGCCCTTTGAGGGGTTGTCGAGGCGGACCTCGGTGTCGCTGTCGGTGCTGATGGTGATGGTCTGGGGAAGACCGTCGGCCACGTCGACCTCGTTGAGTCGGATCAGCACCTTGGGGTCGGTGATGCTCTTGGAGGCACAGATGTCATCCTGGTAGCCGACCAGGATGTAGCCGGTGTCGGTGTCACCCCAGGAGAAGTGGGTGAAGTCATAGTCGTCGCCATCGACGGTGCCAGCGACCGAGTTCTTGCTGCAGTCCGCATCAGCATCGGTATCGGCATCTGCATCGGCATCTGCATCGGCGTCTGCATCGGCGTCGGCGTCGGCGTCGGCGTCTGCGTCGGCGTCGGCGTCTGCATCTGCGTCTGCATCTGCATCGGCGTCGGTGTCCGCATCGGTGTCTGCATCGGCATCGGCGTCGGTGTCGGCGTCGGTGTCGGCGTCTGCCTCGGCGTCTCCGGTGTCCGCGCAGTCAGGACCGGCGGAGCAGCCGTCGTCGTCGCAGTCGAACAGACCGTCGGCGTCGTTGTCTGCACGATCGGTGCAGTCACCGGATTCCATGCCCTCGGTGTATTTACCACCGCAGGACAGCGCGGTCAGGGCCAGCATAAAATAGATGAGTGTCCGCATGGATCCTCCCTCCAGAGGCTCAGACTGCCACCAGTGGGGAGGGGATGCAAGCCCCCCGACCGGACGCTCCTCAGCCGCGCTCAAGCTCGCGGTCGATCAGCTCCTGGAACCGCTCGTAGGGCATCGCGCCGGAGAGCATGATCCCGTTGATGAAGAACGCTGGAGTGCCGGAGACACCGACCTCTGCGCCGGCTTCCATGTCTGCATTGACCTCGGCTTCCTGAGCCGGATCGACGCGGCAGGTGTTCCACTTCGCCATGTCCAGGGACAGCGCGGTGGCGTGGCCGGTGAGGTCAGACTCTTCCAGGGCGCGCTGGTTGGACATCAGCAGGCGGTGCATCTCCCAATACTTGTCCTGCTCGCCAGCACAGTTGGCAGCGACCGCAGCGGGGATGGCCCGGTCGTGGAAGGAGAGCGGGAAGTCGCGGTAGACCATCTTGATCTGACCCGGGTAGTTCTCCAGGACCTGATCAACGGCTTCTCCGGCCTTTCCACAGTAGGGGCACTGGAACTCGGCGAACTGGATGATGGTGATCGGTGCACCGTCGGTCCCGAGGAAGGGATCGTCGTCGGCGCTGACCTCGACTCGTGGGAGGTCGGGGAAGGGCAGGGAGGTGGAGCCGTTGGCGGCTTCCTTGATCTGGCCGATGTAGGCCTGGGCGATCTCGGCCTGCTGGCGGCGGACCAGCTCGCTGACGACCTGATCGCGCACGGACTCCAGGGGCGCACCGCGGAGCTGACGCTGCATGACGGTGTAGAACTCCTGGATCTCCTCTTCGGTCGGAGCCGTGACCTTGTCCTCGACCTCGATCTTCAGCAGGGCCTCGATGCCCTCCAGTCCGCGCTTCGTGGCCTCAGCCTCCAGCATCTTCTCGATCATCATCTGCTCGACGGCAGAGCTCTCGGCGGCGTAGCGGTTGGTGAGGTACTCCGACTCCATCTGGATGAGCTGCGCCTTGAGGTTCTGGTGCAGCTCGCCGTAGGTGATCTGCCCGCCGTCCCAGGTGGCAACCACCGCATCGGGGGAGATATCCGCAGCGATCGCCGGGCTGCCGATGGGAAGGCCAGCCGGGGCGGAGGTGACGATGCCCTCCGTGGTCGGAGCGTCTTCTTCGGAGGTGCTGTCGTCGCATGCGACGAGCAGAATGAGCAATGCAGACAGGGATCGCATGGAGATTTCCTCAAAGGTGTTGTGGGCAGATGGTGTTGGAGGCAGAAGAAGGGGACGTATTAGAGCAGACACTGCTGCGGTGCAGCGTTGTCCCTACTCAGAGCGACTCGAAGACTTCTAATGGTCGAAAGACTCGTTCCGACCATGCGTATTCGTTGTGTGGCGCGTCTTCTTCGTGCCAGTGCCAGAGATCAACGTCAAAGGTGTAGCCGATCCCGGAGAGCACGTCGCGTAATTGGAGGTTGACACAGTAGTTGTCGGAGTCTGTGCCATCATCGTCGGTGCCGTCTCCGTCTGAATCGAGGCAGGTCCCGCTGCCGCCAGAGTCGATGTAGACGGCCGGCGCTTGATGGCCTGCGGACTGCATCAACTCAATGACCGTCGGGTTGCTCAATCCCAGCGAGCCCCAGCCCACCGTGCCCGACAAGCTGGCGGTGAAGTCGTAGCGCTCGGGGTAGGTGTGCGCGATGTAGAGCGAGATCAGTCCGCCCAGCGACGAGCCCATCACCCCGACCGTCGCAGCCTCGCCATACGCCGACTCCATCAGCGGCCGGATGGTCTCTTCCTGGAGTGCCGCATACTCGGCCCCCAGACCGCCGTAGGTGGTGTCGTGGAGGTAGTCGGTGGTGTGGGTGTACTCCGAGATCCGATCCCAGGTGTTCTCGATGCCGACCACCAGCATGTCATCGGGCAGACTCTCCTGGAGTCGCCAGCCGCCCCAGATGGCCTCGGGGTCGAACAGGTTCTGGCCGTCCTGGACGTAGAGGGTGTGGCTGAAGCTGCCATCTTGAGGCACCCAGACGTGCAGATCCCGGCCACTCAGTGCGCTGCTGGAGATGTCGTACCAGCGCTCAAGGTGTGCAGCGGAGGCACGCACGATGGAGTGGATTCCGAAGTCGTCGTAGCCGTAGCGGCGTCCGAGGGGATCGGGGATCCAGTCGGTGCCGTCGGTGAACTTGTAGAGACTGCCGTCTGGAGCAGGGACATCGACCTCGATCCAGGACATCGCGCCAGTGCGAGACATCGCCGCGCCCGCCCAGTCGTCGTGGTCTCCGGCCAGCGACCAGTCGCCGGTGCCGCAGAGACAGGCGAACAGGTAGCTGCCCTCGGCGGTGAGCACTGGCAGACCCCCGGAGGTCGCGATGGCGGAGAGGGCCTCGGCGGCGTCGGTGCTGCCGTCGATGGCGGCCCGGAGGGTGGCTTCGTCCTCGGCGGGGTCGGTGCCGGTGTCGTCGGTGCCCGAATCGTCGGTGCCCGAATCGTCGGTGTCTGAAGTGTCGGTGTCTGAAGTGTCGGTGTCCGAGGTGTCGGTGTCGCCAGTGTCATCGACGTGACCGGTGTCCACCGAATCCTCACTGCAGGCCAGCAGGAACATCAGGCTAAGCGCAGACATCTTCACCTCCGTCGACCCGGATGATGTTTCCGGTCATCCAGTAGGTCTCTGGCCGTGCCAGAGCGACCATGCAGGCGGCGACATCCTCAGGGCGGGTCAGCCGGCGGTGCGGGTTGCGGGCTGCTGCCTGCTCCATGAGGCTCGCCGCGCCGGGGATGCGGGAGAGGGCCGGGGTGTCGGTGACCCCAGCGAGGATGGCGTTGGCGGTGTGACCGTAGGGCGCAAGCTCCATCGAGAGCTGTCGGATGTGGCTCTCCAGGGCGGCCTTTGCGGCGGAGACCGGCCCATACTGCGGCCAGACGATGTGGCCACCGGAGCTGGTCATCGCGAAGATGCGCGCCCGCTCCAGTAGATCGGCGGCGAGGAGATCCTGACACCAGTACACCAGGCTGTTCGCCATGACGTTGAGGGTCATGTCGAGCTGACGGCGGGTGGTGACGGGACTGGGATCTGCCGGGTCGGGGACGAACGGACGCAGCGAGCCGAACGCCAGGGAATGCAGCAGCATCCCGATCCGGCCACCGTGCTCAGCGAGGATGGCGGTGATCTCGGTGATGGTCGCCTGTCGGGTCGTCTCGTCTGCGGCGTTGGTGTTGAAGAACCGAACCTCACGTCCGGTCTCAGCCAGCTCCGCACACAGCGCGTCGACCTTTGGCATGTTGACGCGCCGGTCGAGGTGAACGCCGAGGATGTTGTAGCCTTCCGCGGCGAACGCCCGGGCCGCTGCAGCGCCGAACCCAGAAGATGCGCCCAGGATCAGCGCCCAGCGGACGTCGCTCACTTGTTATCCGCGCCTGGGGTGGCAGGTGCCTCGGCGGGAGCAGCGGGAGCGGGTGCTGCGGGTGCCTCAGCAGGTGCTGCGGGAACCTCAGCAGGTGCTGCGGGAACCTCAGCGTCAGCGGGTGCTTCGGCACCATCGCTGATGGTGGCCTTCTCCTTCAGCTCGTCGACGATCTCCTTGGAGAGCTCTCGGTCCAGCTCTGAGGTGATCTGGTCCTTGACCTCGTCCATCGGGATCTGGGCGCGGGCATCGTTGATCTTGACGATGACCACGGTGGTCGGGGAGAGGGAGATCGGGCCGATGATGTCGCCGGGCTTGCCGCTCTTCAGCGCAGCGCCCAGCTCACCCTGGATCTGGGAGGCGGCGATCCATTCGTCGATGACACCGCCGGTCTCCTTGGTGCGGGGATCGAGGCTGTGCTCCCGGGCCAGGGCGGAGAAGTCGCCGCCAGCGGTGAGCTGCGCCATCAGGCCCTCGGCCGTCTCAGCGTTGTCGACGAAGATGTTGCTCATCTTCACCTGGGGCTGGGCGAACTGCACGAGGTGGTCGTTGTACCAGGCCTGGATGCGGTCGTCGGTCAGCCGAGCCTTGACCTCCTTGGCGATGAGGGCCTCGGCCATTGCGGAGCGAGCGGCGAAGGCGATGGCGGTGCTGACACCGGGCTCGTTCTGGATGCCGCGGGTGAGGGCCTCCTGGTAGAGGACCTCCGTGACCACAACCTGCTCACGAATCTGTGAGATCTGACCAGA
Source organism: Myxococcota bacterium (assembly GCA_047621685.1). GTDB lineage: Bacteria > Myxococcota_A > UBA796 > UBA796 > UBA796 > JAQXDW01. The sequence goes on along the minus strand of JBLHNG010000306.1, from coordinate 3,129 downwards.
CTGCTCCAGCTTGAGAAGCTCGGCCTCTGGGACACGCTTGAGGATCACATCGACCATGTCCTGGTGGACTGGCTTGCTGTTGACCTGGGCGATGACCTCGCCGGTGGGGGTGTAAGAACCGGGGGCGGGGGCCTCCGTCTTTTCTTCACAGGCACTCAGGGACAGCGCGGCGAGGATGATGAAACGCACAGGAATCTCCTAATCTTAGAGGTGCGGGGTTATCCGCCGACACGCCGGACGGCAATTCGTGGGCTGTCGGATAGGAGGGGTCATGGCCGAGTCAACCCGTCAACTGGACTTCACCGATCACTCCCGTCAGCTGGCGAACAACCGCTATGTCTATGCGGTCGTGTCCCGTCGTTCTCAGGGTTTGTCCATCGGAATCAACCTGAACCCAGACAAAGTCTGCAATTTCGCCTGTCCATACTGTCAGGTCGATCGCACCATACCGGGCGGAGATCGGGCGGTGGATCTCGAAGTTCTGTCCGCGGAGCTGTCGGGCCTGCTCACGCTGTTCTCCTCGGGCACGCTGTGGAGTGTTCCGCCGTTTGACACCGCCGCTGAGGCACACCGGCGGGTCAACGACATCGCGTTTGCTGGAGACGGCGAGCCCACCGCGGCCCGGGAGTTTGCTGGAGCGGTGGCTGCGGTGGCTGCGGTGCGGGACTCCTTCGGCCTCTCTGACGTCGCCATCCACCTGCTGACCAACGCCACCCTCTTCCACCGCCCAAAGGTCATCGACGGGCTCACCGCGCTGGATGCTGCCGGGGGGGAGATCTGGGCGAAGCTCGATGCCGGCACCGCCGAGTGGTTCGCCCTCATCGACGGCACGACCCTGCCATTTGAGCGGGTGCTCAGGAACCTCTCTGCCGCCGCAAAGGCCCGCCCGATCGTGCTGCAGTGCATGTTTCATGCGATCGACGGGGTGGGACCAGACGATGCAGAGGTCACCGCCTGGGCGGGTCGCATCAGTGACCTCCTGGCGGCTGGCGGGATGATCCGGCTGGTGCAGGTCTACTCGGTGGCCCGCAAGCCGGCGGATCGGAGGGTCACGCCGCTGCCCCGGGCGCGCCTCGAAGAGATCGCCGCTGCCGCCCGGTCAGTGGTCGCAGTGCACGGCGCCACTACCACCGTCGCGGTGTACTGAGTATCCTCCAGGCATGCTCCGCTACTTCTCACCAGCCTTGTTCTTCGCCACGGCGATCTACGCCTATTGGCACAACACCAACGACGGCGCCTCCATCTGGATGCTGCCGTTCATGGACGTCATCTGGCCTGAAACCGCCAACAGCCCGGCTGCGCAGGGGGAGAAGACGGTCATCGTTCTGATCGCGCTGGGGATTGTGCTGACGGTGCTCCAGGTGTTCAAGGACTGGCGGCATCGTCGGCAGCTCCGAGAGCACTTCCGGGAGACCCAGACATGAGCACACTCCTCCTCATCGGACTCGCGACGGCCGGAGAGCCCACGGTCGAGGGCGCCTGGAAGAAGGGCGCGGCCTGGCTGACGGTGCAGGCGCCCAGTGGAGAGCACCTCAACGCCGAGGGTCCGCTGTCGGGCTGGCTGGAGGTCGGCGGTGTGCGCCTGGAGGTCGGCGGTCACGGCTCGGTGCTGTCTGGCGGACTCGCTCTCGCAGCGCAGCGGGGCGCGGAGGTCTCCGGGAGCCTGTCAGTGCCGCTGTGCGAGGACGACGGCGGGGCCTGTCGGGTGACCCGGGTGGACTTCTGCGGCACTCCGGCGCGCAAGGCGGTGGCATTTGCTTCCACTCAGCCCCCACCGCCACCGACTGCGGCTCCCCATGCCGCCAGCGTCGAGACTGCAATGACCGAGGCTGCCTCAACCGGTCGGCTGGTGCTGCTGGACTTCGGCGCGGTGTGGTGTCCGCCGTGCAACCTGCTCTCCGCGGAGCTGCTGGAGGACCCCGACGACGCTGGTGCGCTGTCGGGCTTCGTGGTGGTCGCGGTGGATGCCGATGACCCATCGAGCTGGGCGGTGAAGGATCGCTACGATGTCGGCGGCTATCCCACCCTGATCATCGCCCGACCCGACGGCGCGGAGGTCGATCGCATGGTCGGCTACCCCGGTGAGTCGCAGACGCTGGACTGGCTGGCGGATGCCCCCGGCGTCACCGCACTCTCCGCGCTCCCCGAGCCCACCGCCGGGCCAGAGGCTGCCGGCTATGCGCTGCGCTTCATGAAGCAGGGAGACGCCGACCAGGCCAGGGCATGGCTGGCGGTCGCAGAGCCAGACGCGGTCGACTTCCGGCTCGCCCGGCTCTCTCTGGCGGCGTCCGCAGAGGATGTGCGCTGGCTCATCGCCCACGATGCTGCGATCGGGGACTGGGTGTGGGATGCCCTCGGGCTGTGTGAGGGCGATGCCGACCTCACCGCAGAGGTTCGCGCCGCGATCCGGAAGGCGCTCCCGGGCGCATCCTCGCTGCTCTCCGCCGACCTGCTGTGGGCCGCTGCGGGGCTCTCGGAGGATCCCGAGACCCTCTACGCCGCAGGAGCCGCCGCGCTGACCGCCGGGCTGTCTGGCGATCCGGACCTCGACCGCGGTCACTACACCTTCCTCGCCCAGCTCCACGAGCGCGCCGGGGACTCCGACGCCGGCCTCGCGGTGCTGGCTGGGGGCGTGACGCACTACCCCGAGGAGTTCACCTTCCACTACGCCGCCGCTGGCATGCTCCTGCGCGCCGAGCGGCTCGATGAGGCGCTGGTCAGCATCAACGCCACGCTGCCCCACAGCTACGGCGACAACGCCCTGCGGACCGCAAAGCGCAAGGCGGAGATCCTCCATGCCCTCGGTCAGACCGCCGAAGCCATCGCCCTCATCGACGCCACCCTCGACGCCGCACCCCGCCCCAGCGAGGACCTCAAGGTCCGCACCCCCCGCTACATTGCTGCGCTTGAGGCGCTGCGGGTGGAGATGGCCGAAGGGTAGCGGGCCGCTTCGGGGGTGAAGGCCCGGGTGGTCGATTGTTGCGTTGAGTTCTGGTTGAGGGGTCGTCTTCGAGGCGGTTTGTGCCCTGTACCTGGCGGTGAGTGTTGGCAGTGGGAGCCGGTCGGGTGGCTGGCTTCCTGACCTGCCACTGAGTTACGGCAGTAGCCGGCCTTTAGGCGGGGTAAACT
>JBLHNG010000305.1:0-9417 GCA_047621685.1 Myxococcota bacterium | reverse complement strand
AGATCACCGCCGCCACCCACAGGACTGGATCGAGCAGCTCTGTGGGGGCGCCAAACACCACCTCTACGATCACCGCGGTGGCGATCCCCATGGCGGAGAAGCCACCCGCGAGCAGCCACCCACGCACATCGGGGCGGACGTAGGGCTTGAGCGCGACCAGGTAGAGGACGGGCACAACCAGCATGTTCAGCGTGGTGGACAGGGCGAGTCCCTCCAGGCCCATCGAGTCCATCAGGAGGGCGTTGAGCGCAGCGTTGCACACCACCGAGACAACGCCCAGCCAGAAGATGATCGACAAGTTGCGCTCGACCACATGGGCCCGTACCGCGAGGATGCCCAGCAGGTTGGGGAGGATTCCGGGAAGGTACCAGCCGAGCACGGAGGCAGTCGCGAAGGTGTCCTCGGGGGTGAACGCGCCGCGCTGGAACATCAGCTCAGTGAGCACGAAGCGGCCGATGAACATGCCGGCGAGCACCGGGGTGGACAGGGCCAGCGTCCAGCGGAGCGCCTGATCGACCGCGTGGCGAGCCTTGTCGAGATTTCCCTGTGCCCGGAGGTTGGACCAGGCGGCGAAAGCAACCATCGCGAGGCTGCTCTGGAGGAGGGTCTGCGGGATGACCCGGGCGCGGTCAGCGAACTCCAGGGTGGAGACGGAGCCCTCGGTGAGCATCGCGGCGAAGCCCTTGTCGACGATGAGGTTCAGGGCGACCAGCATCTCGCCGCCGAGGATGGGCGCGAGGTCCCGTCCGACCTGCCGCACTTCGGGGTCGATGGTGAAGGAGAGGGTCGGGCGCACCCCGGTCTGGGCCAGCAGCCACGCCCACCACAGGAACTGGACTGCCTCTCCGACCACCAGCCCCAGGGCCAGTGCATGCGGACCGATCGGCTCCAGCGCTGCCCAGGTCACCGCGAGGACCACCGCGGCCCGAATCACCGGAGTCGCGGCGACCCCGTAGAACCGCCCGCCGACCTCACAGCCCGCCCGGAGCACCGTCCCAGAAGCCGTCAGGACCGCAAACGGCAACAGCTCCCAGAGAAAGACGACGGCCATGTCCGCGGTGTCGTTGTTGAACTCGGAGAACCGGGCGAGGTAGCCGGGGGCGAGCAGGCACATCACCACCCCGAGGCTCAGAGCGAAGATCCCGCTCCACACCACCAGCCCGCCGATGAACGCCGGCAGTCGCTCTGGCGCCTTCTCGCGAATCTCGGCCATGGGCGGGGTGGCGGTGGTGCCCAGCGCCGTGCCAGCGAGGACGAGGGCGAAGGTCGGGAACGCCAGCGCCCAGAACCAGGCGTCGGTGACCGCGCCAATTCCAAACCACGCCGCCACCGCCAGGGGCACGAGGAAGGCCGCACCCCGGCTCGCCAGTGCGACCGGCACCAGCAGCAGTGAGGTTCGCCCGACGCCCACTATGTCTCTCCGTCAGCTGGCACCGCGGCCCTTGAGCACGGCGGGGATGGTCTTGAGCAGGATGACGATGTCCAGCCACAGCGACCAGTTCTGGATGTAGTCGATGTCGTGCTGGATCATCTCTTTAAAGCCGAGATCCGAGCGACCCGCCACCTGCCACATTCCGGTCATGCCCGGGTTGACCTTGCTGCGCATCTCAAACCAGTACTCGGCCTCCGGATCTCCAGCGATGCCTTCGAGGTCCTTCATCGGCAGCGGACGGGGGCCGACGAGGTTCATGTCGCCGCGGATGACGTTGATGAGCTGGGGGAATTCGTCGAGGGAGTACTTGCGGATGAAGTGGCCAAACGGCGTGATGCGTGGGTCGTTCTTCATCTTGAACAGCACCCCATCGGACTCGTTCTGCTCTTGGAGCTCCTCTCGAAGTGCCTCGGCGTTGACCACCATCGAGCGGAACTTGAAGAACGGGAACTCGCGTCCGCCGCGTCCGCAGCGGTTTTGGATGAAGAAGACCGGTCCGCCGTCCTGGAGCTTGATGAACAGGGAGATCACCAGCAGCGGCGGCAGGATGACCATTCCGCCGAGGAGGGTGAGGATGAGGTCCAGGATGCGCTTGATCTGCTCGGCGAGGGTGGGATAGGCGAGGGTCGCGAGGTCGATGAGCTGGAGGTCACCGAGGTTGGTGAGGTCGATCCGGGGGTTGGCGATTCCCCAGGTGAACGGCACCTGGAGCACCCGCAGCTCCATCTGATCCGCCCGACGGGCCAGCTGGAGGGCCTCCTCGCGGTGGGTGTCGTGGGTGGCGATGACGAGCACCTGGAGGTTGTGCTCGTTGACCAGGCGCTGGAAGTCGCTGGTCTGGCCGAGGATCGCGTCTTCTTCTACAGCCTGCTCCTCGCGGGGCTCCTGGGGGCGGACGAAGCCAGCGACGGAGTAGGTGTGGTGGCCGTATCGCTCCAGCCGGCGGGCCATCGCTGCGGCATCTTGTCCGATCCCGACGATGGCGACCTGACGACGCTGGGTGCTGGGCCGGACGTGGCGCTGGAATTGGAACAGCAGCAGTCGGCTGGCACCGACCAGGGCAGAGGTCAGCCCACAGACCGAGAGGATGAGGAACCGGGAGTAGGTGCGGTCAGGCAGCATGAATTGGAGGATGACCACCACCAGCACCACCACCGCGCTCGCCCGACTGACCCCGGCGGCGATCCGCGCAGAGGAAGCGAACCGGGCCGGCTCATACAGTCCGAGCTGTCGGAGGACCAGCAGCCAGGTCAGCAGCAGGACGAGTCCGCTGGGCATGAAGGGGTTGGGCAGCCACAGCTCCCACCAGCTGATGTGCAGCACCAGCTCCAGGTGTGGCTTGTAGGACACCCACAGCGCGTGAGCACCGACCAGACCAAGCACCACTGCGATGACATCGCAGAAGATGACCAGCAGACCGAGGGGGCCAGCCTTCAGCACGGTTTCTCCACTTGCAGCAGCGAGGGACTACTCGACGGACGCGTCCGCACCCGTTCCGGTAGTGACGTTGCGGTAGATCGCGGAGCCAGAGACAAACGGTGAGACAATGCCCTGAACTTCTCGAAAGTAATTGGCGACGTTGGTGATGGTCTTGTTGGGGACCACCACGATGTCTCCCTGCTGGAGGAAGACCATCTGATCCATGCGCCCCTCGTTGTAGATCGAGTGCACATCCACTGTGAACAGCTCCGGCTCATCGAGTCCGCCTCGGACCAGGAGCACGTTTCGAGTGCGTGCAGTGCTGGAGAGCCCGCCGGAGCGGGTGAGGGCTTCAAGGATGGTCATCTCGTTGTTCAGCTGGAGGACCGCTGGGCTGGAGACACCATCTCCGAGGACAAAGACCTTCTGGCTCTGAAGCTCCAGGATGTTCACCGAGACCTGAGGATCCTCATAGTACCCTGAGATGGCTGTCTTTAGTGTCTCGGACAGCTCGGGGTAGGTCATGCCGGCGGCCACCACCCGACCCACGAGGGGGTAGGTGATGCTGCCGTCGGGGGCGATGGTGACCTCCATGTCGAGATCAGTGTGGCGCCAGACCGCAATTGCGATCCGATCACCGGGACCAAGCTGGAATTCTTCAAACTCCCGAGCAGCGATCTGCTCTGGCGCGGCATCGGCAATGTTGGGGACCGGGGCGCTCTTTACGCACCCGACCAGCCACATCAGCAGCATTCCCTGAGTCGTCATCGGGTCTTCCATGGGTGGTTGCTCCATCACCCTATCGTGTCGGGCGCGGTTCAACCGTCAAGTACCAACCGTCAAGTACACAGTTGCCCCTTCGAGCAACCCACGGCTATACAACGGCCACGACGCAAGAATTTTTCTGGGGAGCGCGACCCCGGAGCGTCAGCGCAGGGACTGATCAGTACATGGAACTCCTGAAACTCTACACCGCGTTGATGAGACGGAAGTGGCTGGTTGTTCAGTCCGTCGTCTTCTTCGCCATAGCGGCAATGGCGCTCTCGCTCCTGCTGCCGAAGAATTATCGTGCCAGTGCACGGGTAATCGTCAACAGCAGCGACTCGACGATGTCGATCCTCAGTGAGCTGGATCTCTCTGAAATCGCCACCGGTCTGTCCAGCAGCTCCGACGACATCACCAACAAGATCGCCCTGGCGACAACGCGCCCGCTGCTGGAGAACCTCATCTGGCGTCTCCAGCTCCGCAACTCCGATGGCCGCCTCTACGCCACCGAGGAGCTGCTCGTTCCCGGTCTGTTTGGTGAGTTTGAGGCCCGCCCGTTCCTGAGCGTCACCCAGCAGCAGGGCACGGACATCCTCATCTTCGAGGCCTCCGCCAACGACCCCCACCTCGCGCGCCTCATCGCAGACACTGCAGTCCGCCTGTCGGTCAACCAGTCCGAGAAGCAGGCCCGGGAAGACACCCGCAACGCTGGCATCTTCATCAAGGAGCAGCTCGAAGAGGTCCAGGCCAATTTCGACAATGCGATGATGAACATCTCGACCGCCCAGGCTGAGGAGGACATCCTCGATCTGGAGTCGCAGATGAAGGCCGGCATCGCCCGGGTCAGCGACCTCATGATGGCCTACGAGGGCAACGCGGCGATGATCCAGGAGGTCCGCGGCCGCATCTCGATGCAGAACATCTACCAGGAGCGTGAGGTCGGCGGGCTGATCTCTCCGAGAACCGCACAGCTGAACAACAAGATCCAGGGCATCCAGACCAAGCTGATCCAGCTCGTGGAGAAGCGGGCTGAGGAGCGCACCCAGAAGACCGAGCAGCACCCCGACATCGTCGACATCGACGAGCTGATCGCCAAGGCCGAGATCGAGCTTCAGAGTGCTCTCGACGAGCAGCACACCCTCGACCCGACCATCCAGGACCTCGGAGCTCAGCTCAACGGTCTGCGCAAGAAGGGCGAGGAGATCCAGCTCTCCATCGACAAGACCACCGAAGAGTTCGGAACCTACCCCGAGAAGATGCGTCGCATCTCTCAGCTCCAGCTCACCGCAGACGCCGCTGAAGAGGTCTACAAGAGCCTCCAAGAGCAGAGCTACCAGATCGGTGTGGCCGAGGCGATGACCGTCTCCGACCTCCAGCCCATCGAGGCTGCCAAGCCCCCTGAGCGCCACTACAGCCCCAAGCTGATGGTCAACCTCATCCTCGGACTTGTCCTCGGCAGTGCGTTCGGACTCGGTCTGGCCTTCCTGTTTGAGTACATCGACGACACCATCAAGAGCCCCGAGGACCTCAACGAGGTCTGGGATGCTCCCCGTCTCGGCGTCATTCCCAAGTTCAAGGGCGAGGGCGATCGCCGGGTCATCGACGTCCTGGCGACCACTCACCCGGTCTCTGAGTCCTATCGCACGGTGCGAAACGGCCTCCTCTATGCCTCGCTGGACAAGCCACTTCAGATCATCGCGGTCTCCTCGGCCCTGCCCAGCGAAGGAAAGAGCACCTTCTCCATCAACCTCGGGGTGAGCTTCGCCCGCGAGGGCAAGAAGGTGCTCATCGTGGACTGCGACCTCCGCCGTCCCGCCCAGCACCGCCACTTCTCTGAGACCTCCAACCACCAGGGCATCACCGACGTCCTGACCGGCAAGCTTGAGGTCGGGCAGGCCATCCAGCAGACCCCGGTTCCCGGATTGTCGATGCTGACCTCCGGTCCGATCCCGACCGACCCGGCCCGGCTCATCGAGAGCCTCCGGCTTCGTCAGCTCCTCCTGGACCTCCAGAAGGACTACGACCTGGTCATCGTCGACACTCCGCCCTCCCTGGTGGTCAACGACTCCCTGGTGCTCTCCCGGGTGGTCGACGGCATCATCCTGGTCGTCGAGGCCCACAAGACCTCCCGCAAGCTCATCTCGGACATGCGGGACCGGTTCACGAGCAGCGGCATCGAGCCCATCGGGCTGGTCCTCAACAAGCTCGACTTCTTCAGCAGCGGCTACGGCTACTACTACAAGGCCTACCGCCAGTACCACTCCGATGATGGTGGCCTGCCCAAGAGCGCGAAGAAGAAGAAGAAGGACAAGAAGTCCTCGGGAGGTGCAGCATGATGAGCGTCCTCGCACTCCTCATCGCCTGCGGTCCAGCCCCCGAAGACATCGCCGGCAACCTCTCCTCGGCCAACCCGGTCACTCGGGAAGACACCGCGAAGATCGCCCGGAACTTCGGCTCTCCGGAGGTCGAGGCTGCGCTCATCGAGTCGCTCCAGGATCCAACCCAGAAGGTCCGCTACAACGCCCTGGAGAGCCTCATCGAGATGGAGACTGTTGCCGCAGTCCCCGCGATCATGGCGATGCTGGAGGTCGAGTCCGATCGAGAGGTCGAGCAGCTCGCGGTTGATGCGCTGGGCCGAATGGGCGATCCCCAGGCCGTGCCGACCCTCATCGCCTACATCGAGACCTGCCGCGACGACGGCGTCCGCAGCATCCCGCTCAACGCGATCTGGGCGCTGGGCTTCATCGGCGATGGACGAGCCCTCCCGCTGCTGTCCGAGCTTCGTGAAGACTCAGACATCTACATCTCGTGGAACGCGGATCAGGCGCTCAAAAAACTGCGTCCATAGCGACCTCATCAGCAGCAACCTCATCAACGGGAGCGGACCGCTGACGGGCGAGGGCGTCTCGGGCAACCTGCTCTGGGACAAGCCGAACCAGCGGACCCGGTCCGATCTCCCTTCGCAGCGTCGGTGATGGACCCCGGGCATCGAGCTCCTGACCCAGCGGCCAGCGCTGGATGTCGCTGGGGATGTGCCACCGCAGCGGGCGGTTGACCTGGAGCATGACCCGCTGCTCGCCATCCTCCACCCGATAGCTGCCGGTCAGCCGGGTGGTCACGACCTCAGCGATGGGCAGCCGCCACTCCACGCCGGTCTGGAGCCGGGCGAGCTGCTCCTCACTGCCCTGGACGTCTCCCAGCAGGGCGACCCCGGGGATCGTGTTGAGCCGGGCCGCAGCCTGCCAGTCGACAGTGGTCTCGTCGAGACGCTCCTGGAGAAGCGAGGCCCGCAGCCGCAGGGTCGCGGGGCCGATGCGGTCCGCGTTTGCGGTCAGGCTCAGACCAGGGCGGAGGATGGTGTAGTCCTGCCCCGAGCCGTCGACCCGGGTGAGCTCGACGATCCGAAGTCCAGAGGACAGCCGAACCTGAGGGGAGGGGCGCTGCTGCTGCCGGGGCTCGTTGATGCTCGCCATGGCGACCCGCTGGTTCTTCGGACCGTCGTTGAGCTTGAGGTTGACCCCATCCGGCTTCTTCTCGATCAGCATGGATGGACCGGCCAGGGTGCGCAGGCTTCGCTGGATGGTGGCGAACTCTGGACTCCGGGAGATGATCTGATCGGCGGAGAGCTGGAGGGCGAGCATGGCACCGAGGCTGGCCTGCTCTATGGCCTGCTGCGCGTCCTGCTCGCTCAGCCAGGGGAGCGAGGTGTCATAGGCAGCCAGGCGCCAGTAGACGTCCATGCGTGCGGCAGAGGCTCGGAACAGGGGCGATGCGGTGGGGCTGGCCATGACCGTGGAGACGTTGTCCTGCCAGTGGTACAGGAACGGCTCTCGGACTGGCTGCAAGGAAGCCGTGACCGGCTCGGTGTACCAGTCGCTGGGCTGAGCGGAAGCGGAGGCGATCAACATCGCAGTGAGCATCACAGAACCTTCATACCTGGAGTACAGACTCCAGAGAAGACATCATGTGCTACGTTCCCGCTGTGCTGCACCTGACTGTTCTTGGGTGGAACGTGGCGAGCGCCGAGCCGGCCTCTGATCCCACCCTCCTCCTCGTCGAGCGCCTGGTCCGTGAGCAGGGCGTCCCGGTCTTCCGAGGTGCGCCTGATCGCAGCCCGCTGGCGCAAGCCTGGCAACTCAAAGACGCCGACATCGATCCGCTCCTGGCCTCGCTGCTGGCTGGTGAGCTGGCGGCGGTGGCTGGTGAGGGGGACATCCGTCAGCCGATGCTTCGTCCTGGCGGGGTGCTCTCGCTGGGCACTCAGATCCCAGAGTATCGCTCTGGAGACACCGAGCCCGGCCTGCTCGCCGGTCGGGTGTGGGCAGACATCCGCGCCTACCCCGGCCCCCTGGAGATCACCGTCCGACCCGAAGTGCTCGGGGATGGCGATGGGCTCTCGGTGACCGCCCGGGAGCTGTGGGTCGGTGCCCGTGGGGCGCATGTCTTCGGCGGACTCGGGCTGCGGGAGCGCTTTGTCGGCCCCGGGCGGCACAGCGGGCTGATGCTCACCGACAACGGCCAGCCAGCCCCGATGGTCTCCTTCGGCGGACAGGGGGGTCCGTGGGGATGGTTCGGCTCGCTGCGGGGCGAGGTCGGTGTGGGGTGGCTCAACGCGCCTCGTGAGGATGTCAATCATCCTGGCTGGCTGATGATGGACTTCCGCTGGCTGCCCCTGCCGATCCTGGAGTTCGGGGTGTCCCGATTCGGGATCTTCGGCGGAGAGGGACGCCCGGCCCCGTCCATCGGTCAGCTCATCCTGCCGACCGATCCCCACATCTACGACGACCCCAATCAGCTCCTGCCCGACCAGGATGAGATGGCCGCCATCGATGTGCGGCTGACCCTCCCGCTGTCCGTGCTTGCGCCGGGGGTGTATGCGGAGGGCTGGTGGCAGTACGGCGGAGAAGACGTCATCGCCCGGAAGTCCCTCGGCATCCCGTACCCGGCCCTTGCCGGGGTCGCGAACCTGTACGGCGGCGAGGTCGGGGTCGGGCCGTGGGCGGTCACTGTCGAGGCTACCCGCGCCCTCGATGACTACTTCCGCTGGTACACCGGCCACCGGGTCTACCACGACGGCTTCACCCAGAACGGGCAGTCCATGGGCTATGCCCCCGGCGGCGATGCCATGGGGCTGTGGGGGGCGCTCACCTGGCTGCCTGGGGAGCATGGTGGCCAGCTGTCCGCAGAGTCGCTCACCCGGGTCGGCATCGTCGGTGCCCTGGAGGACAACCTCTTCGCGCTGAGCCAGGAGGAGGTCCACACCCGACTGAGCGCCTCGGGCTGGCTGCGGCAGTCCGATGGCACCTGGCTGCGGCTGGAGCTGTCGGTTGATCGGGTCACCGGGGTGAACTTTGTGCCGGATACCGCGGAGGTTCGCTATCGTCTCGCCCTCTCCAGGGGATAATGGCGCCCGGGGAGGACGTGTGCTTCGCCGAGCGTGGTTTGGCATCTCCAGTGGTCTGATCGCAGGAACCCTCGCCGGGTTGTGTGAGGCGATCACGATCCTGGCGAGTGCCTCGACGGGGGAGTACATCGCGCTGATCTTCGGCTGCGTCCTGTATGGGGTGGTCGGGGCGACGCTCGGGGTGGTCGTGGGGGTGCTGCTGGCGGCGGGACATCGCCTGATGAGCGATGCGATCGCATGGTCCCTCGGGTTCTTGACCGTCTTCTTGACCACCGGCTGGATGGTGGCCCGCATGATGCTCCAGGAGGGGCAGCCAGCCCTGAGCATCGGGACCGAGGTGCTCCTGATCGGGGCGGTGCTCGGGGTGGTCCTCCCGGGGATGTGGCTGGGGCCGATT
>JBLHNG010000304.1:0-9432 GCA_047621685.1 Myxococcota bacterium | reverse complement strand
GCTTGCTGCCTCCGGGGCCGCCAGAGAATCTGGCGTTCGGCCCCTCCGACACGGCCCACTCCGGTGTCCCCTTGCGCGCGCCCGGGCGAACTGAGACTCCAGGCAAGGCGATCCAAAACAATACAATCAACAAAATTAGGAGGGAAGGCAGCCACCTGACCGGCTTCGTCGGACTCACCCCGTCCCCGTCCCTCTCCCCGAATCAGCAATCAGCCCGTCTGACGACCGGCACTTGCTGAACTCTGTGGCGGGGACACTGAGCCAGCCACCCGACCAGCTCCGGCTGCCTGCGCCCGTCCCCACACCTCTCCACGAATCGACAATCAGCCCGTCTGCGACCGGCACTTGTCGAACTTCAGGCAGGTACATCAGGCAGCCACCTGACCGGCTTCGGATGCCTCCGCCCGTCCCCGCTCCTCTCCCGAATCGGCAGCTTACCCAGCCTAAAGGCCGGCTACTGCCGTCACTCAGTGGCAGGTCAGTAAGCCAGCCAGCCGGCCACCCAACCGGCTCCCACTGCCTCCACACCGCTCTCCACCACGGCAATCAGCCCGTCTCACGACCGGCACCCACCGACACTCACAGAAAGAGCGAAACAGCCCCTGACCGGCGCCGTATGAACCCCATCCCGCTGCTCCCCGACGACTTCGGGTCTCAACCTTGCGGCGGCTTAATGCTGGGGCTTCGTCCAACCAAACCGACCTCAACAGTCCGACCGAATCTCCCGACAATCGGAGGAAGGCCACACTCCCCCTCTCTACCTGCCAGATCAGCTAAGAGAGAAAAATGAACACAACCATCGCCGCGATGTTCCCTGGTCAGGGGTCCCAGAAGACCGGCATGGCCCAAGACTTCCACGACACCGCGCCTCAAGCTCGGGCGGTCTTTGAGGAGGTCAGCGAGGCGCTCGGGCTGGACATGGCCGCCCTGTGCTTCTCCGACGACGCCCGACTCAACCTCACCGCGTTCACCCAGCCAGCGATCCTCACCGCTGAGATCGCCATCTTCCGCACCCTGGTCGCAGAGCATGGCCTGACCGTCGACGTCTTCGGTGGACACTCGCTGGGGGAGTACGCGGCCCTGGTCGCCGCCGGGGTCATCCCGCTGGTTGAGGCTGCTCGGCTGGTGCGCCGCCGGGGAGAGGCGATGCAGGAAGCGGTGGCGGTGGGCGATGGGGCGATGCTGGCGGTGACCGGGCGCGATCTCGACCTCGCTGCGATCCGTGCTGCCGCTGATGCCCACGGGGTAGACCTCGCCAACCTCAACTCCCCGGAGCAGGTCGTGCTCTCCGGTGCCACCGAGGGCATCGCCGCCGCCGAGGTCGCCCTCGTCACTGCGCTCCCCGGTGCTCGGCTCACCCGGCTCACCGTCTCCGCACCGTTCCACAGCCGCCTGATGGCCCCCATCGAGACGAACTTCCGCGCGCTGCTCACCGCCTCCTCGCACACCTGGACGGTGGAGGGGGTGGGGGCGGTCCTGTGCAACTTCACCGGCGGCTTCTACCCCGACGGGGATCGGGCGGCGCTCATCGATGGGCTGACCCGACAGATCTCCGGGGCCGTTCGGTGGACCGACAACATGGCTGCGGTTCCCGATGGCGCCACGATCTACGAGGTCGGCCCCCGGCGTCCCCTGCGAGGGTTCTTCCGGGCGCTTGGAGTCTCGGTGACCGCGATCACCAACCGGACAACAGCCCGGCGGGCGTTTACCTGATCAGCTCGCGCCGAGGGCGACCAGGAGGCCGACCCCGTAGCCGGTGCCGCGGTCGTCGTGGCCCCAGGCCGGACCAGCGAGGTCCACATGCAGCCACCGGGGGGCGGGCTCGGGGAGGTGGTTGCCGACGAACTGACCGGCACAGGAGGACTGAGCGTTGGCCCGGTCCTTCACCGAGTTCTTCATGTCCGCGATGACGCTGCGGAACTCCTTGCGGAACAGCTCGGGGGCGTAGATCAGCGGGTGGCAGGGCTCACCAGCGGCCCGACCGGCGAGCACCGCAGCCTGCTCCAGGGCCTCGTCGTTGCAGTACAGCGCGGCGTGGGCCTTGCCGGTCGCGACCAGGGCCGCTCCGGTGAGGGTGGCGCAGTCGATGATGGTGTCCGCGCCAAGCTCTGCAGCCCAGGCCACACCGTCTGCCAGGACCAGCCGACCCTCGGCGTCGGTGTTGTTGACCTCTACCGTCTTGCCCGAGCGCATGGTGAGCACGTCGTCGGGGCGCACGGCGTTGGGACCGACGGCGTTCTCGGCGAGGCAGAGGATGGCGGTGAGGTCGTAGTCGATGCCGATCTGGCAGGCCGCGGCGAACGCACCGAGCACTGCGGCAGCACCGCCCATGTCGCCCTTCATGCCGGGCATGCCGCCCTTGGTCTTGATGGACAGGCCGCCGGTGTCGTAGACGATGCCCTTGCCCACCCAGGCCACCGAGCGGGTCGCGCCGGGGGTGGACATCTTGAGGGTCACCAGGGCCGGGCCGTTCACCGCAGCCTTGCCCACACCCCACAGCCCGCCGAAGCCCTGGTCCCGCAGATCGGTTCCGGAGAGGACGGACATCACCGCACCGACAGACTCCGCGACGGCCTGAGCCTCGGCCACGAAGGCGTCGGTGTGGAGGGTGTCGGTGGGGGTGTCGAACAGGCGGGCGGCGAGGCGCACACCGTCGATGGTCGGCTGGATGGCGCGGTCGGAGACAAACACGCCCTCGGCCCGCGCGGAGATGCGCACGGTGGCGTCTGTCACAGTGGTGCTGCGGGTGTACAGCGGCAGCGCCCGGGAGGCCGCGGTGGCGGCGGCGCTGGCGTGGCCAGGCTCGTCGAGGATCAGGATGATGTCGAGGTCGCCGCCGATCGCCGCACGAACGAGGCTGGGAATCGCCCAGGCCCGGGCGGGGCTGTTGTGGCGGGAGCAGTGCTCCGGAGTCACACCGATCACCACCTTGCGGCCGCCGACCCAGGTGGTCGTGCTGGCACCGGCATCGCCGGGCGAGATGCTCTCCAGCATCGCCGCGAAGCTCTCCGGGTCGAGCCCGATGGACTCACAGAGCGCGGTCTGGGTGGAAAGTCGGGCCTTGCGGCCGATCAGCAGGAGCGTGTTCGCGCCGGCGGGGGAAAAGTCGGTGTAGGAAACAGTAGTCATGTCGACGCCCTAACCCCTTTCCCACGAATGACTGATCAGTCTTCCAGCTGAGCGACCTCGCTCCAGTCTGTATGAACCGGCACATCCGGCGCCTCGACCCGCCGATAGGTGTGGGCACCGAACCAGTCGCGCTGTGCCTGGATGATGTTCGCGCTTCCCCGGGGTCGGGTGAGGGTGTCGAAGTAGGCCAGTGAGGCAGACAGCGCGGGGGTCGGGATGCCAGCCTCCGCAGAGCGGGCGACCACCCGACGCAGGGCAGGCAGCCGGGGGCGCAGCTGGTCGGCGAAGTGCGGATCGAGCAGGAGCAGCGGCAGGTCTGGATCCGTGCGGAACGCCGCATAGACATCGTCGAGGAATGCCGCCCGGATGATGCAGCCGGCCTTCCAGATTCGGGCGACAGCAGCGAGGTCGGTGCCGTAGTCGCGCTCCGCCGCCCCAGCACGCAGCATCGCGAAGCCCTGGGTGTAGCTCATGAGCTTGGCGACATAGAGGGCGGCCTCCAGATCCTCGACGCTCACCCCGGACAGCCCGACGGGCTCCCCGCTCAGCAGTGCTGCAGCCTGCACCCGGATCGACTTGAGGGCCGACAGGGCGCGGGCATCCACCGCCGCGGTGATGGTCGGCAGTGGCACGCCAAGCTTGATGGCGCCGATCGCGGTCCACCGCCCGGTGCCCTTCTGACCAGCGACGTCGAGAATCGCATCCAGCAGCGGCCCCTCCCCCCTGGGATCCTTTGCCGCGACGATCCCGGCGGTGATCTCGATGAGGAACGACGCCAGCAGGCCCGTGTTCCACCGCAGGAAGGTGCGCCGGATGGCGGGCGGGGACATCGACATCCCCTCGCGCATCAGGGTCGCGACCTCGGCGATGAGCTGCATGTCGCCATACTCGATGCCGTTGTGCACCATCTTCACGAAGTGGCCCGCGCTGCCCCGTCCGCACCAGTCCACACAGGGACCGCTGTCGCTGACCGCTGCGGCAGACTCCAGGATCGGCTTCAGCTCAGCATAGGCGGCCTCGTCTCCGCCGGGCATCATCGCCGGACCGACCAACGCGCCCTCCTGTCCGCCGCTGACCCCCATGCCCATGAACCGGAACGCCCCGGCGGTCTCCGCGACCCGGCGGTCGGTGTCTGGGAAGTGGGAGTTGCCGCCGTCGATGACGATGTCCTCGGGGTCGAGGTGGGGTGTAAGCGCGGCGAGGACGGCATCGACTGCACGCCCGGCGGTGACCATGATGAGGATCTTCCGCGGAGACTTCAGCGCTGCAGCCAGGGCGGCGTAGTCGGTGTGGCCCCGCATCCGCGCATCGCCCCACTCCGCGTTGAATCGGTCGACCGCTTCGGCCTTGTAGTCCAGGCCGGCGACGGTGAGGCCGCGGCTGTGGAAGTTTCGCGCAAGGCTCTCGCCCATCACGCCCAGTCCGATGACTGCAATGTCCGCCTGACTCATCTGCTCTCCAGCGCCGCCGCAGCGGCTTCATCCAGCACCCAGTGGTAGTAGCCAGTCGGCCGATAGCGGCTGATCGGCGTCGATGGATCCGCCCGAGACAGCGCCTCGGCCTTGCCCGCTCCCCGGGCCAGCAGCATCGCGACGGTGACCGCTTCGAGCACCGGAAGGGTGAGGCTCAGGCGCTGCAGCGGCGGCTTGGGGCTGTCGGAAATCGCCACAGACAGCCCGGTCGCCGACAGCCCGGGGTGACCGGGGAACAGCGAGGCGATGTGGCCGTCGGGACCGACCCCGAGCAGCGCGATGTCGAGTCCGCCGTCGAAGTCCGCCGCAAATGCGGTGTCAAAGGCCTCCTTCTCGTCGGAAAGCTCCCCGCCGAAGCACATCGGCAGCACCATCCCGGCGTGGTTGAGCAGCCCGGTCTCCGCAGCGAGCCGGTGGCTGGAGTCGGGATGCCTCAGGGGCACGTTGCGCTCGTCCACCCAGGTGATCCACAGCCCGGCCAGGGCAGCACCCGAGAGGTTTGCCCCCAGCCAGGACATCGTGCCAGCCGGGGTGCTGCCGCCGGACAGTCCGAGGCGACACCGACCGGTCTGCGCGATGAAGGCGGTGATGGCCTCAGCGAGCAGCGGACCGGCGACCGCAGACAGCGGCGTGCTTCGATGGATCCTCAACTGCCCCGCCCCCAGGTCCCCTCGCAGCCCCGGAACAGGGCGTCGGCGGCCTCTGGCCCCATGCTTCCGGCGTGGTAGCCGTGGATGGGATCCGCCCCCGGGGCCTGCCAGCCAGCCCGGATGGCATCGGCGAACCGCCAGGCAGCCTCGGTCTCGTCGCCACGGATGAACAAGGTGGCGTTGCCCTCGATGGCGTCGAGGAGGAGGCGCTGGTAGGCCGGCGCGGTGGCCTCGGTCTGGATGTCCCGGTAGTCGAACTTCAGGCTCGCCGGGCGCATCATCGCGCCGGGGCCGGGCTGCTTGACGAGGAAGTCCAGGCGGATCTGCTCGTGGGGCTGGATGAGCAGGTGGAGGCTGTTGGGCCGCATCGCGCAGACCTCGCCCTGGACCGGTCCGCCGAGCAGGTCGACCGGTGGCACCCGAAAGCGCAGGATGACCTCGGTGTACCGCTGGTGCAGGCACTTGCCGGTGCGCAGGAAGAACGGCACCCCGCTCCACCGCCAGTTGTCGATGCCCGCCCGGATCGCGACGTAGCTCTCGGTGGTGGAGTCCTTCGGAACCCCCTGCTCCTGCGTGTAGCCGCTGACCCGGGCCTCGCTGGCGAGGTACTGGCCGCGGACCACGTCCCGAGCGACCTCGGCGGGGCTGGGAATCCGCAGCGAAGAGAGCACCTTGACCTTCTCGCTGCGCACCGCATCAGCGGCCATCGAGGCGGGGGGCTCCATGCCGATCAGGGCGAGGACCTGGAGCACGTGGTTCTGCACCATGTCCCGGAGTGCTCCGGCAGTGTCGTAGTACCCACCCCGGCCGCCCTCCATGCCGACCTCTTCGCAGACCGAGATCTCCACACTCTCGACATGCTCCCGGTTCCACAGCGGCTCAAAGATGGCGTTCTGGAATCGAAACGCCAGGATGTTCTGGACGGTCTCCTTGCCGAGGTAGTGGTCGATGCGAAAGATCTGGTCTTCGCGGAGGTGGCTGAGCAGCACCCGATTGAGTGCC
This sequence comes from Myxococcota bacterium, assembly GCA_047621685.1. Classification (GTDB taxonomy): domain Bacteria; phylum Myxococcota_A; class UBA796; order UBA796; family UBA796; genus JAQXDW01. The sequence goes on along the minus strand of JBLHNG010000304.1, from coordinate 3,179 downwards.
ACGGCAGTCTTCAGGTCGGTGCCAAACGGCTTCTCGACCACCACCCGCCGCCACCCCTCGGTCGCACCGGGCGGACACTGGATCAGGCCAGCCTCTGACAGCCCCTCGACCACCGGGGGGAACAGCGTCGGCTTGAGCGCGAGGTAGAACAGCCGGCCAGGGTTGTCGTCGGGGGCCAGTGCGTCGAGCTGCGCGGAGAGATCGCGCAGGAAGTCGATGCTCAGGACGCTGCCGGCGATGTAGTGCACGTTCGGGGCGAGGTCATTCCAGGCGGGCAGGTGACTGTCGGGCAGCCAACTCGCAAGCTCCTCACGCCACGCCTCGCTGCCCTTGTCGCTGCGGGAGACTCCGATGACCTGGATCGTTCCCTCCAGGGCACCCTCCCGGGCATTGCCGACGAGGGCGGGGATGAGCTTGCGAGCGGTGAGGTCACCGGAGGCACCGAAGATGACGATCTGCGTAGTGGACATGGGGAGAACCCTATCCGCTGTGGCTACCAGAAGTCCGGCAGCTGCACGTTGCTGGCCCGCTCAATTCGAAACGCCACCTTCCGACTGCTTGAGCCGCCCGCCGGTAGATCCACCATCCAGCGCACAAAGCCCTGATCGTCGGGCCCGGTCATGCCCGTAGAGGTTCGCTCTTCCCCATCGAGGATGATCTTGACCTGCTTGAGCTCGGAGACCGGGGTGCGCAGGACCAGCTCGATCTGGAGGGCATCGGAGCCGGTGCTGGTCAGCTCGACGCGCTGGATGAGCCAGCGGTGGTCGGACAGGGCGAACCGCTCCTCGATGTCGGCCTCCCGGTGGTAGCGCACGGTGACGTTGTCTTCGGAGCCAAACGACAGCGGGAAGCGCTCGCCGGGGGCGACAAACGGGATCTCGCCGATGCCGCAGGTGCCGCCGTCGATGATCAGGGTGACCGGACCGGCCAGCAGCGGCATCGGCAGCGGGTTGTCCAGGGTGACCTCCCGGAAGACCAGGGCGGCCTGCTCGGGGATGCAGCGCCAGCGGACCTTCGCGGGGATCGTGCCCTCAGCGATGGTGGCGCGGTGAGGCCGACCGGTGGAGGGGATCGCCAGGGGGCGGGCGACCTGGAGGGTGCGGGCCTCGCCGCCGTCGTCCACCCCGGGCAGCCCCTCGTCTCCAGTCAGCGACGCCTTCTGGATGGACTGATCCCAGGTGTGCGCCTGGATGGTCTTGCGCTCCGCAGCAGTCTTGTCGCGGAGACCGAGGAAGTCGGTGTGCAGCGGTGGCAGGGTCGCGCCGGTGGAGGGCCGGGCGGTGGACAGGGTGATCGGGACCTCCGGCCAGTCCTCCCCGGTGCGCTGCCAGAGGGTCGCCTGGGCGGTGAGGGTGACGGCGCCGTTGGACAGGGACGCCCGATAGGCCGGGCGCCACAGCGCGGCGGGCACGAGGTAGCGCAGCGAGAGCACCACCGGGCCGGCGGGGGCCTCCAGGGCGACCTCGACTTGGGCCGACAGCCGCCACTTCGCGCTGGCGGACTCCATGGCTGCGGCGATCTCGGCGAGGGATGCGGTGGCCTCGGTGACCGCGTCGGCGGCATCGGACTCGGACTCGCAGCGGGCCAGGAGGCGAGCGTGGATCTCGGCGAGCTGGGCGGCCCAGGTCTCGGCGTCTCCCAGGCCCGCGCTGGCGGCGGCGGAGATGGCGTCCGCGAGGGTGGCGAGCAGTCCCCCGGTGCGCTCCCGTCGGGCACGGAGCCGGTCGAGGGTGGCCTTGTGGGTGGCGACGGACTCCCGGCGATCCCGGGCAGCGATGGCGAGCGCGGTGGTGTCCTCGCCCGCCCAGCTCCGTCGAACCGCGACCCGACCGATTCCGCCGACATCCGCGGCGACCTGGAGCGAGGCGTCCACCAGAACCGGGGAGACTCCAGAGACGGTGACTACCCCCGCCCCCCCGGGCCAGTCGAGGGTTCCCTGGCGCAGGATCAAGCCGCGATCTTCGGTCAGCAGGACTTCATGGACTGGGACATCAGGGCTCACGGCGGTTTCCTCCGACCAGTTCTTTCTTGGCGCTGATTGAGATGGTGTAGCGATAGCGGATGTCGGCGCCGCCCCCTGCCGGCAGCGACAGCTTCCAGCACAGCGCACCGTCGACATCGTGGCCGTCTGGGTCCTTGCCGGTCTGCGGTCGGGGGCTGGCCTCATCCAGGCTCAGCTCGACACCGTCGACCCCTGGTGCCTGAGGCAGCCGCTCGAAGACCTCCACCTCGACCGGGCCAGAGAGCCGAGATCGAATCTCGGTGTGGACGCGGTGCTCGAGAGTGGATGTCGAGGTGATCATGCCGCGCTCGGACTGGTGGAACTCGGCGTTGCGGGCGACCCGGACCTGCTCCTCGATGCCGAGGTTCAGCCTCAGCTCCCCGCTGGCCCCGACCTCGGTGAGCTGACCGGTGACGGTGTAGGCGCCGTCGAGGTAGACCTGCATCGGACCGGGCAGCAGCGGACGGGACAGCGGGTTGTTGAGTCGGGCGTACCGAAACGCCTGGGGATCCTGGCGTGGCACACACCGCAGCAGCAGCGCGCAGTCTGCCTCGGACTCCAGGATCGAGATCTGGTGGAAGCGCCCATCACCGGGCAAATCGACTGCGGGACCGGCCGGGTAGCGGTGGTGGAAGCTGGCCTGTCGGACATCAAAGCAGCCCGACGGCAGGCCGAGCTGCCAGATCCGAGCCTGCTCTCGGCGGAGCGCGGTCAGGGCCCTGGAGAACGCCTCATAGCGGGACAGATCGCCGCCGCGAGCCTCGATGAACGAGCGATATGCGGAGGCAATGTCGACCGGCAGGAGCTTGCCGCGTCGGCGCCGATCCGAGGCCACAGCCAGCCGCAGCCAGGCGTAGTCCAGCAGCCGACCGGGATCGAGCGCGCCACCGGATGCGCCGCCGCCACCCGGCGCGATGCCGTCATCGACTCCCGCCGAGCCGCCATAATCAATCTCGCCTTCTTCATCCGACAGGGCGAAGTGGTCGTCCTTCGCCTTCTCCTCGCGGGCCATCGAGCGTTTCCGACGCTTCGGTCGTCCCCCGCCAAACCCCCGGGAAGACTTCGACATCGACGCGGCCCCAGCAGATGGCATCGGCGCGGCAGATGGCATCGGCACACTCGGAGGGGCCATCGGCTGCGGGGTCGGCATCCCCCCAGAAGCTCGCGCGCTCAGGTT
>JBLHNG010000303.1:0-9446 GCA_047621685.1 Myxococcota bacterium | reverse complement strand
GAGACCCAGGCGGAGCTGGTCGCGGCGATGGAGTCGGAGCTGACTTCGCGGGTTCCAGGCGTTCGTTATTCCTTCTCCCAGCCCATCGAGCTGCGGGTCAACGAGCTGATCGAGGGCGTGCGCTCGGACGTGGCGCTGTTCCTCTACGGCGAGGACCTCGACGCCCTGGCCGAGGCGGGCGCCGAGATCGTCGCTGTGCTCTCGTCTGTTGAGGGGGCCACCGACGTGAAGGCGGAGAAGCTCGCCGGTCTGCCGATGCTCCAGATCCAGGTCGATCGGGGCGCGCTGGCCCGGCTGGGGCTGGACGCCGGGGACGTGCTCGATGCGGTCGAGACCATCGGCGGCCGGGGTGCGGGGGACGTGCTGGTCGGTCAGCGCCGCTATCGACTCCAGGTGCGGTTCCCGGAGGCTGTGCGCTCTGACCCCGACAGCATCGGGCGGGTCCTGGTCGGTCGGGCCGACGGCCACCGGGTCCCCCTCTCCGCAGTGGCCGACATCCAGGTCACCACCGGGCCGCTCCAGATCGGACGCGAGAACGTGCAGCGGCGGCTGACGGTGGAGATGAACGTGCGCGGCCGAGACGTCGCTGGCTTCGTCGCAGATGCCCAGGCCGCCCTGGCTGAGGAGGCTGAGCTGCCGGAGGGGATCCTGCTGGACTGGGGGGGATCGTTTGAGAACCTCCAGGAGGCCGGCGAGCGGCTGGCGGTGCTGGTCCCGATGGTGCTGCTGCTGATCTTCGTGCTGCTTCAGGCCAGCTTCCGATCCACCCGGATCACCCTGCTGGTCTACGCCAACGTGCCGATGGCGGTGACCGGCGGGCTGGTTGCTCTGTTTGTCTGCGGACTGCCGCTGTCGATCTCCGCAGCGGTGGGCTTCATCGCATTGTTCGGGATCGCGGTCATGAACGGAGTGGTGCTGGTGACCTGTGTGCGAGACCTCCACCTCGCAGGAAGCACTGCCCTGGAGGCGGCGAGGGAGGGGGCTCAGCGGCGACTGCGGCCGGTGCTGATGACCGCCCTGGTCGCCGCGCTGGGGTTCTTGCCGATGGCGATGGCCACCAGCGCAGGGGCCGAGGTCCAGCGCCCGCTGGCCAGCGTGGTCATCGGCGGGCTGGTCACCAGCACCCTGCTGACGCTGTTTGTGCTGCCGACGCTGTATGCGTGGTGGATTCCGGAGCCGGCCGAGTCATGAGCCCCCGACTCACTGCCAGCTGTAGGGCAGACACACCTGGCTGCTGCCCCCGTCAAAGCCGTCGATCCGCTCCGCAACCGTGCCGGGGATCGCCTCGCAGTAGTCGTTGTACCCGGAGTACAGCGGCAGGCAGGTCCCCTCTCCAGGGATCGCCTCTGCGCAGGTCAGCGGTGCGACGCCGGCCCGATCGATGCAGCGGCTCTCGGTGCAGTCCAGCACGCACATCCCGGCATCCACCGCCTCGTCTGGATCGCCGGTCGGCGCGCAGTAGGAGAGGTACTCGATCTGCCAGCAGGTGTCCGCGCTGACCGAGCAGGCCTCGCCGATCCATGGAAAATCGTAGGGCGTACCCGCATTGAGCAGCGGGAAGGCCTCGGCGTCGTCGAGGTGGGTGAACGTGTAGCCAGCGGACTGGGCGGTGACGATGATGTCCTCGATCTCGTCGGCGGTGTACTGGTGGACGTCGTGGTACAGGAACACCCCGCCGTCGAAGTCGGTGAGCTGGTCGATGGTCCAGGTGTACATGTCGGACTGGTACTCAGCGGGAATGCGCCAGTAGTCGTCCGGCGCGCAGGTTCCCCCGGTCGCCGCGTAGCACCAGTCGGCGGTGTCGATGTGCCAGCCAGCAATTCGCAGGTCGTACTCATCGCGCACGATGTCGGCCAGCCCGCAGTCCGCAGAGCCGTAGGGGAACCGGAAGAACGCCACCTCCCCGCCATGATCCGCCAGCGCCGCGAGCGTGTCGCTGATCTGCGTGCGGGCCTCGCTGTCGGAGAGGGACTGGAAGTTGGAGTGGTCGTAGCTGTGGTTGGCGACCGTAAACAGCGGATCGGCGATGATCTCAGCGATGACCTCGGCGTTGTCCGGATCATCGACGTGGGAGCCGAGCATGAAGAAGGTCGCCGGCACCTCGTACTTGCGCAGGATCGCCAAAACCTGTGGGGTCACCACCGGATCCGGGCCGTCGTCAAACGTCAGCGCCGCCCAGCCGCCCAGCGGTGCCGGGTCCGCCGGGTCCATGCCCGAGCAGCCAGACTGACGCTCCAGGGTGTCAGCCGGCGTGGTGGTGTCCTCGCCGGTGTCCGCAGTGTCCTCGGCAGTGTCCGGCCCTCCGCCGCCCTCCTTGTCTCCGCTGCATGCCATGAGTGTGAGAGCCGCTGCCGCTACCAGACTTCGCATCACCCCTCCCTCTGGGAATCGTTCCCGCTACTCGATGGTGACCGTGCCGTACTGGCCCATCACTTCCACGTCCACCTCTCCCGACGGGACATCCTGGACCCGATAGCTCAGCCGATAGACACACTCACAGTCACAGGGCTCGGCGTCGTCGGTGTAGGTCACCACCACCACCGACGACGACAGCACCGCATCGACCGACAGGTCCGCGCAGCAGTGGGTCACATGGTCGTGCTCGATTCGGAGGCGGTTGTTGCCTTCGTCTGTCAGCGAGAACAAGAGGTCGTCCTTGCTGTCGGTGCACTCATCAATGGAGACGTTCTGGACAGTCATCGGGATGTCGGCGTCCGCGTCGGTGTCCGCGTCGGTGTCCGCGTCGGTGTCCGCGTCGGTGTCTGAATCGGTGTCTGAATCGGTGTCTGAGTCCGTGTCCGTATCCACATCCACCTCAGCGGCGGTCAGGTCACGCCGCTCGGCCAGCTCGCTGTTGCTGACAAACGCACACCCCGACAGGAGGAGCAGCAGAATTGTGCGCTGTGTCATGTGTGTCTCCCCTGCACTCGTTATCGAAACCTAGGGCGCTATAGTGACCACATGCAATGGCCGATGCTCCAATTGTTGTGGTGGGGGTCAACGGCACAGGCCGAGGCGCCCTGCTCGGATGGCCAAATCCCCCTTGCCATCATCGAAGAGATGACCGCTGACGCCACCCAGGCGTTCACCGCTCAGGATCTCAGCGGACTGCATCAGGGCCGGGACGACAGCCTCGCCGCCATCCCTTGCCTCGGAGAGCCGATCACCCCCGATGCCGCCGCCGCGTTTCACCGCATGCTGGCGCTGGGTGCCTTCACGGAGGGCGATCGGGAGCGGTCCCAGGCGGAATTACAGGCCGCCCGCGCGCTCCAGCCCGCGGTGAATCACCTCGACGGCCTCGTCCTGCCCGGCCATCCCCTCACCCGCCTCTACGACGAGACCCTCACCTCACCGCCGCCGGGGGTGTCCATCGAGGCTGCGCGAGGCAGCGACCTGCTCATCGACGGGCGAGACGTGCGCCACCTCCCCACGGGTGCCGCCGCAGTGGTCCAGTACCTCCATGACGACGCGGTGTCTCAGACGCTGCTCTTCCAGCCCGGCGATCCCCTGCCCGTTCCCTCCGCAGCACCCACTGTGGCGCGATCCGCGACGTCGCACCGGCCGCTCCTCCTCGCTGCGACCGGCACCACTGCGATCGCAGCGGCCGTAGTCTATGGCCTGTCCTGGCAGGCGCACAGCCAGCTCTGGGACACCGAGGTCGATCCCATCCCCGACGGTGAGCTGGCCGCACAGCAGCAGCGCACCAACCGCCGTGCCAGCGCCGCCGCCATCCTCGGTGCAGGTGCCGGGGTCATGGGCACCCTGACCATTGTGTACTGGTAGATCTGTGCACTCTCTCTCCTCTCCATCTATCCTCTCCGCCGGGCGCTACCAGCTCAGCGCGCAGCTGGGCGAGGGCGGGATGGCGGTGGTCTGGCGGGGCTTCGACACCGCCCTCCAGATCCCCTGCGCGGTGAAGATCCTCAACCGGGCGCTGCGCAGCAATGAGGGGCTGAGGACCCGGTTCCTCATCGAAGCCCAGACCATGGCGAAGCTGAGGCACCCCAACATCGTCGCGGTGCAGAACCTGGGGGAAGAGGACGGCTGCCCCTACATCGTCATGGAGATCCTGGAGGGCTCCATCGCGGACCTGACCAGCGCCTCCGGGCCGATGCCGGTGCCCCTGGCGATCGAGGTGATCACCGCGATCCTCGGCGCCCTCGGCTTCGCGCACAGCCAGGGGGTCATCCACCGCGACGTCAAGCCTGGCAACATCCTGTTCAGCGACGAGCGGGTCTTCAAGCTGACCGACTTCGGCATCGCCCGACTCCAGGAGACCAACCACTCCCTGACCCGGACCGGGGCGTCGCTTGGGACCTGGGGGTTCATGGCCCCCGAGCAGCGCAAGAACTCCCGCCACGCCGACCACCGGGCGGACATCTACGCCGCCGGCGCGACCCTGTATGCGATGGTCGTCGGCTCGCCGCCGGTGGACCTGTTCACCGCCGATCGGGACGAGACTGTGCTCCGTGCGGTTCCCGAGGTGCTGCGCGCGGTGGTCGCTCAGGCCACCTGCTATGCCCCCGAGGATCGCTTCTCTGACGCCGCTGCGATGTGCGAAGCCCTGGAGGCGATCCGCCGGGAGCTTGCGCCAGACGACACCCCCTACAGCTTCGACCTCACCCCGCCCGCCCCGCTCCTCTCGCCCCTGTCGGCAGAGCCCCCCGAGCAGGAACCGCATCCAAAGACGAACCCGGCCACGTTCAACGACGAGCTGACCGGACATGGCCTCGCCGAGCTGCTAGACGAGAAGGAAGCCCGCCCCGCAGCCGGTCTGGGGCGGCTGATGCTCGCGACGGTGCTTGTGGGGGTGATCCTCGCCTTTGTCACCCGTCCCTGGTGGCAGCCTGAGGAGGCGACCGCGAACCTGGTTGAGGATGTCACCATCGGGACTGCGGCAGAGCCCATCGTCGCGCCTCCGCCTGAGCGGATCGAGGACGCGCCGGTCGAGGTCACTCCTGAGCTGGAGGAGGTTCGCAAGCCGATCGCGGAGGAGCCGATCGCAGAGGAGCCGATCGCGGAGGAGCCGGCCCCGCGTTTGATCAAGCCGAAGACCGGGCGGGTCTCGGTTCGCGGCGACGCCACCACCGTGCGGCTCAAAGACGACGGCGGCACTGTCCACGATGCCGGTAGGCTTCCACCAGGGAGCTACGTGATCCTGGCGGCCTTTGGTGACGAGGGGGCGTTTCCGGCGGGTACGCTCGATCTCTCGGTTGGAGAGCGCCTCACGGTGCGGTGTGACAGCGTGTTCGCGACCTGCACGGTGCAGTGAGCCAGCGCGTGGGTGCCTGACGGGCGCAGTAGCACTGTCCACCCTCTCACCGACATCAACGTCTCCAGGGGCAGGCCTCTGATCGCCGTCTTTACGCGATATAGCACTGTCTGCATCACAACCTCAAAACCAAGCTGTCGGCAGCCTCAGCTACGGTTAATCGACGCTCAATTCCTCCAAACCAACTTGGATCTCTTTCAGAAAAGCGGCACGCTCCACAGCCTGTTGTTGTGTGCGCATTGCCCGAACCACTGGTCGACATGTGTAGGCCAGGGTGCACTCCCAACCACCGTTCTCCAAGAGAATCGTAGACTCCATGCCACGATGGGGAGGGGCTCCTCAGATCCAATGGGGAGCCGTACTTTGTGCCGAGTCCGTCTGAAATCTGCATGCAGAGACTTCGTTCCTCAGCTTTCAGGGTGCTCTTGTAGAGGCGTTCTTCCCAGAAGGTGTACTCAATCGAGATCAGAGGCACATCGCCTGTGCTCGGCTTGTCGTTTTGGATGATGTAGGCGTCTCCATCGTTGTCCCGGCGAATGCTGGAGCAGGTTGGCTGCATGGTCACCCTCGTCGCGGACGGTGCAGAGACGCTGGCGGCCGTCCAGGTCAGGGCGTTCTGTCGGGCGGATGACTGCAGACAGGCTGCGTGCCCGACTTCGCTGGAGCTGCTCTTCGGCGCAGCAGCCCCAGGCCGACAACCCCGGATCGGCTGGTGTGACCGGATGCCTGGAGGGCTCTACGGTGGCCTGATCGAAGACCTCCCGGACACCGGCATGCACGGCGTCGTTGCCGGAAGACAGCGCCCAGCGCAGGGTCCCGCCAGGCCAGGAGGGCGTGACGCTCTTCGTCGCGGCGGATCCTCAGGAGAACACTGCGGACGGCTGGATCGGTGGCGTGAGTGAGCATCTCATCGAGGATCCCCACCGAGGCTGTCTCAACAATGCAGCCATCCCGGGCAGTGGCCGCAGCGAGGTCAGGCAGGGTGCGGCGGAGGGTCGCTGGCACGGCCAGAGAGGCCTGTGAGCCCACATGTATCGAGGTCCTCTCACGCTCGCCGGACCTCAAGCTCATCGTCATCCAGCTCGACGACGACCTCGATCGACGCCCCGGCCTCCAGCGACACGGTCTCCGAGAACCCCGCCAGCAGCTGCCCCCAGTGGTTGTCGGTGCCTGGTGCGTTGCTCAGCACGAGGCCGTCATCTAGCTCCGCCTCGAACCACACCATCACACCACCGACCTCAGCGTCCACCATCGCTGTCAGCTGGATCACCTCTTCATCCTCCGGCAGCTCGTCGCTGCGAAGATCCAGTGACCACACCTCGACGGGGGCCGACATGGGCACCTCCACGCCGATCTCCTTGCTGGTCTCCTCGGTCTGGAGCGCCTCTCGCAGGGGGCCCAACCTCAGTCCGAGGCTTGCCTCCAGCCGTCGCAGCTCGTCGTCGGCCTGGCGCATCTCCCGAGCAGGGGCCTCACACCCACACAAGGCCGCAAAGACCCGTAGGCGACGTGGCGCGAGCAGGCCGTGCTCCCCAACCCAGGCGCGGGTAGCCTCAGCCACAGACATCACACCCTCCACAAACGGATCGGCGTTCAGCAGCTCGAAGAACGCCAGGTCGACCGGTCGGGGGGTCAAGTCCTGAATCATCGCCTCGTGCACCTGAACGATCCCCTCCAAGCCGTTGCAGCGCACCAGCTCCCGGGCAACCTCAGCCATGGCGGTAGGCTCGACCGCGTGCACCTGTCGCGCCCCCAGCTTCGCCGCCACCAACGACAACAGGCCTGTGCCGCAGCCGACCTCAAGCACGGTCTTTCCAGGCGCGTGCCGCTGCAAGAGCGTGATCAGTGCACGGTTGCGAGACGCATCCGACAACAACCGCGTGTGTTCCCATGGGTTAGCGAATCCAGCGATGTGCACATTCTCTCCAGAGCATCAAGAGGCGAGACGGGACGCGTCCTTGAGATGCAGGACCGGGCTAACCTCGTCGTCCACCATCACGCCGGTCAGCTTCGCCAGGCGCGAGCCAGTCGACGCCTGAAGATAGCGCACGCCATGCTTGTCGCAGATGGCCTGAAGCTTTGGTTGTGCCTTTCGATACTGCAGCATGGTCATGTCGGGCCATACGTGGTGCTTGATCTGGTAGTTCAGCCACCCGTAGAGCGCGGGGAAGTCGTTCAAGCAGGGTTTCCCCTCCGGCCCCCATCTGACACCGGGCTGGTGGGCAGTCTCGGGCAGCAAAATGTCACCCCGCTCAACGAGCTATAGCGCTGCTCGATGCCCGGTGCGACCCCCTGCAATCTCGTTGTGGAGCAACCGTTGTGGAGCAATTCCAGTCCGATGGATTCAAGGCGTAGACGCCGTTGAGCGGAGGCTTCGTAGGGCAAAGAAGTCTGCTTGTGAGCCTGTGGGCGGCCCCGCCTAAGAGCGTAGAGCTCGTCGAGCGGCCCTGCCACTGGACGGTCGATGGCGACCGTGTGACGGACCACCCGAGCACGGCGATCACGTTCGCCACCCGGCCCATTCGCATCAGCTCCCCATTCCACGAGTGCCCGCTCTAGCGGCTCCATCTCCGCTGCGCCAGCACTCACCGGATCGGTCACCTGGTCAACCAAGTGGATAAGAAATTCAAGGGGTCTTTGCCGGTTGGTTTCGAGCTGTGATGCCGTGTTTGTGGGTCTGTGGAGGTGGTTTTTGTCGCCCTGTTGGGGATCGGTGTGGCGCTACGTTTTCGCCACGCGGTCATCTTCTTACCCATTGCCTTGTTTCTAAATACAGGCATCCACCCACGCGGGTTGCGAGCAGCGTTGTCAGTCCTGCGAGTACACTCCAGATGCGCTTGTCCGCCGAGGCACTCAGGGAGCCAACAGGGACTCCGGGGGCGCTCGGGCGGGGCAAAAGGAAACGAGCTGGACCGGAAAGGTCAGAGGGGTCGGGGGTGGGCTGTCCTTAAACGGCGGGCTTGAAAACTTAAGCGTGCCCACGCCTCACCTGCTCAGCGGGACTTGCCATCCAAAAACGCTTCCGTAGCGATCAGGGCAGCCTCAACCGGCGGAGACTCCGGCTCAGGGGGCTCGCTCACCTTCAGACCAGTGTCTTCTTCACGCACTGATGGCCCTACAGTCTCTACCAAATCAACGACAGTGGCCTCGGGTGATTCGATTGACGAAGCGACAAGCAACACTGGCTCGACAGGCAGCAGGGACAAGAGGACGACTTCCCGACTCCCCTGCTCCAACCTCCACTCCAACACCATCGGCTTGAAGCCTGCTGCGCGAACCTCCAGGGTGCGAAGTGAGTCTGGGGGTCCGATCACCAACAGCGGAGTGCTTCCCAGCCTCCGGCCATCCTCCCACACTTCCGCACCGCCAGGGGATGTGGTGAGGGTTGCGGTCACATCAATCGGAAGCTCGGGAATCGGCTCGGGAGTCGGTGCGAGAAGCATCGAAGCGGCCATGGGTTCTGCGACCGGGGCGGGTCGCGTCTGGGCCTGAAACAGACGAGGCACCGTGAGGACACCGATCAGGAGAAGCACTGCACCGAGGACAGCCAGCCAGAGACGGCGCCGGGGAGGCTTCAGGAGTGCTCTGGACAGTGGAGGTGGTACCACTCCTGAAATTACTGGAATGACCGGCGCAATTCCTGGAATGACCGGCGCAATCACTGGCGGACCCTCTGAGCGGCCCTCCAGTCGGCGAAGGGCAGCGACCAATTCACCGGCCTCCTCAAAGCGCTCCGAAGGCTCCAACATCATGCACCGCTCAGCGATTCTGGTGAGTGCTGCTATGCGGGGATCGTCGTTGAAGTCTGTTGCCTTCAGCACACGAGAAAAAACCGCCCCGGCAGAGTACAGGTCGGCTCGCTCATCGGACAGGTGGTTGTCAAACAGCTCCGGTGCCAGGAAGCCCCAGATGGCCTCTCCCTCCAGCGGCCCGGCGTTCGCCCGGATGATCCCGGCGAGCGCGAAGTCCGAGACCCGCACCCGAAGTCTGCCATCAGCATCCCGGCTGACGAAGACGTTCTCCGGCTTCAGGGCAGTGTGCAGGACGCCGTGCTGGTGGGCATGCTCCAGAGCCGTGCCGATCGAGAGTGCTGTGGCAATCACCTCATCGGCGCTGCGAAGATCCAGGTCACTGTCGGCATCGAGGAAATGTTGAAGGGAGCCGCCGTCGATGC
>JBLHNG010000302.1:0-9454 GCA_047621685.1 Myxococcota bacterium | reverse complement strand
CAGCAGGGGTGGGTGGGCTGGCACGAAACAGCAGGGGTGGGTGGGCTGGCACGAAACAGCAGGGGTGGGTGGGCTGGCACGAAACAGCAGGGGTGGGTGGGCTGGCACAAAGGGTGACGAATAAGGGGACGTTGTTCTTCAGCCGGGTCTCAGAACCGCTACCCTATCGCCCTCTTCCCTCCCACTCCAGATCAGCCATGGAAGCCCGCACCACCCGCGAAGCCCTGATCCCGACCACCAGCTACCTCAAGGGGCCGCTGTTTGACGGTCTGCTCATCATCTTCTCCCCGCTCATCGGGCTGATCGGGGCGAAAGCCATCGCGCAGACCTGGGTCACCGACACGCCCCTGCACGGCACCGACAGCCTCGCGACCATCGCGCTCGGCACCCTGCTGTCCGGCCACCTCGTCATCACGTTCCTGCGCAGCCACGCCAACACCACCATCTTCAAGACCTGGCCGCTTCGGTTCACCCTGGTGCCAGTGCTGCTGCTGGTCGGGATGCTGACGAGCACCTGGTTCCTGGTGGTGATCGGGATCATCACCACGCTCTGGGACGAGTGGCACTCCGGGGCGCAGACGTTCGGGCTGTGTCGGCTGTATGAGGTCCGGGCAGGCAACGATCCGACCGCCGGGCGACAGCTGGACCTGTGGATGAACATGGTGATCTGGTTCGGCCCGCTGCTGGGCGGGGTGACCTTGATGGACCACGCCTACGGGCTCGGCGAAGACTTCGCTGGCATCGCGCCGACTCTGCTGTACGCCATCCCCGTCTACGCTGGCCTCTGGCAGCAGGTCATCGCCGGGGTGATGGTGGGCGTCGGGGTGCTGAGTGTGGTGGTGTATGTGGTCGCGACCTGGCGCCGGGCGCAGCAGGGCCACCGGGTCAGCCCCCAGAAAGTCGCCCTGCTGGTGACCACCGGACTGGTCAGCCTGTACGCCTGGGGCTTCAACAGCTTCGGCGAGGCGTTCCTCATCATGAACGTCTTCCACTACGCCCAGTACTTCGGGATCGTCTGGCTCACAGAGCGCAAGACCCTGATGGGCCGACTCCGACTGCCGCAGACCCCGACCGGCACCGCGCTGGCCCTGACCGCCTTCCTCGGCGGTGCGCTGCTCATCGGCTTCGGCCTCGATCGCATCCCGGTGACCGGCTCGACCTCGATGGCCTTCTTCCTGCTGCTGTCTCTGGTCCACTTCTGGTACGACGGCTTCATCTGGTCGGTGCGAAAGAAGATGGTGTGAGATTCGGCGTCCTCCGGTGTCTCAATGAGAGACCGGGGGGTTGGCATGCGGACTGTCGCCGTGTGGATGGGGTTGCTGTGGGCGGGAAATGCATCGGGGGAGACGTGGCTGCGACTTCAGGCAGCTGTGGGTGGAGAGCGGATGACCATCGAGGTCCCCTATGCCTGGGTGGAGGAGGGCATTGTCACCCTGACCATGCAGGCTCAGATTCAGCAGTATGCGGGCAACCTCGATGAGATCGTCGCCTGGGCCGGGGAGCTGCCGGAGGGTGCGGTGATACCGGTGCCGGTCACCACGGGTGCTGGAGAGTCGGTCGAGCTGGTCCTGCTGGGTCGCATTGAGGCCCCCGTGGCTCGGACGGTGGTGCTGGAGAGCTGGGACGCCGACGGGGTCGCCGCGCCAGAGACCCACCTGTCACTTCGGACTGCTCGGATGCTGCTGCCGGTGATGCGAAACGTGTCGGTCAATGGCACGGATCTGCTCGCACCCGCAGAGTCGGTTCTGTCCCTGGATCGGGCGCTGGAGAACATGCAGGATCGGCCACCGACCGTGCTCTTTGATGCCACCCAGGCATCGGGACGCGTCCGGGTCTCGACGCGATAAAGCCTCCAATAAGGCACATCCCAGGATGGCTTATGACGGTCTCTTTGCCGTCCTGAAGCACCTCAGAACAGACTGTTTGAATACTAAACAAGCGGCGAACTGAAACTATGCAATGATGGCCCTGCGTGACTGATCACCAAACCAACCTTCTCGCGCTCCTCCGCCATCCTGAGCACTACTCGCAGGGTGTGGAGCTGGCGGAGTCACTGGGGATCCAAGAAGCCCTGTCGGTGGCTCTCGAGGAGGTCTGCCTGCCGCACTGGCTCGCACTGCTTCGGATGGTGGTGGACCACGCTCCAGAGGCTGCGGCGACCGGGCTGGGGCGCCTGAAGGACTGGTCGCTGGATCCCACCGCCGACCTGAAGCGCCTGTTCACCTCTCTGCCCACCGAGGCCGCGCTGTTCGAGCTGGCGATGCGCATGGCGGCCGGGGAGTGGGGAGAGGTCGAGAAGCGGCTGCTGGATAACCTCGATCCGGTCTGGCTTCCGGGCGCGCTGCCGGTCGATCAGCAGAACACCCGCGTCGACCGCCTGCTGACCGCCCTCTCCGCCGCCGATGTCCACGGCTGGGTGCCGTTCTATGAGGTGCTGCACTTCGCTGGCCACGAAGACGCCGCGATGCGCACCCTCCTCAACAGTCCCCTCATCGCCCACCCGGGGATCCGCCGGTTCATCATCGAGGATCGCCACATGTCCATGGCACTGCGGCGCGTGCTCGGCGCGATGCTGCCCGGTGCGCCGATGTCACTGTGGGAGCTGCTCAGCGAGTGGCCTGAGGCCGGGCAGGTGCTGGACCGACCGATGCGCATCCAGCAGCTCCGCGAGGCCCTGAAGTCCGTGCGACCGACCGACCCGGCACTCTCGGCACTGCTCCGGGTGGTGCCGCAGTGGACCGAGCCGGGAGATGGTCGTCTGGTCAACGGGCCGGTGCTCCGGCTGCTGGAGATCGCCCCGGATCCGACCGCCAAGCTGGCTGCGGCCACCGCCATCTGCGCGCCGATCCCGGTCGGCCGGTGCTCCCGCATCCTCCGCTCAGCCGACCCGGACACCGCACGGGCGATGCTGCGGGGCCTTGGGGATTCCGAGGACGACTCCGCCGCCGATCTGCTGGTCTCCTACGCCGACGGCCCCCTCACCGACGCGATCACCGCCGAGGCCGCTGAGGCGCTGGGCTACCTGCTGGTGACCCTTCGCACACAGCTGGAGCGCATGGGGCGCACCCTCACGATGACCGGAAGCAGCACCGGGATCCTCCTCGCCGGGGCGCTCTCAGGCGATCGAATCAAGCAGACCGCGCTGTGCGAGGCCGCCACCAGCCGCCCCGACGCCGCCCTCGCAGTGATCCGGCTGACCACGCTCCAGTGGCGCACCACCCGCCAGCTCCTCACCCCCGAGATCATCACCGCGGCCCGCTCCTCAGACAACCCGATCACCGCGGCATGGCTGCGGGCATGCTGCGCGAAGCTCATCCGACGCCCGATCCGCAAGGGCACCGTGACCATCGCGGAGCGAGAAGCGATCAAGGCGATGGGGCGAGCGGGATGGTGGGCGATCCACCAGGAGCTTCGGGCCGGCATCGAGGGGCGAATGCGACGGGGAATCGCACTGGCCGGGGCCTGCGGCGGGCCGGGCTGGGTGCTCGATCTGGCCCGGGTGCTGCTGGGCGGCCGGCGGGCACCGTGGCACCAGGCTGCGCGCGTCTTCCTCCAGGGTCAGCCCGACCGGGCCATCGCCAGGGCGATCCACCACCACCCCGAGCGCCTCAAGGCCTCCTCGGTGCTTCCCGAGAGGCTCGGCCCACAGACCATCGCCGTGCTGCACCGCCTCGTGCGGCACCCCCGGCTGGCCGACGACGCGAAGGCTGAGCTGGCCCGGCGCGCGTTGCTCTAAATCATAGATTCGGCGCTACCCGTCCGATATCTAAACGAACCAACGTGGACTATCCGCCGCACAAACCTGGCACGACTCCTGCTTTAACTCCAGGCATAGCCCTGGAGCACGCCATGATCCTCTCCCTCCTCGCCCTGTCCTCCGCCAACGCAGAGTCCATCCTCACCGCGGTCACCCTCCACCAGCCCGACGCAGAGATGCTGCGCACCCACGACCTCGATGAGTCCTTCCTGGACCTGGACCTGGGCGAGTGGCTGCCCGGGGCCGGGGTCAGCGTGGACTACGACTCCGACCGGGCCGACACCATCTTCGTCGAGATGCGCTTTGAGACCTCAATCTCGGTGTCGATGGAGGGGCCTCACTGGGAGCTGGACGACTTCGCCCACCACACCTCCCCGTGGCTGCCAGCCAGGACCACCGGGGGGCTCACCCTGCCGGTCCTCACCGATGTCGACCACCGCCAGTTCCCCACCGTCGCGGCCGATCAGCTCGACGACGCCATCCAGGATCGCCTCTCGGAGCAATTCAACGAGGCGGATCGTCCCACCTGCGAGACGCCCTGGTCTGCCCCCTGCTTCGTCGGTGTCTCGACGGTGTGGCTGCGCATCAGCGCCTACCGGGACGGCGAGCTGGTGGAGAGCCGCATGGTGGAGGCTGCGGTGCCGATGGGCTGCTGAGGCCCGGTCGCCTCACTGCGCGTTGAGCGCATCCACCACCGACTCCACCGCGCCGATGTCGTAGAAGTCGACGAGCACCTGGTTGGGGAACCGCCCCGACGCTGCCTGACAGTCCGCCACATGCCCCTGCATGACCGCCAGGGTGTTGGCTTCCTCCGCCAGCTCGGGGGAGGCGAACGGGCTGGTGAGGAAGTGGTTGATGTTGTAGAGGGTGGCGGTGTCCAGGTCGCCCCGGTCGTCGGTGCAGGCGAAGTCCTCGACCGACTCCGCCGAGTAGGGAACGTCGATCCAGTGCTCCCACTGGCTGTGGTGCCAGTCCACCCCGCCGCCGCTTCCCGAGAAGATCACCACCCGCTGATCGGCGTCGATCAGCTCGCCGAGCGTGGGCCAGGGCTGCCCGGTGGTGTGGGCATAGGCGAGGTCGGCAAGCCCCGCCTCGGTGAGCGCTGTGCGGGTCTGCTCACCGGAGATGCCATCCTGGAGCGTGAGGATGACCACCTCCCCGGGGCTGTCCGTGAGGAAGTCAGTGATCTCTGCGAAGCCCTCCACGAGCGGCTGGCTGCCCAGATCGCAGTAGCCATGGCACAGCCACAGTCCGTCCTCCCACGCATGGGTGTCGAGGTTCAGCGCCCGCACCCCATCGGCGAGCTGCGCGGGCACGGCGTAGCTCTGGTTGGGGATGGACCACCCCAGCTCCTCGCTGGACATGCTGTTGTGGGTGCCAGCAAACGCCACCGCGCTCAGCGACCGGCCACACAGGGCAGCAGAGCCATTGCAGACGGACTCGTCGGGAGCAGTGTCGGATGAGGACGCGGTGCAGGCCAGGAGGAAGAGGAGCATCCACCCAGGGTAGCAGGCCCGCTACGACATCGCGGACTGAGGCAGGTCCTGTCGGCGGACGAGCTTGCCCGGCAGCTTCCCAGTGGGCTCGCCGTCTCGGAAGACGACCTCGCCGCTGACCACCGTGGCCCGGTAGCCGTCCGCCCGCTGGATGAACCGGCGCCCACCAGCCGGGAGGTCATAGATGATCTCCGGGGCGTGCAGGGTGAGGTGGTCGAGGTCGATGACGTTGATGTCGGCCTTCATGCCCTCCGCGATCACCCCGCGGTCGGTCAGCCCGTAGAGCTTCGCGCTGTCCCGGGTCTGCATCGCGATGACCTGCTCCAGCGGCAGCTTCTCGCCACGGATGCGGTCGCGGACCCAGTGGGTGAGCAGGAAGGTGGGGGTCGAGACGTCGCAGATGGTGCCGCAGTGTGCGCCGCCGTCCGCGAGACCAACCACCGTGCCCGGGTGGCTGAGCAGCGCGCGGGTGACCTCCATGTCGCCGTCGGTGTAGCAGAAGATCGGGAAGTAGATGACCCCGCGGCCGTCGTTCTCCAGCAGCCACTCGATGACCACCTGGCGGGGATGGCAGCCACGCTCCGCAGCGATCGCAGCGGCAGAGGTGGCGGGCTCGGGCTCGTAGTTCGGCTGCTCGCCCAGACGGTACATGCGGTCGAAGCTGCTGAGGATGAAGTCCTCGAACGGCCCCACAGACAGGGGCTCATCCGCGATGATCGCCGCCTGGATCTCCGGCTCCCGCAGCTTCGCGACCTTCTCATCGTGGGGGAGGAAGTGCAGGCCGAGGTAGGTCACCGAGTTCAGCAGCGGCACCGCAGTGCCCTCCAGACACATCAGGATGCCCGGGGGACGACCAGCAACCTGGGCGTAGACCGGCAGGCCCTCCGCCTGGGTCTCTTCGAGCAGGGTCAGCATCTTCTTCCACAAAAGCGGGGCGACGTCGGTCTGGTGGAGGTTGAAGCTGACGGTGCAGCCGGTGTCCCGGGCGATCTGACGCATCCAGACCAGCTCGTCGACCATGTCCTCGTGGTTGGAGGTCATCTGGAAGACCCCGCCCCCGCCTTCCGACAGACCCTCGGCGAGTCCGACCAGCTCGTCCTCTCCGGCGAAGGTGCCCGGCACATGCACGCCGTCGCTGCCCTTGTGGATGAGGGTGCGGGAGGTCGAGAAGCCGAGCGCACCCGCAGCGATGCCGTCGCGCACGATGTCGGCCATGGCGGCGATGTCCTGAGCGGTGGCCGGCTCGTTGCGGGCCCCCCGGTCGCCCATGACGTAGGCCCGGACCGCAGCGTGGGGCACCTGGGCGGCGATGTCGATGGCCCGGGGGTGGCTGGCGAGGGCGTCGAGGTACTCCGGGAAGTGCTCCCAGTCCCACTGGATGCCCTCATGCATCGCCGCACCGGGGATGTCCTCGACCCCCTCCATCAGCTGGATGAGCCAGTCGCGGCTCTCGGGACGCGCCGGGGCAAACCCGACTCCGCAGTTGCCCATGACCACGGTGGTCACGCCGTGCCAGCCCGAGGGGGTGAGGTAGGGATCCCAGGTGGCCTGGGCGTCGTAGTGGGTGTGCACATCGACCCAGCCCGGCGCGACGATGCAGCCAGTGGCGTCGATCTCCTCATCGCCGGGGGGCAGGCCCTCGCCGATGGCGACAATGCGGCCATCCTCGATGGCGACATCGGCGGAGCGCTGGGGGGCGCCGGTGCCATCCACGAGGGTTCCGTTGCGGATTACGAGCGTAGACATTCAGGAATCTCCAAGTAGACTTCGAACAAGGCCGGTGGTGATGGTGGCACGCACCAGATCGTCAGGGATGCCGTCGGGCCGGGGATCCCAGGCACGATGGACGGCGAACCAGAGGGTGGACTCGATGATCATGCGAGCCGCCGCAGCAGTGGAGGGCGGGGCAGGCAGCGAGCCTGCAGCCACTCGCTCGTCGAGGTAGTCGGTCAGCCGACGGTGCAGGCCAGCGCGAGCGCCGTCGAACCACAGCCCGCCCAGCTCCGGCAGGTCCCGGGCGGCGGTGTTGATCAGCCGGATGGTCACCCGGTTGGCGGCGACCGTGTCGTACAGCTCCTCCACGATGCCACACAGCTCCGCGGTGATGTCTGACCCCGGGGACTCAGTGGCGGCCAGGAGGCGGGGGAACCGACCCGCGTCGGCCATGCGCTGGCGGAGGTACGCCACGGTCTGACCGGGTGCGGGCGTGGGCACCGGGAGGACCGCAGGGATCGGCGGCGGGGTCGAGTCGTCGGCATGGCGAACCGCGAGGTCAAACAGCGCCGCCTTGCTCTTCGCGTAGAGGTAGACGGTGCCCTTGGCGACCCCCATCGCCGACGCGACATCCTCCACCTGAGCGCGCCGGTAGCCGTTCGCCTCAATGAACGCCTGGATCGAGGCGGACACCAGCGAAGCATAGCGGTCGGGGGAGCGGGTTCGGGCCATGGCGGCTATATAACTGACTCAGTCAGTCAGTTAAAGACTTGCCGCATATTATCCCCGAGAAGACGCCATGCTCCCCTTGCTCCTGCTCGCCTGTGGTGAGGACGTCGACACCCCCGCTGCTTCCGTTCCCGAAGGCTGCGATCCGCTGATCTTGGAGGTCTGCGCCCTGCCGTTCCCCTCCACCGCGATGATGACCCCCGACGACACCACGGCCAGCGGCTGGCGGATGGCGATCCCCGAGGCCGGTCTGCCGGTGGACATCGACGGCGTGGTGACCGACCCGTGGGCCTGGAACGAGCGGGATGGGTTCTCGACCTGGGGTCCGCTGGTGTTCTGGCTCGCCGACCTCGGAGACGTTCCTGGCCATGAAGCGGTGGGAGAGCAGGCCATCGTGTCGGTCATTGACGTAGAGACGGGAGAGTCGGTCCCGGTGTGGCTGGAGCCCGATGCCGCAGCGGAAGATCCTGATCAGCGGACTGTCGCAGTACGATTTGCAGCCCCGATGCGACACGGCGCCCGGCATGTCGTCGCGGTGCGCGGGCTGACCGACTCGGCAGGTTCTGCGATCTCAGACATGGAGATCCCGGCCTCCCGGGCGGACTACTACGCCTCCGACATTCTCCCGGTGCTCGCAGACGCCGGCATCGAGACCGACGGCCTCCAGCTCGCCTGGGACTTCGTCACCCACTCCACCGACAGCGCCCTCGGTGTGGCTGAGTTCCTGCGGGAAGATGCCGCCGCCCAGCCCTCCCCGACCCACACCATCACCGAGGTGCTCGACGCCGACTGCGCCGAGGAGGGCGTCACCATCGGCCGCACCATCGAAGGCACCGTCACCGCACCGAGCTACCTCACCGACGACGGCGAGCTCCTCACCCGGGACGCCGACGGCATGCCCGTCCTCAGCGACACGGTCGAGGTCGACTTCATCGCCCAGATCCCCTGCTCCCTGCTCGCCGACCCCCGCCCGGCCCTGACCATCCAGTTCGGCCACGGCCTGCTCGGCAGCCGCGAAGAGTCCACCCAGGCGTACCTCGGCGAGCTGCTCGACGACCACAGCGCGGTCATGATCGCCAGCGACTGGCGGGGCATGTCCAAAGACGACCGCGGCGACATCACCCTGATGATGGCCACCGACCTCGGCATGTTCCCCCGGGTCCCCGAGCGCACCCTCCAGGGCTTCGTCGAGCTGGACACCGTGATGCGGCACCTCCAGGAGGGCGGCTTCGACGACGAGCCCGCCCTGATGGTCGGCGATGTGGCGGTGATCGACCCGGCACAGACAACGTTCTATGGGATCTCTCAGGGCGGCATCATCGGTGTGGGCTACCTCGGCTTCTCTCAGCGCCTCTCCCGGGGCGGGGTCAGCGTGCCCGGCGGTCCGTTCACCACGATCATGCCCCGCAGCATCCACTTCGACGCCTTCCGGCTCATCCTGGAGACCCGCTACCCCGACGCCCGAGACGTGGCGGTGATGCTCGGTGTGCTGGAGACGCTGTGGGAGCCCGCCGAGGGCAGCGGCTGGGTGTCCTCTATGGACGACGACGTGCTCATCCAGACCGCCACGGGAGACGCCCAGGTCTCTGCGTTTGCCTCCCACAACATCGCCCGCGCCCTCGACGCCCGCTCTGTAGCACCTCAGATTCGCGAGATCTGGGGGGTGGATGAGGCGGACGGCGGCTTCTCTGGCTCGGCGATTGCGGAGTGGCGCTACCTCGATGGCGGGGAGGATCCTGAGACCGGCGTCTCTGCAGAC
>JBLHNG010000301.1:0-9460 GCA_047621685.1 Myxococcota bacterium | reverse complement strand
TTCGCCACCCTCACCGACGGCCTCGACGCGATCCGGCGGATCATCCGGGAGGGCTGGCGTCCGACGGTGGTGCGGCTGTACGACGCCGCCGAGAGCCGCCGACAGTTCGACGCCTGGTGCCCCGACGGTCGCTGCATCCTGCTGCTGCTGCACGAAGGCCCCGCCGGGATGGTGGACGCCCAGTCCGACGGCTGCGCGACGCTGTGTGAGACCACCGGCACCCCGACCAACGCCGCAGCGGTCGATTGCTGGCTGGCAGTGCGAAACCACGTGCCGACCCTCGGCCAGCTCTCCGCCATCGGCCTCGTCGTGGACACCATCGAGGTCTCCGCAGCCTGGAGTCGCATCGGCGCGGTCTATGACTCCGTGACCGCCTCGCTGTCCGAGGTCCCCGAGATGGTCGCAGTCTCCGCCCATGCCAGCCACGCCTACCGCTCCGGGGTCAACCTCTACTTCACCTTCGTCGCCCAGCCCGCCGAGCGCGAGGCGATGGAGCGGATCTACACCGAGTGCTGGCGTCGCACCATGGTCGCCACTGCTGCGGCCGGCGGCGGGATCTCCCACCACCACGGGATCGGACGGGTTCGGCGGGACTTCATGCCCCAGGAGCTGGGGGCGGTCGGCGTCGATGTGCTGCGGCGGCTGAAGGCGGCGCTGGACCCGGATGGTTTGTTGAACCCCGGCGTGCTCATTCCGTGAGGTGGCAGGTCTACGTGCTGCGGTCTGAGCGGCTGGGGCGGACGTATGTCGGCATTACGACTGACCTCGACCGGCGTCTGGGGCAGCACAATGGTGAGAAGGCTGGTGGGGCGCGGGCTACCCGGGCGGGGAGGCCGTGGGTGGTTGCAGGGGTTTATGGTCCGTATGAGACGCGGAGTGAGGCGAGCCGGGTGGAGATTCGGGTGAAGAAGCTGCGGGGGATGAAGCGGTTGGAGTTTGTTGGCTGAGCGGTGGCGTTCTTTGCGGCACTTTGGGGCGCTCGTTGAGGCACAGGACGGTCCGTTGAGACTGCGGGCGGTGGGGAGTGCGCGGGTGTCCAGCTGGGGTCCGCTGGGCGGGTAGTCCAGGGGGAGCGGCGACTGGAAAGAGCCGACGTAAGGAGGCGAATGCAGGAAGTGCAGCCCCCCTTGAACGCAGCGTCATGAGCGGGCCGAAGGCCAGCGTTGGCGCGAAGTGGCCAGGAAAAGAATGGCGCCGACGCTGAGTGCCCTCAACCATCCGGTGAGGGAGCACCCGCCGTCATCCCATCGCCCCGTCGCTGAGAAGCCCAAAGGGCGAGCAGAACAGGGTAGGCAACATCGAAACCCACGATCCTCGCATCGCTGGAGTACGGAGGAGCCACCGTGCGGAAGCCCCACACTTCGACGATGCGTGAATCACCGACATTGATGTTGCCTACCTGCACTGCTTGCCTCTGGCTGCGCAGCCTCGTGGCTATCGACTCCGAAGGGCCCTCCCTCCCCGGATTCGCTGAGGGCACTCAGCGTCGGCGCCATGCTTTTCCTGGCCACCCCGCACCACCGCAGACCTTCGCTTCGCTCCGGGCTGCTTGTGGCGCTGCGCTCGAGGGGGGCTGCACGAATACTCGCTCAGCGACTGCGTTCGCCGCTCCCCCTGGACTACCCGCCCAGCGGACCCGACACCCGCGCACTCTCCTACCGCCCGCAGTCTCAACGGACCGTCCTGTGCCTCAACGGGGCAGCTGAGCCGGATCTATTCTTACTCTTCTCCCGCAACCTGCCCGGCCTGATACCGCTTCGCAGTCTCCTCAAGCTTCACCAGGAACTTCTGCTCCAGGGCGACGAGGTGGTCAGACTCCTTCCAGACCTCCGCCGAGAACGCCGCCAGAGTGCTCTCCAGCTCCCCCGAATCCACCTCAACCTGCCCCAGCGCAGTCCCAACAGCCGCCTCCGCATCATCCCGCTTCCGCTCCGCACCGACCATCCGCCACAGCTTCCGAGAAGCAATACGCAGCGAGACGCGGCTGCCGGAGAAGGCCCGCTTGAGCAGCCGGGTGAACCGCTTCATGTCCGTCTCTGCGCAGGTCTCCTCGATGGCCAGGGCGACCGGCCACAGCCGATGCGGGTCGGACAGCTCCCGGGCACCCAGCAGCTCGCTCTGGGCGGCGAATTGGATGAGGTATCCACGGTGGAACCACTTGCTGGACTCGTCCACGAAGTCCTTAAACGCCAGGAAGAACAGGACCTTCTTGAGGATCTTCTTTATCGGATAGAGGACGAGGGTGTAGATGCAGCCCAGCGGACAGCCGGTGCGCTCCCGGGTCAAGCGGTCCAGGGCAGCGCTGTCGGCAGTGAGGTCGTGGTGGGCAAGGATCTGGTTGATCATGTACCGCACGACGAAGCCCTGGATGATGTCGTCGATGAACGGCAGGGGGATGAGCTTGCACAGCCCGGAGAGGGTGCTGTTCAATACAAGCGTTGATCGCCAGGGAACCGGCTCGGTGGTCTCAGACATCTCGCGAGCCTAACAGAGAAACCCTACTGGCAGGTGTCCGTCCGGGGGACGTCGAAGCTGCCGCGGATGTGGTAGTCGGTCTCGATGACCTCGCCCTCCGCGGAGGTCATGGTGCCCCAGATGTCCACCAGCCCGATCACCCGTCCGCCAGGAACCTCAAAGGCGTCCAGCTCCAGCTTGCCCTCAGTGCCCTTCAGCCAGTCGCCAGGGTTGATCGGATCGTCGATGTAGTCGAAGTCAAAGCCGGTGTCCGCGAACCAGACCTGTGCGGTCAAGGTGCTGGGCTCCAGCAGCGGCATCGTGATGGTCATCTGCTCGTTGGCAGCAGTTCGAAGGACGATCTCGATGGAGCCCTGGGCCGGGCAGCGGCTGGCGTAGCTGTAGGGATCGACGATCTCGGCGTTGAGCACCCCACCCATGATGAAGTCCCCCCGAGCGGAGTCATCGACTTCAACGGGCTCGTCACAGCCGGTCAGGAGTAGGAGGGCGATCATGGCATGGCGTATATACCCGGGATCTCAGCGCCGTCTTGTCATGGGTTCGACAGCATCCCGTGGTGCTCAGACACTACGGACTCGGATCGCCAGCAATGCCGCAATGACCGCCATCACACCGATCCCGATCAAGGGCTCCCTCAGCGACTCCGCCTGTGCGAGCATCAAGCCGACTGCGGCAACGCTGGAGGCGAGGTAGACCACCGCCGGCAGCGGCCAGAGCGGCGCCCTGTAAGGCCCCCGCTCCCCTCGGGCATGGAGGATCAGCGCTGCAATCACGGTCAGGGAGCCGATGAGCATCATCGCCAGGGTGGTGATGTTGAGGATGGTGGAGAAGCCGCCGGTCAGCAGCAGCAGGCAGGCGATCCCGGCCTGCACCCACAGCGCACGGGTCGGCACGCCATCGCGCTGAGCCAGCGCACTCGGCAGCGCGCCCTGCTCTGCGAGCGCCAGCGCCACCCGAGCCCCGCCCAGTGCGGTCCCGTTGATCGAAGCCAGCAGGGCCAGGACGACCAGCCCGCTCATGATCACCGCTCCATCTGGCAGCAGGACCGCCGCCATCGCCGAGCCCGCCTCTCCAGCGCCGGCCAGGCCGGGCATGCCGAGGACGTGGACCATCGCCGCACACAGCAGGAGGTAGAGCGCGGTGATGATCACCGTGCCGCCGATCAGCCCAACCGGCAGGCTGCGCTCGGGATCCCGCACCTCACCGGCCACATAGATCACCGCCGGCCAGCCAGCGTAGGCAAAGTAGATCGCCAGCCACGCCCCGAGCAGCCCGGTCGGTGCCTCGACTGGCCCTCCGACGACCCCCTCCCCAGCCAGCCCCCACACTGCAAGGCCGATCAGGAGCACCATCGGGATCGCAGTCAGCGCGGTCTGCGCCCAGGTGGTCAGCCGCACGCTGAGGACGTTGAGCCCGGTGAGGGCGAGGACCACGGCCATGCCGGCGAGCTGGTAGGCGGGTATGCCGAGGATGGGCACCGAGAGGTCGATGCCGGTGACCGTGGCGAGCTGATACTGGCAGACCGCCGAAGCCATCGTCGCCATGGAGCCTGCAAACGCCAGGGTGAACATCACCACCCCGCTGGCCCCGGCGATGGCCGGACCGAGGGCGGCGCGCTGGAAGATGACGTCTCCGCCAGCCTCCGGCCGCATCGCCCCGAGCTGGGCGTAGACCATCGCCCCAGACAGCGCCACCAGCCCGCCAGCCAGCCAGAGGCCATAGAACCACGCCGCCGAGGGAGCGGCGGCGGCGACGAGGGGCGGGGTGAGGAAGATGCCGATGCCCAGCATGGAGCCTGCGACCACTGCCACCGACCCCACCGGACCGATGACCCTCACGACAGCGCTTCTTTCGCGAAGTCGGCCATGCAGAGGTCGCCCAGCGGGATGCGGCTGGAGAAGCCTGCCCAGGACAGGTAGGCCGCGAGGGTCGGCAGGCTGACGATCCAGTCGGGCACCACCTGGGGGCCAGCCAGAGTGCCATCGTCAAACGCCGGCTCCAGCAGCACCGCATCGCCGAGGGTCATGCGGCCAGCGAACAGGCGGGCGGGCATGTCGTGGTGGCCCTCCAGGATCGCCTTGAGCAGGAAGGTGTGGGTGGTCGTCATGCCCTTGAGGTAGACGACGTCCTTGGTGAACACGATCCCGCCGCGGACGTCACCGCCCCGGAAGATGCGGGCGGCGGATCGGTAGGCCTCGGTGTCGGGCTGGCCACCGTCCCGGAAGATGTCGTAGACCTGGAGGAAGTCCGCCCCGGACAGCCCGGCGTCGAGGGCCTGGATGCGCAGGGCGATCCGTCGGAGCCGGGCGAGGTCCATGGTGTCGGTGATCAGCTCAGCGAGGGTGGCGAGGCCCTCCTGGGTGGCGGTGGTCCGGGGGCTGGAGAGGCCGAGGCTCGTGAGCAGCGGCTGGGCACGTCCGCTGCGCTTGGTCGCGCTGTGGACCAGGGCCTCGTGCTGCAGGAGCTGCCGGAGGGTCTCCTCGGTGTAGTCCGTGCCACCCCGGATCCGCACCCGAAACGACCCGGCGGTGGCCAGAGCAGCGAGGTGGTCGTCGAGCACCACCGGCAGCGGCTCGTCGGTGAAGTAGCGGTCAATCTTGGCCTGGAGCCACGCCGCAGCGACCTCGGAGGGCATGGTCGGGCGGGGCTCGCCGAGGGGGGCGGTGATGGTCGCGGCGATGAAGTGCTCGGCGGCGTCGAGGTGAGTGGGTGCACCGGGGATGATCGGCTGGCTGGGCGCGCCGTAGATGGCCACCGAGCGCTCGGTGAAGAGCGGGGTGTGGGCGTGCTGGACCATCTCCGCGGCGTCCCGGTAGCTGTCGGCAGTGCGGATCAGGAACGCCCCGAGGGGGTCCGCGCCGTCGATCTCTCGGCTGAGCGTGGAGAGGGCGGCGATGGTCTCGCTGTGGTCGATCTCGACGGGCGGAGGGGCGGGCAGCTGGGTGCCCCCGGCAGCGAAGAAGGCCGCCTCGACGGTATCGGGCCAGGACAGCGGGCCGAGGATCCGGATGGATCGGGCCAGCTGCACGAGACGCTCATCCCACGCTCGAATCCGCTCAGTTTGCATGCGGCATGCTATCGCGGAGCGGCCCGCCGGGTGACAATGCCTCCGTGCTCAAGCTCCTCCTCTTCGGGCTGATCGGCGGCGTGCTCTGCGCACTCGTCGGCCAGCTCACCGCGCCCTACCACCTGCTGACCCACGAGTTCACCCAGGTCTTCACCCTCGCCTGCGGTGTGGGCCTGATGCTCCTGCCCCGTCGGCTGCCTGGTCCGCCGACTCAGCGACTCCTCACCACCCTGGCGATGGCCGGGGCGCTGGGCGTTGGGGCGTACCTCACCCAGCACCTCCTCGGCAGCCTGTGGCACGACTGCCGGACCATCGGGACCGGGGCGTACTTCTGGGTGACCTGGCCGCCGATGGCCCTCTTTGCGGCGGTGATCGGGGTGATGACCGTGGGCTGGTCGGATCGCCGGGTGCTGGGGCTGCTCGGGGTGCTGGGGCTGGTCGATGGAGCGAACCTCGGCCTTCAGGGGCTGTACGGAGTCCGAGCGGTAGACCTGTTCATGGGCGACCTCATCGGGTTCAGCCAGCGCATCGAGATGGTGACCACCGAGGTCCACCTCCGCCAGCGGCTGTGGCTGGTCGGCGTCGCCCTCACCCTCTGGTCGCTGCACCGCCAGGCACCCGTCTTGCTCTCCGCGCTGCTCGGCGTCCCCCTGCTCGCCGCCACCCTGCTCGCTGGCAGCCACCTCGGCCTCGGCCCCGGACGCAGCGCGCTGCACAGCCAGCTCGACGGCGAGCACTCCACCGAGCACTTCCGCTTTCGCTACGTCTCCACCGGCCGGGCCATGCTCTACCTCGACACCATCTCTGAGAACGCCGAGTGGCAGTGGCACCGACTCCAGTCGGCCTGGGACCTCGACGACGACACGATCATCGAGGTTCGGGTGTTTGAGGACTACGACCACCTCACCGCCCTGACCGGCTACACCTCCGCCCACGCCGGGCCGCACTGGATGAACATCCCCTGGTGGACGACGATGGGCACGACGTTCGAGCACGAGCTGGTCCACACCATCAACGTCGACTTGACCTGGAACCCCCGGCTGATCCTGCTGCGCGGACACCTGGAGGGCATGGCGACGGCCTGGGAGGACGACCTCGCCCTGCTACCCGAGGCCCACACCACCGCTGCGGGCGCCCTGGCCAGCGAGCAGCTTCCCCCAGCGGATGTGTTCATGGACATCGGCGGGTTCACCCGGGTCAACGAGAGCAACGCCTATGAGGCCTCCGCCTCGTTCGTCGGCTGGCTCATCCTCAAGCAGGGCTTCGCCGACTACACCCGGCTCCAGCGGACCCTCGACTACACCGGCATCTACGGTGCGGACCTCGCCGGGCTGGACGGGCAGTGGCGGGCGTTCCTCGCGACTGTGCCGACCGACCTGGAGGACACCGCGAAGGCCCGGGAGTCGTTCGACCCGGTGCTCTCGCCAGCCTACCGCAGCCAGACGTGCCCCAAGCTCGGCCCCAAGCGCGAGCCCGGCCACGCCCTCGCCGAGCGTCGGCTGTACGCTGGAGACTACGCCGGGGCCTATGCCGACTACGCCGCGCTCCTGCAAGACGACGACAGCCTGAGGTGGGTGTTCCCGGCGACCACCTGCCTCCAGCAGCTCGGCCGAGACGATGAGGCCCTGACCCTGCTGGACCGCCCGCTGGACGACCTCGCCGACGACGAGCGCGCCCGCCTCCTCCGCGCCCGCACCATCAGCCTCCTCCACCGCGCCGACTTCCCCGCGCTGGCGGAGACCTACGCCGCCCGGCTCACCCTGGAGAGCGACCCCGACCGGGCAATCCTCGCGGCCTGCCTCGCGGATCCGACCATCCAGGCGCCGCTGGCCGAGGCGCTGTCGATGGACGGCTGGTGGTCCCAGCAGGCGATCCAGGACCTCGCCCGGCGTCACCCCGAGCACGACGGCCTCCGCCACATCCTCGCCACCCGGGGACTCGACCTGACGGTGAGCCCCTACGCCCTCAGCCTCCTGCCCGCCCAGCGCGTCCGACTCGCTGAGGCCCTCGCCCTGCTCTCGGCGGCGCCCGATGCCTGCGAGCCGATCGCCGACACCCTGCTCGCGACGGCGTCGGGGCTGCAGCGCCTGGGCGAGGATGACCTGCTCGATGCCACCCTACCCGTCCTCTCTCAGTGCAGCGATCCCCGGGTGACCCTGCGCGCCGATCGCATCGCAGAGCGCCGGGCGTGGGCGGCTCAGCGGTAGCAATCCGCTACGACGCCTCTCCCAGACTCACCGGAGCACCCCATGGTCATCCTGGTCATCCTGCGGCAAAGCACGGGTCAACAACGACGGGATCGTCCTTGGAGGCAGGATGCGCGAGGCGTGCAGCGCCCTGTTGTGCTGAGCGGCTGCCTCCATTGAGTCGCAAAACCCGCTCAGTAGGCGCAGCGAAATCCGTAAATCGGGCTAATCCGCTTCGTCCCGGCCAGATAGCGTGCGGCCTCCAGATCCGACTCCGCGGTCGACCAGCCCCCACCCCGAAGCACCGCCTGCCTGGTCGAGCGAACCGGGATGATCCGCTGCAGGGTCTCCGTGGTTGCGGTCCACTCCCAGACATTGCCGATCAGATGCCGGACACCGGCCGGGCTCTCCCCATCTGGCAGCGTGTCGGTCGGCAGCGGTCCGCCATAGGTGCAGCCCTCATAGTTGGCGCGTGTGCAGCTCAGGGTGCTGTCCCCCCATGGCCAGGCCTGGCGTCGGCGGGTCGCAGCGTCTTCCCACTCCCCCTCCGTCGGCAGCCGGCCACCCCGCCAGCGGCAGTAGGCCGACGCCTGCTCCCAGTCGACCCCGACCACCGGCAGCCTCGGCAGATCGACCGCGGCGTAGCTGTTGTCCCAGCGGCGCAGGCGGGTGCAATCACCGATGCGCTGGCACTTCTGGTACTCCGCGTAGCTCACCTCGGTGCGGTCGATGGAGAAGCTCCCCACAGACACCGGCTCATTGCCCACCGGTGTGTCCTCCATGTACGTCCCCACCAGCCACATCAACACGATGCCCCCCGCCATCGCCACGGCCATGCCGCCCAGTCCGACCAGTCCGATCAGTCCGGCCATCCAGGTGAGCAGGCGGGTTCTGCGGTTTCGACGGGGTTGGGGCAGCGGGGGCGGCTCCTCGACCATCAGCGCGCTCCGGAAGGCCTCGACATCGGCGAACCGATCCGCAGGGTCGGGCTGGATCGCCGCCTCGACTGCGGAGACGAGCTGAGCGGGTGTGGCAGGGGCGAGCGCAGAGAGCGGCGCGGGGGTGCCCGACATTGTCGCCCCGAGCAGGTTCAGGGAGGTGCTGCCACTGTAGGGGAGCTTTCCAGTGAGCATCTCGTAGAGGACCACGCCGAGGGAGAAGATGTCCGCCCGAGCATCCACCGAGGAGGAGTCCGCCCACTGCTCTGGCGCCATATAGCCCGGGGTCCCCATCGCCAGCCCGACCCGGGTCTGCCCCTTCTTCCCGCCCTCGGTGCGCACTTTGGCGATCCCGAAGTCCGTCACCTTGGGCACCACACCGCCGTCAGTGTCTGCAAGGAGGATGTTGGCTGGCTTGAGGTCCCGATGGAGGATGCCAGCGCTGTGAGCGACCTCCACCGCGTCGAGGATCGGAAGGAACAACGCCAGGGCTGCGTCTGCTCCCATCCGTCCGTGCCGCTTCAGGGCACTCGCCAGCGAGTCGCCGCTGATGTACTCCATCACCAGCCCAGCCCGGCCGTCGTGCTCGATGATGTCGGAGACTGCGACGAGGTTCTCGTGCCGCAGTCGGGCCTGGACCTGCCCCTCCTGGAGCAGCCGGGAGCGCAGCCCTGGTCGGGCGGCGGTGAGCAACTTGAGGGCATGCTCGGTGCCCAGCGCCCGGTGACGGACCCGGTAGACCTGGGCCGTCGCCCCCACCCCGAGCAACCCGATGACCTCGAAGCGCTCGATGG
>JBLHNG010000300.1:0-9480 GCA_047621685.1 Myxococcota bacterium | reverse complement strand
AACTACGCCGGCAACCTCACCACCGCCGACAG
Source organism: Myxococcota bacterium (assembly GCA_047621685.1). Classification (GTDB taxonomy): domain Bacteria; phylum Myxococcota_A; class UBA796; order UBA796; family UBA796; genus JAQXDW01. Next base: position 9,448 of record JBLHNG010000300.1, on the reverse strand, counting down.
CTACAGCGCGATCACCACCGACGAGATGCGGAGCTGGTACACCAACAACCTCCACGCTGGCAACGCCACCATCCTCGTCGGCGGCGACACCACCCTCGCCGAGATCCAGCCCCTGCTGGAGGCGCAGTTCGGTGCCTGGCCCGCCCTGCCCGACGAGGCTCCCGCCCCGCCCACCGCGGTCGACCTGCCCGAGCACGCCGAGACGACCATCTACCTCATCGACAAGCCCGGAGCGCCGCAGTCCGTCCTGCGCCTCGGTCAGTTCGTCGGGGAGCGCACCGACGACGATGCCACCGCGTTCTACCTCGCCAACATGGTGGTCGGCGGTCAGTTCATCGCCCGGATCAACATGAACCTGCGAGAGGACAAGGGCTGGACGTACGGAGCCCGCTCCTGGGTGGGCTACAACCACCTGCCCGGCCTGTTTGTGGCCAGCAGCAGCGTGGTCACCCCACACACCACCGACGCGATCTCCGAGATCCTCGCGGAGCTGAGCGGTCCGACCGGCGACAAGCCGCTGACCGAGGCGGAGCTGGAGGCGGGGCGGGGCAACCTGCTGGGGGAGTGGCCGCTGAAGTTCGAGAACCCGGACTACATGCTGGACCGCACCGTCGATGTGCGCCGCTACGACCTCCCCGCCGACTGGCTGAAGGCCTACCCTGATCGCGTCCGAGCGGTCACGATGGCCGAAGCCGAGGCCGCATGGTCGGCCTGGATCGACACCAGCAAGTTCGCCATTCTCGTCGTCGGCGACGCAGCCGAGATCCGCGAGGGGCTGGAGAGCCTGTCCCTGCCGATCGTGGTCCTAGACGCCGACGGCAACCCGATTCAGTAGGAGCCCCCAATGGGTATCGAGAGCAAGTACATCTGGATGGATGGCAAGCTGGTCCCGTTCGCCGAGGCCAACGTCCACGTCCTCAGCCACACCCTGCACTACGGACTGGGGGCTTTTGAGGGCATCCGTGCGTACAAGCAGGCCGACGGCAAGGGCGGGGTCTTCAAGCTCGACGAGCACCTCCGCCGCTTGTACGACTCCGCGCGCATGTGCCGGATGACGATTCCGTTCTCGTTTGAGGAGGTCCGACAGGCCTGCCTCGATACCTTGAGAGCCAATGACTTCGAGGAGGCCTACATCCGGCCCATCGTCTTCCTTGGCTCGGGCGCCATGGGGCTCGGTGCGCGGACCAACCCGGTCCATCTCACCATCGCAACCTGGGAGTGGGGCGCCTACCTCGGTGACGAGGGGCTCTCCAAGGGCATCCGGGTGGCGACCAGCAGCTACACCCGCCACCACGTCAACGCCAACCTCCAGCGTGCCAAGATCATCGGTCACTATGTGAACTCGATCCTCGCCCGCTACGAGGCTGACGACAACGGCTACGACGAGGCCGTCATGCTCGACCAGAGCGGATACGTCGCAGAGGGCACCGGCGAGAACCTGTTTGTGATTCGCGGCAACGTCATCAAGACCCCGCCCACCGCCAACATCCTCGCCGGCATCACCCGCCACACCACGATGGAGATCCTGGAGCGGAATGACTACGAGGTGACGACCGACCAGTTCGGTCGGGATGCCCTGTACATCGCCGATGAGATCTTCATGACCGGCACTGCCGCTGAGATCACTCCGGTCCGAGAGGTCGACCGTCTTCCGGTGAATGCACCCGGAAAGATCACGAAGCTCGTCCAGAGCACCTACCTCAAGGGAGTCCGGGGCGAAGTGGACTGGATGCAGGACTACATCACCCGGTACTGATCGCCAACGTCGCGACAGTGAACGGACAAGCAGTGACCGGGGCAGTGTTCCCGGTCATTTTATTTCCGCAAAGCATCTCCAATAGGCGCTACGTTCATGCCTCGCGGAGGTGCCAATTGCTCGATCGCTTCTACAGTCCCACTCAGCCCGGCGATGTCCTCGTCGCGGTGGCCATCGCAGAGGCCGCCACCCTCAAAGAGGTTCACCACGGTGGCTTCCTGGCCGGACCGGAGCAGCAGCCTGTTCCCGGTGGCCTGTGGGGAGAGGACATCTTCGGCGATGACCGCTGGGGAATCCTGACCCTTCCCATTCCCCTCCTCCATCCTGCCGCAGCACCAGACATCGCCCGCTCGCTGGGGTGCTCGGTGGCCCATGTCCTCGCCCTGGCCCGGGGCGAAGCCTGGCTCAGCGGCGGGCAGATCCACCTCCCGCCCGGTCGCAGCCTCACCAACGGTCAGTGTGCGCCGCTCTGGCAGTGGCCGCCCCGCCTGAAGTGGCCACCGTCCGCAGACCACAGCACCATCGCGCTCGCCGGAGACCTCTCCTGGCGCGCTGAAGCCCTGGCCTGCACCGGACACCTCGCCCTGACGTCGCTGTCCAGGGCGCCGCTGGTCCAGCGGGTGCCGATTCCCCCCTGCACCATGCGTCCGCTCCAGGTCCGAGCCGGTGGCATGCGGATGCCCGGCCCGGACAACCTCGGGTTCGCTCGGCTGGTCCACCACCGCAACCGCCTCCAGCGCATGATGCGGCTGGAGGCCCCGCCGCTCCTGCTCCTCCAGGAACACCGGGAGCTTCAGCTCGCCTTTGAGGCCGCGCTCACCGCCCTCCACCAGCCTCAGCCCATCCCCGAGGCCACCGCGGTGCAGTGGCGTCCGATGGGCGCGCCGCGCACCGAGCCCATCCCCCTCCAGGTCATGCCCGCCCCCCTCGCCCCCTGCGGTGCGGTGCTTCGCGGAGATCACCTCCTGCTCGACTTCCCCTACATCACCACCTGCATCCACCTCCCGACTGGCGCGCTGATTGATGTGTGGCGCAGCACCGGGCTGACCCTGCTTGGTGCCGTTGGCGACGCCCTGGTCTACCGCCACAACACCTCCTGGAACCACCACGTCTTCGACCTCGGCTGTGCACAGTGGCGGCACTCCCGCCCGGTGGACATCCCACTGCCGCCCATTCCTCCCGGCGATCAGCGCTTCCTCTCAGCATGCGGTCGGTTCACCTGGCGGCACACCCCGACCGGGCGGGAGGACATCCTCGACGCCACCGGCACTCCCCACCTCACCCCCTGGTGGGACGACGCCCCTCACCTGGAGCTGCCCGCCTTCAGCATGCCGGGCACCCAGCCCGCCCGCCCGCCCACTGCGATGGCCCTGCTCGCCGACGAGTGGCGCCTCCTCGACGCCGGAATTCTGTGGCAGGGTCGGCGCCCCGTCGCGCGGGTGAATGCCTGGATCGGGGCGTTCTCCGAAGACGGCGAGCGACTGGCGCTGGTGAACCCGGAGCGCCTGTGGCTGCTGGATGTCTCTTCGAAGCCAACCATGGACACCGAGATCGACCTCCGCCCCCTCCGCTCTCTCCTCGGCTCGGTCTCCGGCCCGGTCCTCCACGCCGCACTCTGCCGCTATGGAACGCTGGTCGAGGTCGCCGCCGCAGACGCCGCAGAGCTGGCTTCGCTGGAGATCAACCTCGACGCCATCGGGCGCCGACGGCGCATCACCGCCGATGAGGCCGGGCGGCTCCTCACCCGTGCCAGACGCGCAGCATGGCCCGACCGCCTCCCCGCACTCCTCCTCCATCGGGGCGCAGCTTAGAAGTCACCGCCAGATAAATGACCGCTCTCAGCGCCGATCTGCGGCGCCCAGCACAGCCCGATATCCTCGACGGATCCAGATACAACTTCGGCTATGGGACTGGCCTGGACTTGCACCTCAGCACCGATAACTGGTTATTTATCTGGCGGTGCCTCCTTAGTCGAAGCCCTGCGGTGCTGTAGAATCCGGCGCATGCACGAAGACCGGATCCTCGAACTCATCCGACAGCGCCGCGACCACCAGCGGAGCCGACTCCGCAGCTTTGAGCGCCGCGGGCTGTTTGTCATCGCGCTTGTCGCTGCCGTCGGTGTGGGCATCTGCATGCTGGTCGGCGGGAGCATGTCCGAGGTGTGGGGCTCAATGCTCCTGTCGGGCCTGTTCGTCATCGTCACCGGGCTCCTCCTCGCCGCACTGCTGTTTGCCGGTGCGACGGTCTTTCCGCTCGACGGGCGTCACCTGTTCCACAGCGGTCGGAGCGAGCGTGCTGTGGGCTGGGATCGCTGGCTGACCGACAAGGGCTTCGAGGGTCGGCCGCTGGCGGACTTCCGATCACTGCTTCCCGAAGCGCCAAAGCCGGAGGTCAGCCCGGAAGCCGACGAAGACGAAGGTGCGTCTGAGGAGATCACGGCTGAGGAGGGCACGGACGGCGAAGAGAGTGCGGAAGCGGAGCCCGCAGTGTTCGTACAGCCGCCTCCCCCGCCGATGACCGAGGCGGAGAAGATCACCTACACCCGACAGCGTCTCAGCGACTTCCTCGCTGAGACCGTGCTCGACGGGCAGAACCTGGACCTCTCCGTCGATCCGCTCCTCCGTGCGGAGGTCATGGACTACTGGTCGATCTGGTTCATCGCAGAGCGCAGCGCGGGCCTGCTCCGGCGCGCCTTCACCATGGCCCTGCTCGCCCTCGTCCTCGGTGGCCTGACCAGCATCCAGCTCTCCGAAGAGATCGCCAGCAGCACCCAGAGCAGCCGGGGCGGGGCGGATGGTGGCAAGTCCGGCAAGTCTGGCAAGTCCGGCAAGGGCGGCGGTGGTCCGGACAGTGAAGGCGGGAAGTCGGGTAAGGGCGGCGGCCTCGACAGTGAGGGTGGGAAGTCGGGTAAGGGCGGCAAGGGCGGCGGCCTGGAAGGCGGCCTGGAGGGTGGCAAGTCCGGTAAGGGCGGGAAAGGCGGCAACCAGGAAGGCGGCGGCGAACCGGAGCCTGGCAGCAAGGCCGGCAAGGCTGGCGGGCAGGACGGCGACGCACCCTCGGGTGGACCGGGTAGCGGCGGCTCGCTTTAGACAGCGGCAGCGGTGAGCAGGGCTGGGCGCTTGTCAGTGGCAGCAGCCAGCCGAAGGCGGACGAGCTGACGTGTCGGGGAGCGGTGCGGAGGCGAGCGTGAGCTGGCCGAGGGTCGCTGTGGACTCGCCGGTGAGTTCAGCAAGTGCCGGTCGCAGACGGGCTGATTGCTGATTCGGGACACGGTGCGGGGACGGGGTGAGTCCAACGAAGCCGGTCAGGTGGCTGCCTGATGTACCAGCCTGAAGTTCGACAAGTTCCGGTCGTCAGACGGGCTGATTGTCGATTCGGGGTGAGGTGCGGGGACGGGGTGAGTCCTACGAGGCCGGTCAGGTGGCTGCCTTCCTCTCCTATTTTGTTGATTGTATTGTTTGGATCGCCTGATCTGGAGTCTCAGTCCGCCCGGGCGCGCGCAAGGGGAGACCGGAGTGGGCCGTGCTGGAGGGCCGGGGGGCGCCCTCAGCCCACGCCAGATTCTCTGGCGGCCCCGGAAGCAGCAAGCGACCCGAGGCTGGGGACGTGGGTAGTCGCACAAGAATGGACGCCGACAGGGAGTGAGAGGCGAAGCCGCTGGAGCGGGCACTCGCAGAGGCGGCTAGAGCCGGCACTCGCACAACGGAGCTGCGACCGCGGAGGGGACCCGTGGCGATCAGAGCCCAAGGACGGAGACGGGGTTGGCATCACCGCCAGTCGAGGCTTCGCCCATCTCTGCTTTTGATAGTGCCGACCTGTCCTGCTCGCCCTTCGGTCTTCTCAGCCAGGGGCGCTCTCAGCCTCGTGGCTCTCGAATCCAAAGGGCCCTCCCACCCAGACACCCGCAGGGCACCGCACGTCGGCTTCCCTCACCGACCCGTCCGAAAGACCTCAGAGCGCCGGGTACTTCTCAGGATCCAGCCTCAATGGTCTGCCGAAGCAACCCGATCTGCCGAGTAACCTCCGACCATGCTGTTCCTCCCCGCGAGGTCCGACGCTCCGCAGCAGACTCCGGATCCAGCCAGGCCACCGCCTCGGCATCAAACTTCGGATGAAACGCCTTGAGCCCATCAACCCCCAGCGCATCCAGCCCAATCCCACGCTCCTCACAGTCCCGCACAATGCGCCCAACCACATGGTGGGCATCACGAAACGGAACCCCACGCCCAGCCAGGAAGTCTGCCAGCTCAGTCGCCAGAAGCGGATCGCCGGTGAGGTCTGGCCCGCCACGAATCTCCATCGAGGAAATACAGCCGGTCATCACCCGCACACAGGCGATCACGGTGTGGATCGCATCGAACAGCGGCGGGCGGTCCTCTTGCATGTCGCGGTTGTAGGCCATGGGCAGGCCCTTCATCATCGTCATCAGGTTGACCAGCGCGCCGGTCACCCGCCCGGTCTTGCCCCGGACCAGCTCAGCGGCGTCCGGGTTGCGCTTCTGCGGCATGATCGAGCTGCCGGTGCTCCAAGCCTCCGAGAGTCGGATGTAGTTGAACTCCCGGGTCGACCACAGCACCAGCTCCTCAGCCATGCGCGACAGGGTGATGCTCAGGATCGCGGCGGCGGAGGTCGCTTCGAGGAGGTGATCCCGGGAGCTGACCGCGTCCATGGCGTTCTCCAGCGGACCGGAGAATCCCAGCAGCTCAGCGGTGCGTGCCCGATCAATGGGATGAGGCGTGCCAGCCATCGCAGCCGCACCGAGCGGACAGCGGTTGACCCGCCCCCGGGCATCGCTGATGCGCTCGCGATCCCTTGAGAGCGCCCAGGCATACGCCAGGAGGTGGTGACCCATCCAGATCGGCTGACCGCGCTGGAGGTGGGTGTAGCCGGGGATGAGGGTGCGGCCATCGGCCTCGGCGCGATCGGTCAGCGCGCCGATCAGAGCGGCCAGCTCGGTGTCGAGCTGATCGAGCCGGGTGCGCAGCCACATGCGCACATCAAGCGCGACCTGATCGTTTCGGGAACGCGCGGTGTGCAGCTTCCCGGCGACCGGGCCGATCAGGGCATGCAGCCGCCCCTCGACGGCCATGTGGATGTCCTCCTGATCCGCCCCGGGAACCCAACCACCGCGCAGCTCTTCAGCGACCTTCTCCAGGCCATCAGTGATCGTAGTGACCTCTGCTGCGGAGAGCAGGCCGACCTCGCCGAGCATGGTGGCGTGGGCCACGCTGCCGGCGATGTCTTCCTCCCACATCAGCAGATCTGTGCTGAGCGACTCCGAGAAGACCTGCATCTCCTCAGCGGGGCCGCCCTCAAATCGTCCAGACCAGAGCGCCATGATTACTCCTTCCCCTCCCGCCGACGGACCCGGGAGTAGGTCTCATAGGGGAGGCCATAGAGACGGAGGAAGCCCTCAGCCGAGGCGCGGTTGAAGGTGTCGCCGTGAGAGTAGGTCGCCAGCCCCTCGTCGTAGAGGGAGTACGGCGAGCGGCGACCTGTGATCCGAGCGAGGCCGGCGGAGACCCGGATGCGGACCTCACCGGTGAGTGTCTGCTGGCTGGTCTCGATGAAGCCCTCCAGGCACTCACGCAGCGGACCGAACCACTTGCCATCGTAGATGATGTTGGCGTAGTCCTGGCTGATGCGCTGCTTGTAGTTGAAGGTCGGCCGATCCAGGCAGATGCGCTCCAGCTCGGTGTGCGCCATGTGGATCAAGGTGGCCGCCGGGGCCTCGTAGACCTCGCGGGACTTCAGACCGACGACCCGGTTCTCGACCATGTCGATCCGGCCCACGCCAAAGGTACCGGCGAGGTTGTTGAGGTACTCGATCAGCGCCACGCCGCCCATCGGACGATCATCAATGGCGACCGGGATGCCCTTCTCAAAGCGCATCACCAGCTCCACACTGCCCTTCGCGGCGTGGGAGGGATCCTTGGTCATCCGCCAGGCGTCTGCCGGGGGCTCGGCCCAGAGGTCTTCCATCTCGCCGCACTCGATCGCACAGCCCCAGAGGTTCTCATCGATGGAGTAGGGCTTCTCCCGGGTGATCGGGATGGAAATGCCGCGCGCGACAGCGTAGTCGACCTCGTCCTCGCGGGTGAGCATCTCCCACTCCCGAAGCGGTGCGACGATGCCGATGTCGCTGTTCAGGCAGCGTGCGGTCACCTCGAAGCGAACCTGATCGTTGCCCTTGCCCGTGCAGCCATGTGCGATGGCGTCTGCACCATACTGCTCGGCGACCTCAATAAGTCGCTGAGCGAGGAGGGGCCGACCAAGTGCGGTATGGAGCGGGTATTGCCCCTCATAGACCGCGCTGGCCTTCACGGCTGGCCAGATGAACTCTTCGACGAAGCGAGCACGCAGGTCATCGACCTCGGCAGCCACAGCGCCGGTTGTCAGTGCCTTTTGCTTGATAGCATCCAGGTCGTCGCCCTGTCCAAGGTCACCAGTGTAGGTGATGACCTCCGCGCCATAGTTCTCACGCAGCCAGGGGACCATGACTGAGGTGTCCAGTCCGCCTGAGTAGGCACAGACGATCTTCTTGTACCGCTTTTCCATCGAAACTCCGGTGATCAGGGCGTCTTGAGCAGACGCGAGTTTCGAGATCTATGCCGGAGGAGGGTCAGCAGGCGAGAAAAAAACGACCCCAACAGTGTCGGGAGTCGTCTCATGGGGGGGATGTTGTCTGGTCTAAGCGGTGCGACGCTCGTGGAGAATCTGATCAATCTCCGGATAGACTCGGTAGTAAGTGATTACTTCTCCGAAAGTGTTCTTCCACTGGCGCACACGTTCGCGGCTGACATCGAAGTCGTTTGCGATCATCTGGCCGCTCTCGCCGTTGGCAAGAGCGTCAAGGAGACGACGGAAGTGCAGGCGTCCATAGCGCTTGATAAAATTCCGAGCGACCCGCTGGCGGCTCTTGGGTGATGCGACAGCCATCATGAACTCCCATGATTAATGAGGTTGAAATGAGGGAAATCCCTTTGACCATGAGGTCGATTGAGGGGGGTTGTTCCCCGTTCCTCTCCCGACGTCTCAAGCTCACTGTGACATGAATCCATTGACGCGTCAATCGGTCGTGGAACAATTATTGTTCCACGACAGAATTTGACCGGACCCAGGTAGAACGATCGTTCTCCGGTTAAGATGAGAGCTTGCCGTCGGGATATATGCTCCCCATGAGCATCCCCCGTAAGACCAGAATCGTCGCTACAATCGGCCCTGCCAGTCGTCCGCCGGAGGTCCTCGAAGGACTGCTGAGAGCTGGCGTGGATGTCTGCCGCATCAACTGCTCCCATGGCTCAGCGGACAGCATTCGGGCGGACATTTCCCGGATCCGCCGCACTGCAACGCAGCTCGGCCAGACCATCGCCATCCTTCTCGACCTCCAGGGTCCCAAGATCCGGACCGGAACCATCGATCCGCCGCTCAGACTCAACGAGGGGGATGTCCTGACTATCGTCATGGACTCTAAGCTTGAGGCCGTCGGCACCCGGATCGGCACCACCTGGCCGACCATGGCCAACGACGTGGAGGCTGGCGAGCAGGTCCTGTTCGCCGACGGAGCCCTGTCAGGCACCATCACCTCGGTCCGCCGGGATCTCTCCCCCGCGGAGATCGACATCCGCATCGTCGACGGCGGCGTCCTCTCTTCGCGCAAGGGCATCAAACTCCCCAACACCACCATTCGCG
>JBLHNG010000299.1:0-9508 GCA_047621685.1 Myxococcota bacterium | reverse complement strand
GGTCGCGCGCCGTGTAGTCACTGTCTCATCACGATCCCGTCAGACTCTCCTCGAATCCCATACAACGGAAACCCCTGCCGAGAGGCAAGGGTAGAGAGTGGGCATCAGGCAGAACCAGAGCACCCACACTTCAAGCTGTCGGCGTCGGGGCTTATGCGTTCAGGGATTCCTTGAGCGCCTTGCCTGCCCGGAACACCGGGATGCGGCGTGCGGGGACGTCGATCTGGGTTCCATTGCGGGGGTTGTAGCCCTTGAAATTGCGACGCTGGGACACGGTGAAGGTGCCGAAGTCCGAGATGGTGACCTTGTCCCCAGAGACCAGCGCGGTGGCGATGGTGTTGGTGAGGATGTGGATGTACCGGGCAGCGTGCACCTTGGGGATGCCAGCCTCAGCAGCGAGAGCCTCAGTCAGATCAGCCTTGTTCATGGTGAACTCCTCAATCGAGTTTGTGGACACAACTCCGCGAGACCTGTGAGATCAGGCGAGTGTGGTTCTGTGGTTGGAGCAGGAAGCGGGTTTACCGCGTGTTTCCTGCTTTGTGGATGTGAGATAGCTACAAAAGGTTTAGCGGGAATCCCCCCGGAGCGTCAAGCGCTGATGTTGGGCATATCAGAGGCATTAACGATGTAATTTGTGTGTAATGAGAAGTGCTGTTAAGCGGGCGCGCCGTCGGTTTGTTGCACAATTGTGCGCCTGCGCGTACCTGGGAGCAGATTTTGTGCTGAAAGATGACGCGTTGTTTACAACCTCCAGACATCCGTTGCGAAATTCTTTTGCACTCTCAATTCTCTATCATCCTGCTTTTTCGTCGCCTTGCCTCGCGCGTCGATGGGCTATCTGAGAGAGAATGTCTCGTCTGTGGCCGGTGCTGTTGTGGATTGTGGCAGCCCTGTGGCTGGGCTGGTGGCTGACCGGCAACCCTCTGCCGGATGGCTACCAGAACGAGTACCTCCACATCGGCAACGCCCTGGACCTCTGGGCGGCGCTGGCTGAGCGGGATGTCTGGCATCTGCGCTGGTATATGTACACTGGCTACTGGCCGTGGGGCTTCTACGCGGTGCCGTGGCCGATGATGGCGCTGCTCGGGCCAGGGCGGATGGCGCTGATCGCAACCAACCTCATCCACCTTGGGGTGCTGCTCGCCGCGATGGGCTCGCTGGGGCGACGCCTCGGTGCACCGCTGGCACCGGTCCTCCTCCTCCTGTGTCCCGGGGTGTTCGGCAGCCTCGTCCGCTATGAGCCAAACCTTGCGGTGATCGCCTGGACCGCTGCCGGGCTGGCGTTCCTCATTCGCAGCCAGGGGCTGAGGGTGCGGGGTGATGTCCTCGGCTACGGGCTCTGTCTGGGGGTGGGCCTGATGATGGACCGCCTCACCGTGCTCTTCTTCCTCGCTCCCGCAGTCCTGCCGCTGCTGCGCGGTGCGGATCGGCGGGCCTGGGGCAACCTCGCGCTTGGACTTGGTGCGACCCTGCTGCTGAGCGCGGCCTACTACCGGGAGTTCTTCATCCGCCACACCGCCGAATTGCTCAGCCAGGCCCCGGTCGGGGAGATCGACTCTGCCGGTGCGGTCACGGTCGGCGATGGACTGCTCGATGCGGTGTACTACCCGCTGGTCCTGCTCGACTCTCAAGCGGGCCCGATCATCGGCGGGCTCATGCTGTGGGGTGTGGGGGCGGCAGTGATGGAGCTGTGGCGGGAGCGGGGCCGGAGCCGGGCGGCCGGGGTGCTGCTGGCGGCGATCATCCCCGCGACGATCTTCTTTACGTTCATCGCCAAGAAGCAGGTCTACTACACGCTTCCTGCGCTCGCCCCGCTGGCGGTCCTGGCGGCTGGGCGTGGGCGGCTGGCGTGGCTGGGGGTGCTCGGTGGGGTGTGGTCCTGGCTGGCGGTCGGGATCGGTGCGGTGCCGGGCGGACCCTGGATGCCCATCGACTGGGTCGCCCCGCGCCACATCCTCGCTCGCCCTCCCAGCGGGCAGGACTGGCCCCTCGACGAAGCGAGCGCGGTGCTGTTGGGGGGATCTGGCGGGGTGCTGGTGTTCTCAGAGGACTCCACTCTGTTTGAGGGCTTCGTCACCCTCGCGGTCCGTGAGGCCCTTCCGGGGCGGACGGTGCGGGGAGTGACCCTCGATCCGATCGGCAGCTATGAGTTCCTGTCCGAGCTCGATGGGTTTGTCTGGGTCGGCTCTCCTGGTGGTGCATGGCCCGCCGCATCCCGGATCCGCTCTGAGCTGCTGACTGACCACTATGATCTGGCTGAGCTGCCAGACCTGGGCGGTGCGATCGAGGCGGCGGGGTCCGGGTTTGTCGAGCAGGGTCGCTGGCCCGCCGGTGACATGGAGCTGGTTGTGTTCTCGCGCACCGACTGAGCCGGGTATGATGCCGCCATGTTGAACACGCCCCCCACTCTGGAGACGGTCCTCTCCAGCGTCCGGGCCGCAAACATGCAGCTCGTCCGACTGGCGACCATTCGGCGGACCGGACGCGGTGAGCCCGGCGAGACCAACACGCGTGCCCGCCAGTACGTCGAGAAAATGGAGGAGGCACTGCAGGGCGGCATGCCGCTGGTGCTGGAGCTGGAGTCCGACGTCATTCGGTGCGGCGAGAGCAAGGTCATCGGCGAAGACCTCCTGTCCTCCCACCTCTGTCGCGCCCTCTATGACGAGGGAGTCCGGGCGCTGTTCATCGAGCCGGGCGCCTCCAACCCGGAGCTGGAGAAGCTGGCCTGGCTGCTGAGTGCAGACTGGAGCAGCCGCGCAATCTTCGAGCCCGACCTCCAGGCCTCTGCATGGCAGAACCGGTTCGCCTCCATCCACGTCGACGCCATCGCGGGTCGTGTGGACATCGAGGATGACGCCGCCGAGGGAGTGGTCGATCAGCTCCTTCGTCAGCTCGGCGGCGGCTCCCTCACCGACGGCGGTGCGCTGGCGCCGGTGCTTCAGAAGCTGTCGGACATCGAGGCTGGCGGTCCCCCACGCAGCACCTACATCGACGAGAGCAGCTGTGCGGTGGAGCACCCGCAAGCATTTGAGCGGTTCTGCCGGCGGCTGGAGGCGGTTCGAGATGATGTAGACGTCAGCGACGAGCGCATCAGCCGGATGATCTTCGAGACCCTCCGCAGCGAGAGCAAGCCCGCCGCAGTGCATGCGCTGGGTGAGGCGCTGGTGGAGCAGATCGTTCGCGCGCTGGCCTCCGGTCGGCCCGCAGAGGCCAGCGCGCTGCTGCACTGGCCGGTGCTGCTGCTGGAGTCCGATGTCGAGCCCGACTGGCCGCTGTCCGACGCGCTGACCCGGGCACTCCAGGCGCTGCTGGAGACAGAGGTCTGGGAGGCCATCGTCCATGGTGCTGAGCGCGCCTCGGATCCGAGCGCATGGCGCGGTCCGCTGTTCTCGCTGACCCTCGCCATGCCTGCCGCCGCCGTCCACGACATCATCGAGGCCGCAGCGTCCCTCCCGGATCGCATGCTCCGCCAGGCCGTCGCGGATGGGGTCGCCCTGCTGGCTCGTCGGGTGGGCATCGCGCCCGCCGCGCTGCTGGACCGAGCGGAAGGAGACGCCCTCAAGGTCGCCCTGCTCGCGGTCGCCCGCAGCCCCGACGCCACCCTCGTCGAGCCCCTGCTCGCCCACGCCGCCAGCAAAGACCCAGACATCCGCGAGGCCGCCCTCGTCGCGCTGCGTCGGCAGCAGTCCGCGCGCATCAAGGTGGTCGTTCGGGCTGCACTGGACGACGACATCGCTGGCGTGCGAACCGAGGCGATGCGCTACATCGCGGTCTACCGGGATCGGGCCGGGGCGGAGCGGATCCTGGAGCAGCTGAACACCTACAAGGCCAACACCCGCGCTTTTGAAGAGCTGCGGGCGATGGTGAGGGCCATGACGCATGTGCTGGGGGAGGGGGCCACCGGAGCGCTTCGCACCCTCGCGCTGAAGTCTGACGCCGTCTCGGATCCTGGCTTCACAGATGCCATCCTCCAGGGACTCTATGGGGCTGGCCCGGTCGGTCAGCGTGCGCTGGAGGAGGTCGGCATGACCCGACCAGAGCTGAGAGATCGAATCCGCGCGCTGCGGGGGAGGGAGGGGTGAGGAACGACTCCACCGAGAGGCGCGACGAGCTGTGCGGCGAGGGCGTCCGAATGATGGGGCGCATGGCACACACCATCCGCTCGCTGCGGACCTGGCCCATCGAGAGCCCGGCGATCCGCTTTGGGCTCAACGGCATCAGCACCGCAGCGACCAACATCGTCGGGCTCACCGAGGGCGACCTCAAGCTCGTCCTGGCCGGGGACCGGGTGAGGGTGGGGGACTACACCGTCAGCCCGCCGCCGGGAATGCTCTCCGCCATCCGGGAGCTGCGAGACTGGCTGAGAGAGCGCGGGGTGTCGGGGTTCATCTTCCACACCGCACCCTCCCCCGAGGAGATCCAGGCCGCGCTGGTGCTCCTTCGAGCCATCGATCCCGAGGCTCCTCCCGCTGACGGTGCCCTCAACGCCCGTCTGGCCGCCCAGGGCATGACCGCCCTGTCGCTGATGCCCTGCAAGCCGGTCCGCAGCGGGCTGTCTGGTGTGGACCCCGACGAAGACCCGTCGGTCTCGATCCTCCGCATCTACCTCCGCGGGCTGCGCGGGGTCAGCCGACTGTCCGAGCAGGGCAGCACCCCGGCGGTCCTCCTGGAGCTGACCCGGCTGGTGCAGGCGCTCATCGATCTGCTGATGGACGACGCCCGCAAGGCCCTCGCCCTGATGGCCGGACGCGGGGCCGCACCCTACGGCCAGACCCACCCCCTGCATCGGACCATCCTCTCCCTGGCGATGGGACGTCGGCTGGGGATGCGGGAGAAGGGGCTGCTGGAGCTGGGCCTGTGTGCGCTGGGTGCGGACTATGGGATGAACCGAATCCCGGTGGCGATCCGCGAGAAGACCGGCGGGCGTCTGCCCCCGGCGGAGTTTGCGGTGATGCAGCGTCATCCCCTGGAGACCGTGCGGCACCTGCTGTCCGCCGGCCCGCTGTCCCCCGCACTTCGGAGGCGGCTGCTGGTCGGCTTCGAGCTGCGCATGGGCTTTGACCGCTCCGGCTATCCCCAGCCGCTGCTGTGGCCAGAGCTGCATCCGTTCACCCGGGTCATCGCCCTGACGGATGCCTACGACTCCCTTCGCTCGGTGCGTCCGTGGCGTCCGGCCCGGTCCGCCCCTAAAGCGATGACGCTCCTGAAGAAGGGGGCGGGTCGCCTGTACGATCCCATGCTGGTCGAAGAGCTGGATGCCATGCTCAAGGCCTACCAATTCGAGGAAGCCGATGCCTGAGGCCCGACCTGCCGCCACGATCATGGTCCTGAGAGATGGAGAGGACGGCCTGGAGCTGCTGATGCTCCGCCGCTCCAGCAAGGCCAGCTTCTTTCCTCATGCCTGGGTGTTTCCTGGCGGCCGGGTCGACCCGGCCGATGCTGAGGTCGCGGTCCGCGGCGCGATCGACGGGGTCCCCGCCTCCGAGCACCGCTACGCTGTGGCTGCGATCCGGGAGTGCTTCGAGGAGGCCGGCGCCTGGCTGGGCGATGGTGAGCCCTCCGGAGGTCTGCGCGATGCCCTCAATGCCCGCCAGGCCACCCTGCTCGATGCCCCGGGGCTGATCGCGGATCTGGAGCGTTTGGAGCTGTGGTCGTGGTGGGTCACCCCAGACAGCGAGCCCAAGCGCTATGACACCCGGTTCTTCATCACCGCCCTGCGACCCGATGAGGTCCCTGAGATCAGCCACGACGAGATCGAGACCGTCTCCAGCCAGTGGATGCGTCCGGTGGATGCTCTGGCTGCGGACGACTTCTTCCTCGCCCCACCGACCTTCCTCACCCTCCGCGAGCTGTCCGCCTTCGACACCGCCGCCGAGGCCATGGCCGCCGCAGCCATCCAGCCTGTCGCGCCGATCATGCCGACCCACGGTCACAACGAAGATGGCAGCTTCGTCATCGCCCTGCCCGGCGACCCGCTCCACCCCGACCCGGTCAAGTGCTGTGAGTACGCCCGGGTGGTTCTCCGCGAGGGCCGCTGGATCGGGGAGGGCTGAGTGCTCTTCCTCGTCGGCCTTGCCGCGGCCTTCCCCTACCGCGCACCCATCCACCGCAGCCTCGATCTGACCCCCGGTCCCGGACGCTCGGAGCGCATCCTCATCGTCAAGCTCGCTGAGGGACAGTCGCTGACCGGTGACCTCGCCGCTCTCCTCGATGGTGCCACCCCGCTGTTCACCCGCCCCGCTGAGGTCCTCCAAGCCGATCGCCGGGCGTTTGACCCCGACGGGACGCTGGCGGACCTCTCCCTCTACCTGCGCATCGTCACGCCCGATCCAGCCACCCTCGGACACCGCCTCCAGGCCGATGCGCGCATCGAGACGGCTTACCTCGCCTTTCAGGCCATGCCGCCGCCAGTGGACCTCTCCCCGACCACTCCGGACTTCACCGACCTCCAGACCTACGCTGGCCCTGCTCCCGTCGGCTTCGGCTTCGATGAGGCTGGACGCTGGCCCGGCGGGGACGGCGCCAACGTCTCTATTGCAGACATCGAGTACGGCTGGGATTCCGAGCACGAGGACCTCGACCACCTCACACCCGGGGTCGCCTGGGGCTGGGACAGCGGGAACTACGCCTACCACGGCACCGCGGTGCTCGGTCAGCTCGCCGGGGGCGACAACGGCTACGGGGTCACTGGCATGGCGCCCGAAGCCGATGTCTTCGTGGTCTCCCCCTACACCGATGCGGGGGACTACAGCGTCGCGGCGGCCCTCGACGGCGCAGCCTCCCTGCTCGATGCTGGCGACGTCATCCTCATCGAGCAGCAGGCCTATGCGTTTGGCAACTACGTCCCGGTCTCCGCAGACCCGGCTGTGTTCGACGCCATCGCCGCGGCGGTGGCGAAGGGCATCGTGGTGGTCGAGGCTGGCGGCAACGGCGGCCAGGACCTCGACGATCCGCAGTGGGAGGGCTGGTTCGACCGCAGCATCAGAGACAGCGGTGCGATCATGGTCGGCGGCGGAGCCTCGCCCTACAGCGGCATGACTCCCCGAGCCTGGTACACCTGGGGCAGCTCCTACGGCAGCCGGATCGATGTGCAGGGCTGGTACGACTCCATCGTCACCACCAACGACTCCACCATGGCGGACCTCTTCCTCCCAGGCAACGACGACCGGCAGGGCTACACCAGCTACTTCGGCGGCACCAGCGGAGCCTCACCGATGGTCGCTGCCGCCGCAGCAGTGGCCAACTCGGTCGCCTGGGAGCTGTGGGGGACACCGTGGGACCCTTACGATCTTCGCGCCGCTCTGTCCGCCACAGGCACCCCGCAGCCCGCCTCCGATGCGTACACCATCGGCCCCCAGCCCGACCTCCGGCGCTTCCTGATGACCTACGGGGTGCGCTGAGGGGCGCCTGACGTGAGCCACTTCTCAGCCTCGTGGCTCTCGATGACGGTGGGTGCTCCCTCACCGTGTGAGTGGAGGTTTGCTATCGTCGGCGCCCTGCTTTTTCGGGCCACTCCGGCCCAACGCTGGCCTTCCGGCCGTGCCCGCTCCAGCGGCTGATGGTGCTGCGCTCAAGGGCTGCACTTTCCACCCCACGCGGCCTCAAAGGCCCGCCCGATACCTTTCAGGGCTCCAGCTCACGCTTCTGATCCGCGGTCAGCCGAAGGGCCACCCCGACCCCCGATGGCATCCTGACCTTGATCTCCGCCCGACACAGCACCGGAGCGCGGCCCGGCGGCTCGATGAGGATGCGAAGTTGGTCGCCGTCTCCGCCGAGATCCGGCATCGAGATGAACATCGCCGAGCAGCGGATGTGCTTGTGGTGATCCGCCTGGTAGACCGTCGCGCTGTGGTAGCGGACCTGGATCCGGGTCGGATCGGTGTGGGGGATGCGAGTGATCTCCGGGTCGGAGCGCGGAGCGGTGCTGGCAGCTACAGGGGGCTTGGAGGGGACTGCTTCCTCTCGATCCCGCTTGCGGGCCATGCTGGTGTGCAGGGCACTGCGAAGCGCGGCCCGACCGCT
This sequence comes from Myxococcota bacterium, assembly GCA_047621685.1. Lineage (GTDB taxonomy): Bacteria > Myxococcota_A > UBA796 > UBA796 > UBA796 > JAQXDW01. The sequence continues at coordinate 1,486 of JBLHNG010000299.1, read as the reverse complement.
CTTCTTTGTCGCATCGGTCTTGACCTCGGACTGGAGGCCCAGCATGTCATGGGTCTGCGAGGTCTGGCCGGTGTTGTGCCACTTGCGCTGGCTCATCCGCTTCAAGGCGTTGCGGGTCTCGGCGAGGGTCACGGTGGAGGCATTGGAGGTCTGGGTGATTGCACTGACATCCGCGTCATAGCGCCGGGTGGTGCCGCCAGTCGCGCGCTCTTTAAGCCACTGTGAGAGCCGCATCCGATCCCGGGCCGGCATGTCGAGGATCCGGCTGGAGCAGCGCTGGATGCCGTCGGGACGCTCTCGAACCCGGAGCACCTTGAGGGTGCCCATCACCGTGTCGCTGTGACCAGACAGCTCCATCCGCCACCCCATCACAGCCCGCTCCGAGAGGACGCCTTCAATCTCAAAGGTCAGGGCATCACTGCGAATTCGGACCACGTTGCCAAACAGCATGCCGCCGGGGGCCTGAAGCGCAATGGCAGAGTTCTGGTTCACAACCGAGCCTCCTCATGGCACTTAGCATCCTCAGCAGCAACTGGCCGACAGGTGACGACAGCGGGAGATGGGGATACGGCAGGTGTGGCAGGCGTTGCATGGCTGGTGCTGGCCCCGGTCTTCAAAACCGGTGGGGCGTGTCGAGAGGCGCTGCCCGGTGGGTTCGACTCCCATCGTCTGCCGTTCACTGAACCCGCGTTGATGCTTCAGCGCGGGTTTTGGCGTTTTGGACTATGCTTTGGGGAGTGGTCGTACCCAGCCGAGCCGACTGATTGCGGCTGTTTCCGACTGGAGATGCGTGCGCTGTGCGTGCGGCCTTCGGATTTGGGTTCGACTCTGAAAATGAGTCCCTTGTTTTTGTCGATATGATTTAAGGTAAGGAAGATTCTGGGTTGTCTAAAGACAGGGTCGAACCAACTGCACGCATGATGTTGCCGGTTGTTGGTGTGCAATACTGAAGTGGATTTGGGATGTCAGGGCTCTGTGAGTGATCGCGATGCTCTTCCCCGCATCCTGGCTCGGCGACCCTCTTCGCCTGCATATATAAGTACACATCTGAGCGTTTACGCCCGACGATGGCAAGTGTCGGTGCGAGAGCGTGCAGATCCAGCCCGTTCAGCGCTCACTCCTCATTTCCGTCTGCCGACAGGCGACGTGCCTCAAGCTGTGCTGCCGGCGAGAATGTGGCTTCCGTTCCGGTGTCCTCAACAAACCAGAGCAGCTCCATCACATCTGGAGGCCTCTCATCCCCCAACCGCTCCCGTAGCCGCTCGACAGAAGGGCTTCGGGAGTCGTGAGGTGTCATGCGGTTCCGCGCTGAAGACGCTCCACCGTATTGGGTGTTCCGATAACACCCCTGCAGCCTTTTGTAGGGGGATTGATCCCCCTACACTACCCGCTCTCAGCGGCCCAACTACAGCGCGATGCGCTGCAAAATCCGCAAGCGGATCTTCATCCTACGGATGCGCTCTGGATCAGTGCGCATCCGCATCAG
>JBLHNG010000298.1:0-9509 GCA_047621685.1 Myxococcota bacterium | reverse complement strand
AGAGCATCGGTGCCGCAGTGTTCATCTCCGACGATGCCGCAGAAGTTGGCGGCCAGGGTCGAGCTGTAGCCAGCCTCTGCCGAGATCCGCAGCGGGAGCCCGCCGATGTCCAGACCATCGAAGCGGATCATGTGGGCGTGGATGTTCTTGGTCGTCAGGAAGAAGCGCAGGGTGAGGGCGTACTTGTAGGGTGTCAGCCCGTCCCGGTACCAGTAGCCGGTGCCGATGAGTCCGTAGCCGAAGCCCTCGTCGCTGTTGAAGTTCAGCGCCGGAAGCGCCCCCATGCTGAAGCCATCCTCCTGGACCTCCTCTTCTTCAGAGGAAGCCGCTTCTTCAGGGGGATCCTCAGCGAAAGCGGTCGGAGCGAGCAGGGCAGATAGGAGGGCAGCAGACAGCATGAAGTGACCTTACCATGTGTGTAACTACCGGTATGGGCGGTACAGCGGATCGCCGATCCAGGTCATCATCCAGAAGCCAAGGGTCGTCGATTCGTAGCCCGCCTCCGCGAAATTCGCGCCCTGGGAGAGGTAGGTGAAGAGCTGATCGTACTCCGGCATTCCTGCGACGTAGGGCTCAGCGACGGCGCCAAAAGTCGCGGTGATGCCCTGCTGGAGTGCCCCACCAGACCAGGTCTCACCCGACCGGATGTCACAGGCTGAGCAGGAGTCGAGGTGGCCGCCGATGGCCCCGACGCTCCACTCAAAGGCGTCGTTGTAGTTGTAGTAGCTGTACCAGCCGGCGTAGTACAGGGCGTCTTCGCACCACGTCGGGGCGGGCTCGGTTCCGAATTCCTCGCTGTTGCCGTCCCATACGACCGGGTACCAGTCCAGCTCCTCGAACAGGTAGCGGGTCCCCCACATGTTCCACTCGCCGCTGTTGTATGAGCCGAAGTTGTCGTCTGCGGGCTCCGTGTCGCCGTAGCGTCCGTCGATGTAGACCGTGCCTGACAGCGCCCCGTCCGCAGCGAGGGCCTCGGCCTGCCAGGTGCGATCGACCAGATCCATGGCCGCATCAGCGCTCTCTCCGTCGATCCGGGTGACCAGGAGGACGTCCATGTCGTACTGCTCGGTGATCTCCGCCCGAAGCTCTCCGAAGGGGGTGTAGGGATCGTAGGCCTGGGTGGTGCTGTCGCCGTCGCGGTACAGCGGGCTGTAGATCGCGGTTTCGGTGGTGGTTGCGATCTCATAGAACACCGCGAGGGCGTCGAGGCTGACGGTGGTGATGCCGTAGTCCGGGGACAGCGCGATGCGCCCAGAGACCCGATACGGCGTGCCATAGACCGGCACGAGGTACATCACCTGCGATCCTGCGGCCTGGAGGCAGGCAGTGAGGGAGGCGATCCAGCCGTCGAGGTCCTTGCCGTCGAGGGTGGTGTCGGCCTCGGTGGCGATGCCGCAGATGTTGTCATCGGGCACAGCGCGGAAGTCGGCGTAGTACCGGGCGACATCCTCAGAGCCCTTGACACTCGGATTGTAGAGCACCACCACCCGCTCGCTCTCTGACCAGTCCAGGGTGACCGCGTCTTCGAGGGACTCCAGGGTGCAGCCCTGAGCCTGGGCCTGGACGGTCAGGGTCTCGGGTCCGTTGACTGCGACCTCGATGGGCAGGCTCCAGGTGGCCTCCAGGGTGGCCTCGTCCTCAAGGGCGCCGCCGGAGACGGTCCAGCTCACGGAGTCGGCGCCTGGGACGGAGAGGGTGAGGGTGCCGCCGGGCGCTGGTGTGCCAGTGATGAACACCGAGAGATCGGCCTCACAATCGAGGGAACCGGAGTCCGTCGGGGTGTCTTCGGACGTTGTTTCGCCGCTGCAACCTGCAAGTACCCACCACAACCACATGCCGTGCCTCCTGTCGGGGTAGTCTACCGGCTGAGATGCTTGATCAGCCAAACGCTTACTGTCCCCGCTGTGCTCATCCGCAGTCGGCCATCGACTCCGGTTGCTGTGGTCGATGCGGTGCGCGGTTCCCCGCACCCCGAATCCACACCATCGACGACCTGCTCGGCCTGCCCCGTCGTCCCTGTCAGGCCTGCTACCGATCGATGCCGGAGTTTGCCACGGTCTGTGAGCGGTGCCGGGTTCTTCAGGATCCCGCCCTGCCCGCCGCCCGGCTGCTCCCCCGGCTCTACCAGGACAACCTCGATCACCGCTCAAGGGAGGACAACATCATCTATGTCGTCCTGCCCAGCGGGTGTCATCGTCCCGAAACCGACGACGTGCTCGGTCGGCTCTCTGCCAGCCGGGTGCTGATTCACGATCTCGGAGAGGCGGAGTACAACCGGGGCCACCGACCGCTGTGGGAGCGCCAGCTGTTCGCCGAGCCCCCCGAGCGCCCCCGCCACAGCTGGGAGACCTCGCCAGAAGGGGTGCGCCCGCGTCGGGGGGAGCGGGTCCATGTCTGGCTGGAGCAGACCGGGCTGGCACAGGACATGGGGCTGGATGTCGATCGGCATTCCGAAGAGAGCCTTGGCCACATCAAGGACAGCGACTGGACCATCGGGCTGCACTGCGACACCGCGGATGCCCCGCCATGGAACACCCTGATGCTGATGCGGCTGGTCGGTCAGATCCTGCCGGATGAGGCATCGCTGGTCATCGAGGCTGCCACTGGCCGCATCCTCCCGGAGCTGTGGCGAGAGGCTGCTGAGGTGAGGCCCCCAGCGGTGAGGGACTGCTACAGCGTCCTGGTCGCTGCTCGGGACGGGGTGGCCTGGGTGCGCACCCGGGGGCTGCCGCGGTGGGGGTGCTTTGAGCTGGAGGTCCTCGACTGTGCAGAGGCACGGATCCCGGAGGCCACTCAGCTCATCCACGCGGTCGCCGCCGCCCTCATCTCCGCCGACGAGCTTCCCCCGCCGTGGCGTCCCCACTACTTCCGCAACGGTGCGGCGTTCTCCTGGGTGCCGTTCGAGCAGCTCACCGAGCACATCCCCGCCGGCCTCCCGGGAACCTCCCCGGCGGATCGCCGACAGCTGAGGCACGCCACGGTCCTGCTGGTGAGCCCCTACTTCGGCCCGGAGACCTTCCAGCGCATCGTCGAGCTGCCCGAGCCTCCCGATGTCCTCGCCCAGCCGGATCCCGAGCCCCCGGTCGCCCTGACTTCGACCCCGCCGCTGCCCGAAGCCAAGCATCCCCGCGCCCTGGCGGCGTTCATCTCGTTTGTGCTGCCTGGTGCGGCACAGATCTGGCTCGGTCAGCGCGCCAAGGGCTCCACGATGCTTGGCGTCGGGCTGCTGACCTGTGGCGGCCTCGGCCTGCTCAGCATCGTGTCCGCCTACGATGCCTGGCGACTTGCGGGTCGGCTGGCCGACGGCGAGCGGCCTGGGGCTTGGGACTGGTTTTAGGCCGCGTCAGCAGTTTTAGGCCGCGTCAGCAGTTTTAGGCCGCGTCAGCAGTTTTAGGCCGCGTCAGTAGATCTTGTGCAGCGGTGCGATGTCGTCGCAGCGCTCGATCTCCAGGATCCCCTGGACCTTGCCCACGCCGGTGTAGGTGCTGACGTCCTCATAGATGAGGTTGCCCTTGAAGGTGGTCAGCATGCCGGTGAACGTGTAGCCGTCGGTCTCTTCGGTGATGCTGATCTGGTAGTCCTGGGGGTGACCCTGCCACCAGAGCCCGGTCCAGTAGAAGTCGTAGTCGCCCTTGTCCCGCTTCTCATAGACGAATTTGCCGTCTGCCAGCGGACAGGAGATCGCGAACCCGGCGACATAGAGCAGCTCGTCTTCGTGCTCGAAGCCATCAGCCCACTCCAGGCTCATGAACATGTCGCAGTGACCGGGGGTGAGGAAGTCGGACGGGTCCTCCGCCTTGTCGGTGGGGGTGAGGTAGGTCACGACGTCGTCGCAGGTGGCCTTGGGGTTGTTGGAGAAGTAGGCGATGAACTTCTTGTCCTGCGCGAGCCCGAATGCCTTCTGGATGTTGACCTCTCCAAGCTCCCCGAAGGTGTGGAAGTCGATGGTGCCGACCATGCCATCGGGCAGCCCTCCCTCGCCGGTGTCGCCGGTGTCGCTGGTGTCGAGTGGGACGCCAGAGTCGCCGGTGTCAGTCGACGAGGCTCCGGTGTCGGGGTCTTTGTCTCCACAGGCACCCAGCAGCAGCAGTGTCAGCATCTCATCCCTCCGGATTGGATGCAGACACTCTATTCGGTCCCGCTGGTTTATCCCATCAAATGCACTATGTGAGACTAGTGATATGCACTGAAGAGCACGTGTCGGGCTACGTCTCAGGCTCACGAGGGGCAACAGCACATGAGGAGTTCAGCGATGCGAACGACATGGATTTCAGCGCTCATTCTGCTGAGCGGCTGCAGCTCATCGTCTGGAACGGTGTTCGATGGAATCAACCTGTTCACCGTCGAGGATGACATGGAGCTTGGGCTTCAGCTCCGAGATGAGATCGCAGCCCTCCCAGCGGACTACCCGATCCTCGATGAAGCCGCCTACCCAGAGGCCTACGAGCACATCTACCGCATCCGGGACGAGATCCTGGCGAGCGGCGAGGTCATCTACGCCGATGACTTCGCCTGGGAGACCTACATCATCGACGACCCCGACACCCTCAACGCCTTCGCTGCACCGGGGGGCTACATCTACGTCTACACCGGGCTGATCGAGTTCCTGGAGTACGAGGACGAGCTGGCCGGGGTGATGGGGCATGAGATCGCCCATGCTGATCAGCGCCACTCCACCCAGCAGCTCACCAAGGCCTACGGGATCTCCTCGCTGCTCGGTCTGGTGCTCGGTGAGGATCCGGGACTGCTGGCTGAGCTGGCGGCGGGGCTGGTCAGCCTGAACTTCTCTCGGGCCGATGAGTCGGAGTCCGATGACTACTCCGTCGAGTACCTCTGCCAGACAGAGTGGGCCGCTGACGGCGCTGCGGGCTTCTTTGAGAAGCTGGAAGGTGGGAAGATTCCCGAATTTCTCTCTACGCACCCAAGCTCGGACACCCGGGTCGAGGACATCACCACGTATGCCGAGGAGCTGGGCTGCAGCACCGAGCTGAGCAAGAGCGCGGACTATCAGGCCGTCCTCGACAGCCTTCCATGAACCCATTTCGGAAGTTTCCATTTCTGGAAATTTCACACCTGAAATTTCCAAATGGAAATTTGTTCACGATTCAACCAGCGATATCGGGAGACCAGGCCTTGGCCTGCTTCTTGCTTAATGAGTAAGTATTGAGCCAACCCGATGATTGTTGGTTTCAGCATTTGTCTCCCCCAATGAAGTCGCGTCCCATTTTTATTACTGGGGGCGCGGCTTCTTTGTTTATGTGAATCTGCCTCCGCCCGGTCTTGGTACAACCAAACAGGGAGGTCTCGATGAAATTCTGGGAGAGCGGGCAGGTAGTGACACTCCTGCTGATTGCGGCACTGCTGCTGGTCGGATCGATGGTGCGTCGAATCGGCCCCATTCGACGCCTGGGAATCCCGGCCTCCATCCTCAGCGGCTGCCTCGGGCTCCTGCTGGGGGATGGGCTCGTCGGCGTGCTGCCGCTGGATGGGGACACCCTGGAGGCAGTCGTCTACCACGGTCTCGCCCTCGTCTTCATCGCGGTGAGCCTCCAGACCCCGGAGCGGACTGGTCGAACCGGCGGGGCGGTGTCGTTTGCCCTGGGGATCGCGCTGCTGCTGAACGTCCAGGCGGTCGTCGGCATGGCGGTGGTTCTCCTGCTCGGTCTGCACCCGGGCTTCGGGCTGCTGCTGCCGCTGGGCTTCGAGCAGGGGCCGGGGCAGGCGCTGTCGCTGGGCAATGCCTGGGAAGCGACGGGACTGGCTGATGGTGGGCAGCTGGGGCTGATCATCGCCGCGCTTGGGTTTGGCTGGGCTATCGGGGCGGGTGTGCCCCTGGCGGCATGGGGGCGGAGACGGGGGCTGCTGACTGCCGGTGCGGATGCGTCTTCGGACCGCGTCTCGCAAGCCGCGAAGATCGGGGAGCCTGGTGCCCTCGATCCGCTCACCCGCCACCTCGCGTTCATCGGGCTGGCCTACCTCATCACCTACGGCATCGTCGCTGGCCTCGCGCAGCTCTTCTCCGCCAAGCCCGGCATCGCCGCGATGGCCTGGGGCTTCCACTTCATCTTCGGCGCCCTCGTCGCCATGACGATGCGCGCGAGCTTCGCCCGGCTCGGCCGCCCCGCCCTCGACAACGTCCAGCTCTCACGCATCGCCGGGTTCACGGTCGATGTGGTGACCTGTGCTGCGATCGCTGCGGTCCAGATCGCCATCTTCAAGGCAAACCTCTTCCCGCTCCTCCTCATGACCACCGCTGGCGGCCTGGTGACCGCGCTGGTCGTGATCTGGCTGGCACCCCGGGTGTTTCCACGGGCACCGTTTGAGCACTGTGTCCTTCTGTTCGGTGCGGCAACGGGCACCCTGCCCGTAGGTCTTGCCCTGCTGCGCATCGTCGATCCCGACTTCAGGACCCCCGCTTCGCTCAACGCGGTGCTCGGCTCTGCGATGTCGGTCCCCCTGGCTGCGGTGTTCATGATGGGCATCCTGCCGTTCACCATCTCCGGCTGGCCCGACGGCTACCCGACCACCGGCTTCATCGCCCTGGGACTGTTCTTCGCGTTCGCGCTGGCGATCCTCGTGGGCTGGTGGAAGCTGGGTCCGATGAGGCTGATCGGCGGGATGACGGAGCTGTGGCCGCTGAAGTCAGAGGAAGCGGGGTGAGGGTGCGTCGGATATCGCCTCCCTGGAGGTGACGATGAGACCCCCAGTAGACAATGGCGTAGTGATCCTGACAGGAGCCTCTTCTGGAATCGGAGAGGCGATGGCGAAGCTGCTGGCGAAGAAGGCGGGTGTGCTCGTCCTGGTCGCCCGTCGTCAGGAGCGCCTGGAGGCCCTCGCAGCATCGCTGAGCGGGGAGCGGGCTGCGATCATGGTCTTGCCCTGCGACCTGACCGACGAGGCTGCGACCGGGGCGATGGTTTCTGCGGTTGAGTCGGCCCATGGACAAGTCGATGTGCTGATCAACAACGCTGGCCTGGGGGACATCGGCCTGTTCTCGGCATCCTCCTGGGAGAAGAACCGGCGGATGATCGACGTCAACATCACCGCCCTGTTGTTCCTCACCCATCGGGTCCTGCCCGGCATGGTCGCCCGGGGACGGGGCGGGATCCTCAACGTCAGCTCTGGCTTCGGGCTGACCTGGATGCCGATCTTCTCCGCCTATGTCGCCTCCAAGCACTTCGTCTCCAGCTTCTCCGAGTCGCTGCGCACCGAGCTGTCGGGCACCGGGGTTGTGGTCACCCAGCTCTGTCCCGGCCCGGTCGCCACCGAGTTCGAGCAGATCGCTGGCAACCCCACCGGCCAGGATGTTCCAGCGTTCATCCAGATCACCGCAGACCAGTGCGCCCGCTCAGCCATCGCCGGGTTCATGCGGGGACGGGCGGTGATCGTGCCGGGTTTTTTGGCGTATATCGGCATCAGCCTTGGTCGGCTCACCCCGTCCTGGGTGCTTCGACTGTTGTATGCCCCGGCGGGTCGGATCCTGCGTCGACAGGTGAAGTCAGGGGAGTGAGACTGACACAGGGGTCAGAAAGTCCTTGACAGATTCGCAGTGTTGTTATTTTCGGATTCAAGCCGAATTGTGAAAAAATTAGCACCTGATTGGAATGGTGAATTTCTCCATTATTCCGACTACGACGGAGTGATGGTGCGGTCTGGGTTCTGAGCCGTTTGATCACAAGTGAAGGTGCTTCAGCCCAGAAAGTGATGTGGCCCCGTTTGATGCGCCGATTTATTGCCGGTCGCTCGAATCCACCATCACCAAAATCTGGAGCGCAACGCTTTGCGGTTTACTTTGATCGATCAGAGCCAGGGCAGCATCAAGAGCGATGTTCTCTCTGGCCTCACCGTGGCGCTTGCGCTGGTTCCTGAAGCGGTTGCATTCGCTTTCGTCGCTGGGGTCTCTCCAGTGGTCGGACTCTATGGCGCCTTCATGATGGGCATCGTCACATCGCTGTTCGGTGGACGTCCCGGAATGATCTCAGGCGCGACGGGTGCCATGGCGGTGGTCATGGTCTCGCTGGTCGCGCAGGGCAACGCCATGGGAGATGGGCTTGGGCTTCAGTACCTGCTCGCCACGCTCCTTATCGCTGGACTCCTCCAGATCGGCGCAGGACTGATGCGCCTTGGAAAGTTCGTTCGCATGATCCCGAGCCCTGTGATGATGGGATTCGTCAACGGACTGGCGATCGTCATCTTCCTCTCGCAGCTTGGCATGTTCAAGAGCGGCGGTGAGTGGCTCCAGGGCACAGCGATGTGGACCATGTTGGGACTCACGGCACTGACCATGGGAATCATGATCGTGCTGCCCCGGCTCACCAAGCAGGTGCCAGAGGCGCTGCTCGCCATTGTCGTCGTCAGCGCAGTGGTCATCTTCGGCAACATCCCGACTGAGACGGTCTCCAGCTTCATCACGGAGCGTGGTGGAGACGGCATCAGCGCAGGGCTGCCCACCTTCGCTGTGCCGCTGATTCCGATGGGACTCCAGACCCTGACCTTCATCCTGCCATACGCAATCATCCTGGCCGCCATTGGCTTGATTGAGTCCCTGATGACCCTGAACCTGGTCGATGAGCTGACCGAGACCCGTGGCGAAGCCAACCGGGAGTGCATTGCTCAGGGTGCAGGCAACATCGTCAATGGCCTGTTTGGCGGCATGGGCGGCTGCGCGATGATTGGTCAGAGCATCATCAACATCAAGTCCGGTGGTCGCGGTCGACTGTCTGGTGTGGTTGCCGCGCTCACCCTGCTCGGCTTCATCCTGTTCGGCGCGACCTACATCGAGATGGTGCCCATCGCCGCTCTGGTCGGCGTGATGTTCATGGTCGTCATCGGTACGTTTGCCTGGAACACCTTCAAGATCCTCAACAAGGTGCCCCTGCCCGATGTTCTGGTCATGCTCACGGTGACCGGAATGACCGTGGCCTTCGACCTGGCTGTCGCGGTGCTGATGGGTGTGGTCATGTCTGCATTGGTCTTTGCCTGGGAGAACGCGCTTCGCATTCGAGCCCGCAAGAGCATTGATGAGCATGGAATCAAGCACTACGAGATCTACGGACCGCTGTTCTTTGGTTCGACCACGCTGTTCCTCTCCAAGTTCGATGTCAGCGGTGACCCAGACGAAGTCATCATCGACTTTGGTGAGTCCCGCATCATGGACCAGAGTGCGATCGAGTCGATCAACAAGCTCGCCGAGAAGTACCAGGATGCGGGGAAGGAAGTCCATCTTCGCCACCTGAGCTCGGACTGCATCAAGCTCATCAAGCGTGCAGAGAAGATCTGCGACATCAACGTGCTGGAAGATCCCGACTACTTCGTCGCCATCGACAACATCCGCGAAGAGCGGGCCCGAGTGGCGAAGCGAGAGGCAGTCGCTATGACGCTGGCTGAGCAGGCGTCATAGGCCCAGCGGGTTGGGGTAGTTGTCGGGCACGTAGGTCTGCTCGTCGCGCGGCGGACGCTTGTAGCCGGCCTCCTTGGGACGGGGCGGCAGCTCGATGGGGCCGGGCACC
>JBLHNG010000297.1:0-9542 GCA_047621685.1 Myxococcota bacterium | reverse complement strand
CGACGATGCCGATGCCTGCCCCCAGCTCGTCGGCGCGCACGGTGATGCCCTCGGCGGTGTAGTCCGCCCGCAGCATGGTCAGCTCCATTCCGTCTGCCGCGGTGCCCGGGGCGATGGGCAGGTCGGTGCTGGCGAGCCCGGCGAGGGAGAGGGAGGCGCCGTCGTTGGAGAACACCGCGATGGGGATGCTGCTCGGCACGGGGTAGATCCCGCGGTTGCCGACCTGCACTGCGATCCGGACGAGGTCATCGGGCTCATCGCCGTCCGCACAGATGTCGGTGATCTCGACGACCAGGTCCATGCCCATGCTTCGATCCATTGCTGGGCGCGCCCGGAAGACGTTGTACTCCAGCCACGGGGGATCCGGCCTGGCAGGGATGCTGCCGTCGGCGTTGATGTTGGTCACCGCGAAGTCGTGCACGTGCCAGGTCGGTCCGCTGGCGAGCCAGCCCTGGTCGACATGCCCCAGCGCGGTGATCCCGGCCCAGCCGCCGGTCAGCTGGGTGTCATTGCTGGCGAACACGATCTCGGCGGAGAGGTCGCCGTCGATGTCAGCGACGACCGGGTACTCCCAGACCGTGCCGGAGGCGTGCTGCGAGTAGGTGTACTTCGCCGATCCGGAGGTGCCGTCGTAGATGCCGAAGGTCTCCTCGTCGGCGTACAGGACCTCGTAGGCACCGTCTCCGTTGACGTCGTAGCCGCTGCACCCGGCGAGTCCGGTGCCATCGACAATGGAGCGCGCCCAGATCTCGGTGCCGTCCAGCTCATAGAGCCGCAGCGAGGTGGAGTTGGCCCAGGCGATCTCTGCGTCTCCGTCGCCGTCGAAGTCCGCCACACAGGGCGGGCCGGGCTGGTTGGAGGCGACCTCGACCTCACGGATGATGGTGCCGTCGGGCTCGTAGATGCCCAGCAGCCCGCCGCCGATCATGACGACCTCGCCGTCGTCGTCTTCGTCGACGTTGACGATCGCTGACCAGAACCCCTTCTCCTCGACCATCTCGCTCTGCCACACCTCAGTGCCGTCGGGCTCAAAGAGTCGGTTGTAGAAGACGATCTCCTGCACCCCGTCGCGGTCGACGTCGCCGATGGTCGGGATGGTGTACTGGGTCTCCTCCTCTCGGTACAGCTCGGTGATCAGCGCGCCGGTGGTGCCGTCGAGGATGTAGCCGTCGAAGATGGCCTCCGGGGAGCCGTCGCCCCACAGATCGGCGACCTGCGGGGAGGGATAGTCCCGGGCGTCCTGAAGCTCGTTCATGGTCACAGTGGCGGTCCACTCGATCTCACCGGTTGCCGACAGCGCCACCGGGTGCCGGTTGATGTCGGTGGTGATGATCTCGATCTCCCCGTCTCCGTCGACGTCTGCCAGCGCGACCCCGGAGAGCCAGTAGAAGCCGGTCTTGCTCCAGTGCTCCTCGCCGGTCGCCCCATCGAGCACCACCAGCCGGGAGCGGGCACCGAGGAAGTCGGTGGGGGCGCCTGCGAGGAAGACCACATCGGGCACGTCGGACTCGGTGACCTTTCCGTCGCCGTCGTCGTCGGTGAGGTTGCCGATGGCAGGCATCGCGATGACGTGGCGGACCTCTTCATCCTCTGCGACTCCGCCCCACTGCCACTCCATCTCCACGTTCCAGGGCTCGACGATCAGCACCGACGGCGCCTCGCACACCTTCGCGGGCTCGATCTTGCGGGCTGTCGCCAGGGTGACCGTGCAGGACTCAGGTCCGGGAGCCTGGGTGTCGGGTGGGGTGTCGAGTCCGGAGTCACCGGGGAGTGCGTCGGGGGTCTCCTCAGACAGCCCGGTCTCAAGCGAGCAGGCGGTCAGGAGGAGCGCGGAGAGCAGACGCATGGGGACTCCAGGGGTGTACGCAGGATAGCCGCCATCTCCGGGGTTGCCATCAGGAGTTGGTGACCTGACCGGTGCTCCACTTGGTATCCTGGTCCCTCCCTGAATCCGGAGCCCTGATGGCGATTCGAATCCACGACCTCCTCAACCGCGCGGTGGAGAATGGCGCCTCGGACATCCACCTTGGTGCCGGTGAGATCCCGGCGTTTCGGATCGACGGCGCCATCCAGCGGCTGGATGACCTGGAGCGACTGACCCCGGAGTTCGCCCGACGGCTGGCGTACTCGGTGATGAACGAGAAGCAGAAGGTCATCTTCGAGAACGAGATGGAGCTGGACTTCTCGTTTGGACTCAAGGGCCTCGCCCGGTTCCGGGTCAACGTGTTCAACCAGCGCAAGGGGGTCGGCATGGTGCTTCGGCAGATCCCCACCACGGTGCTGACGCTCGAAGACATCAAGGCGCCCAACATCTTTCGCAAGATCGCCGACATCCACAAGGGCCTCGTCCTGGTGACCGGCCCGACCGGCTCGGGAAAGTCCACCACCCTCGCCGCGATGATCGACCACATCAACAAGACCCGCGATGACCACATCATCACCATCGAGGATCCCCTCGAGTTCGTCCACGAGCCGCACCGGTGCCTCATCAACCAGCGCGAGGTCGGTGCCCACACCCGCAGCTTCAACAACGCCCTGCGCAGCGCGCTGCGAGAAGATCCAGACATCATCCTGGTCGGCGAGCTGCGGGACCTGGAGACCATCTCCCTGGCGATGTCCGCTGCCGAGACCGGCCACCTCGTCTTCGGCACCCTCCACACCAACTCCTGCCCCGAGACCATCGACCGGATCATCGACTCCTACCCCCACGAGCAGCAGGCTCAGGTCCGCACGATGCTGTCCACCTCTCTGATGGCGGTCATCACCCAGGGGCTCCTCCGCCGGTTGGACGGCAAGGGGCGGGTGGCGATCCACGAGATCATGATCGTCAACCGGGCGATCCGGAACCTCATCCGCGAGAACAAGCTCCACCAGATCGCAAGCTCGATGGAGACCGGAAAGGGCTCAGGCATGCAGACGATGGAGATGGGACTGCGGGAGGCGGTGCGCCGTCGGCAGATCTCCCGGCAGCAGGCGATGACCTTTGCCAACAACCCCAAACTGTTCGAGGGTATCTGATGCAGGCTCGAGTCAACGGTGAGGATCGCGAGCTTGCGGTGGGAACGACGGTCGGCGCACTGCTCGCAGAGCTGGGCCTGAACATCGACGGCGTGGCGGTGGCGATCAACCTGTATGTGGTCCCCCGGGGGCAGCATGCCGAGCGGATCATCGCCCCGGGAGATCATGTTGAGATCATCCGCGCAGTTGGTGGGGGCTGAGGCTTCGGCATTCATGGCCTTGGATTGGCGGTCTGCGTCTTGCGTCTTTAGATGTCGTGTGAAGGGAGCGTGTGGATGCTGACCTGGGGCGTCGGCTGGGTTACCGGGTGGGTTCAATGTCCATTCTCGATGCCATCCGAAAAGACTGCTCTGCCACGGTCTGGTCCCGTGGGGTCAAGATCGCCCGTGCCGGGCGGATTGCCGCCGGGGATCCTGGCGAGGACGACGAGGTCATCCTTCGGGTGCAGATGCACGCCAGCTCGCCGCCGTTCACGGTGCACCTCTGGGCCGACGATGAGGAGTGGTCCTGTGACTGCCCCATCGCCAAGGACACCTGCCTGCATGTCGCCGCTGGCGTCATCGCCTGGAGCCAGGCGAGGCTGACCGGTCGGGGGCTGTCAGGCACCGCGTCGCGCATGGCCCGGCCCGGCTACCGGTTCGAGCACCACGCCCGGGGGCTGCTGCTGCGTCGGGTGAGCGTCAAAAATGGCAGCGAGGCACCGCTTCGGGGCACCCTCTCCGGCCAGCACAACGGCGGCCAGATCTCGTTTCGAGACGCCGATCTCGCGGTGGAGAAGGTGGTCAGTCACCGGTTCGACCGGGTGGTCCCCCGAGAGCTGAGCAGCCGCCTGCTCGGCGCGCTGTCGGACTGTCAGGATGTCCAGGTCGAGGGCCGAAAGGTGATGACCAGCGACGATCCGGTGGTCCCCCGTGGGCGGGTGGAGACCGAGGGTGAGGGCTTCCGGGTCCGCATCGTGCGGGACTCCAGCATCGAAGAGGTCTTTGGCAGCGGCATGGTGCGCTGTGGCACGACGCTGAGGCCGGTGAGCCGCGGCGGGCTGTCTCAAGAGCAGTACCGCCTGCTGTCCCGTGGGGTCTACTACGAGCCCACCGAGGTCGGAAAGCTGGTCGCCGAGACCATCCCCAACCTCTCCCGCCTCATCCCCATCGACTACAAGAGCGAGCGGCTGCCGGCCATCGACGCCACCCCGCCACGCATGCTGCTGGAGACCACCCGCTCCGGCGAGACCTTGATCGTCATGCCGCTCATCGTCTACGGCGATCCCCCGACCGCTCACATCGAGCGCGGCCGGCTGGTGCTGAGGGGCGGGGTGGTCCCGATCCGCAGCAAGCGCTCCGAGGACCGCATCGCCCGGCGCATGGCCGACGACCTCAACCTCGCCGCTGGCCTCGAAGCCCGGTTCAAGGGGGAGAGCGCGGTCCGGTTCGTCGACCGGATGAAGACGCACTCCGCCGCCATCTCCGGATCTGCCTGGAAGGACTTCCAGCGCACCGAAGCCATCGCCCCCACCCTCGAAGTGCGCGGGGATCGGGTCGAGGTGGACTGGGACGGCGTGGACGGCGACCGGCTGCTGCGGGCGTGGATGGACGGCGAGTCTCTGGTCCCGAGGGTCGGCGGAGGCTGGTCACCGCTGCCGGAGGACTGGCTGGCCCAGTACGGTCACCGGGTCTTCGACCTGCTCGCGGCTCAGACCCCATCGGGCAAGGTCCCCCGTCACGCCCTGTTCGACCTCGCTCGGCTCTGCGAGGACCTCAACCAGCCGCCACCGCCGGGTCTCGATGGACTCCGTGCCCTGGCCGACGGGTTCGAGGGCATCGAGGTTGCTGAGCTTCCCGACGATCTCACCGCCACCCTGCGTACTTACCAGCTCAGGGGTGTGGACTGGCTGTGCTTCCTGCGTACCGCAGGCATGGGCGGCATCCTGGCCGACGACATGGGCCTCGGAAAGACCCTCCAGGCCCTCTGCGCACTGACTGGCCGCACCCTGGTCGTCGCCCCCACCTCGGTGCTGCACAACTGGGTCAGCGAGACCGAGAAGTTCCGCCCGTCGCTGACGGTCTGCCTCTACCACGGCACCCGCCGCAGGCTCGACACCACCGCCGACATCATCCTCACCAGCTACGCCCTGCTGCGGCTGGACATCAACCTGCTCACTGAGACGACCTGGGACACCATCGTCCTCGACGAGGCCCAGGCCATCAAGAACCCGACCAGCCAGGTTGCTCAGGCCGCCTTCAAGCTCAAGGGCGACTTCCGGATGACCCTCACCGGTACGCCCGTGGAGAACCGGCTGGAGGAGCTGTGGAGCCAGTTCCACTTCCTCAACCCCGGCCTGCTGTCGGGTCGGCGGGACTTCCAGGAGCGCTACGCCCGGCCCATCGCCGCTGGAGAGCCCGGAGTGGCCGCCCGGCTGCGGGAGCGCATTGGCCCGTTTGTGCTGCGTCGTCTGAAGTCCGAGGTGGCCCCTGAGCTGCCCCCACGCACCGACGTCACCCTCCGCTGCACCCTCACCACCGAGGAGCGCCGGGCGTACGACACTGTGCGGGTCGCCGCCCAGGAGAAGCTGGTCAAGCAGCTCGGCGGCAACAACGTCATGGCTGCCCTTGAGGCCCTCCTCCGGCTGCGTCAGGCCTCCTGCCACACCGGCCTGCTGCCCAACCACACCGCGCCGACCTCCTCGAAGATCGATCTGCTGATGGAGACGCTCAACGAGATCATCGCCGGAGGGCACAAGTCGCTGGTCTTCTCGCAGTGGACCGCGATGCTCAACCTCATTGAGCCGCACCTCAAGAAGCACAACATCAATTTCGTCCGCCTCGATGGCACCACCCGGGACCGCAAGGCCGTGGTCGATGCCTTCCAGTCCGACGACGGGCCCCCGGTGTTCCTCATCTCGCTCAAGGCGGGCGGAACCGGGCTGAACCTCACCGCTGCCGATCACGTCTTCCTGGTGGATCCCTGGTGGAACCCGGCGGTCGAGGATCAGGCTGCCGACCGTGCCCACCGCATCGGTCAGGACCGCCCGGTCATCGTCTACCGGCTCGTGGCAGAGGGCACCGTCGAGGAGCGCATCCTGTTGCTCCAGGACCGAAAGCGCGCCCTGGCCCAGGCTGCGGTGGGGGGTGCCGATCGCGCCGCCTCCCTGACCCGAGACGAGCTGCTCGCGCTTCTTGATTGACCGGCCCACCCACCCCTGCTGGGCTTGATTGACCACTGTCAATGGTCGGGAGTCGTCGGTCCGCTGGACTGATCTTCTCCACACAGGTTACCGGCGCTGTGGAGGTTCACCATGAACGACTCGCAGTCTCTGTCGCCGACCAGCCGCCTGGAGGCACTCCTCGACGCCGCTGACCGCGGGGACGCATCGGTTGCCCCTCAGCTGGTGGCCCTCATTGATGAGGCCGACTTCACCCCGCAGCAGCGCATGGCGCTCGGTGAGGCGCTCGGTCAGCTGGGTGATCCCCGGCTCTGCAGCCCGGATGACGCAGCATACTGGGTCACGGTGGACCTCGGGGATGACCACCAGCTCCAGGTCTCCCGCAACATGGTCACCACGACCGAGTGGCTGGCGTTCCTCGACTCTGAGGCCTACAGCAGCGATGCGAACTGGACTGAGGAGGGCCTCACCTGGCGCGACAGCGCCCGTCCGACCTGGACGCAGCTCGCCTCCGCAGCAGAGTCCCGCTCGCTCGTCATCCCCAACCAGCCGGTGGTCGGGGTGAGCTGGTACGAGGCGATGGCGTATGCCAGCGCACACAGCGCTCGCCTCATCGAGTTCGATGAGCGGGTCCGCATCACCCGCGGTGCCGGCAAGCGCCCCTACCCCTGGGGTGCGCCGTTCGGTCAGGCCAACGCCAACACCCGCGAGGAAGTCCTCGGGAAGCCCGTCGCCGTTGGTGTGTTCCCCAGCGACCGCACCCCCGAGGGCGTCAATGACCTCGCCGGCAACGTCGGAGAGTGGACCGTGGATGTGGTCGGCGATCGTCGGGTGATCCACCCCGGCTCCTGGGAGCAGCCCTCGATGGCGGCCTGGGCCAAGGCGCTGCACATCGTCTCGCCCGCTGCCCGTACCGCAGACCTCGGCTTCCGGTTGGTCCGCGATCTGGAATAGTCATCCCTGATGCCCGTCTTTCGAATTCCAGACGAGCACTTCTTCCCCCATCCCTCTCTGGCTGAGTCCGACGGGCTGCTGGGGGTGGGCGGAGATCTGCACCCCGCGCGGCTGATGATGGCGTATTCCAGCGGAATCTTTCCCTGGTACAACGCCGGCCAGCCGATCCTGTGGTTCTCCCCAAGCCCCCGGTTTGTGCTGCGACCCTCAGAGCTGAAGGTCGGCCGCAGTCTCAAGAAGATCATCCGCCGCGGCGACTATGAGATTCGCCTGGACACCGCATTTGCGGAGGTCATCCGCGGCTGCAAGGACGCCTACCGACCCGGGCAGCGCGGCACCTGGATCACGCCGGACATGGAGGCCGCCTACATCGAGCTGCACCGTCAGGGCCACGCCCACTCTGCGGAGGCGTGGTTTGAAGGCGAGCTGGTTGGTGGGCTGTATGGGGTGTCCATCGGCGGACTGTTCTCCGGAGAGAGCATGTTCGCCCAACGAAGCGATGCCTCGAAGGTTGCGTTTGTCTGGCTGGTCCGTCAGATGGCCGCTTGGGGGATCAGCCTGGTCGATGCACAGGTCCGCACCGATCACCTCGCCCGATTCGGCGGCACCGAGCTGCCTCGCCAGCGATACCTCAACGAGCTGCACACCCTGACCGCACAGCCCTCCCTGCCCGGTCCATGGTCACTCGATCCGGGCTTTTCTCCGCTCTGATTTGCCCGCGCTCGGCACATGCGGTCCCCACTCGATCTCCCCGGCGGTCCGGATGTTGGCGGCCCGGAAGGCCCGCTTGACCCGCTCGTGGATGTCGGTCCCAAACGCACTCTCGTAGCGACCGTCGAAGACGTAGGCCTTCACGGTCAGCTTCAAGGCGAACCGCTCGGCCCCACCCGGCACCGCGCCCTCCGAGAAGTAGACTGCCACTGGTAGGTCGAGGAAGACATACCGGCTGGCGACCGTGGCCTCCGAGATCAGCTTGCGGGCCAGCTCGAAGTCCTCGTTGCAGCCGATGTAGAACGAGTAGACGCACATCTGGTGGAGCGCGCCGAAGTTGGCGGAGGAGACGATGTCGGAGAGGAAGCGACTGTTGGGGATGGAGACGACGTTGTCGTCGAGGTCCACGAGCTGGACCTTGCGGATGCCGATCTCCTTCACCTCCCCATAATGCCCCCCAAAAGCGATGCGGTCACCGACCTGGAACGGACGATCGAAGAGGAGGATCACACCGGCGGTCACTGAGGACAGCACATCCTTGAACGCATAGCCGAGCCCCAGGAAGACCAGCCCGGCCACCCCGTAGAGCGCCTGACCGGAGAAGTCGAAGACGCTGCTGGCCGCGAGCAGCCCCGCACCGAGGAGCAGCCCGAAGCGCGCGGTCAGTGAGACCTGCTTGAGCAGCAGCCTGCGCTCGGTGATGCGGTCGCCCAGGGTGTCCAGGGAGCGACTGATCAGCCGGATGAGCCCCCAGGCCACTGCGATGATCACCAGTGCAGTGAACACCCCGTCGAGCTTGATGAACTGGACCAGCTCGGAGTCAACTCCGAGGGCGGAGACGATGTCCATTGATTACCCTCGACTGTGGAGAAAGTGGCGCTGACGCAGGGTGCGGGTGATCGCGGGCAGCCAGGACGGTGAGATGCGGTACTCGTCGTTGTTGAGGACGAGGGCATCGAGGGTCTGAAGGGATCGGGTGGTCGCTCGGATGAGCCCGGTCGAGGTGTTCAGCGTCTCGGCGAGGTCGTTCACGGAGAGTCCGTCGTGGATGACAATGGCGGCAAGTATGAACAGCCCGGTGTCGGAGAGTCCGTCGATGACCTCGGGAAACGGCGGGTTGTAGAGGGCGACGTCGAGGGGAATGAGCCCAGCGTGGTCGGGAGCCTGGGCGATCTCCAGCTCGGGGTGGGTGGGGTGGTGGAGGCTCTCCAGCCAGTAGCGGAGCGCGATCTTGGGGTTGCCCTCGCTGGTGTCGGCCAGTCGCCGCCAGAACGCGGTCTTCACCCGATCCAGAGAGCGTGTCGGATCCGCGCCCAGCACCGCCCCGGCGATGAGGTTGTCGAAGTCGAAGTCGAAGCCAGCGGCGCGGGTGTTGGTGCGCAGCCAGTCGGCGAGCTGGGCGGGGGTCAGCGCCTTGATGTCGAACCGGGAGCGGAACAGGTCGATGCTGACTGGAACCGCACTGCCTTCCAGGAAAGACCAGGTCTGACGATGGAATGCAGCGATCCAGAAGTGCCGGCCGGAGGTGGAGTGCATGAGGTTGATGAGCCGACGGAGCGCAGAGAACCCGCCGACCGCCCGGAGGAGGAGTCGGTGGGTGTCGTCAACGAAGAAGACGGTCGGCTCCGCGTCGAGCAGCGCCTGGGTCAGCGCGCCCCAGCTCGGACCATCCGGCAGCGTGACATTGAGGGTGTCGCAG
>JBLHNG010000296.1:0-9545 GCA_047621685.1 Myxococcota bacterium | reverse complement strand
GAGCCCCACGCCCTCACCCTCCTCGACGTCGCGGTGCACCGAAAGGGGCTCCTGCTGCCGAGCACCTTCCTGGCAACCTTCGGCCACCTCCCCCACGCCGAGCTGCTCCACCACGGACCGCTCACTCCGGCGATCCGGGCGCAGATCGAGGACGGCACCCTGCCGGACATGCCGCTGGAGGGCATCGTCGCCAAGGGAGATCGCTATGTCTCGCCGGGCCGACCGCTGATGTTCAAGCACAAGAACCGGGCATGGTTGGCCCGGCTCCGTGAGAAGTGTTCCTCCGAAGAGGAATTTGAACGGCTTCGTTAGTTCGCTGGCTAGCACCACTCGTCAGAAGTCTTCTGCCGAGTGGTACGTCATGGGCTGACACGAAGAGTCAGCGGGGGCTGCCGAGCAGTACTAGCGACTCAGCTCGCCGCCGCCGAAGACCTCAGCAGTCAGCCAATCGGTGACCACCTCGCCCTCGAACTCCAGGGTCATCTCCTCGCCGTCGGTCTCGCCGATCAGCTCCATCGGCTCGACCTCCAGACCGCCCCAGTCCAGCTCGACCTCGATCTCACCGGTGACCTCGCCGTCCTCGTCGACCTGACCCTCGATGAACATCGGGACCTCCTCGTCGCCACCGCCGCCCCAGCCGCCGCCGCCGCCCCAGGCATTCGCGCCCCCCCAGCCACCGCCGCCGCTCAGCACACAGGTCGCCTCGCCAGTCAGCTCGCCGTCGTCGTCGACCTCAATGAGCGCCTCGCAGTCCTCCAGCTCGTAGTCGAACCACTCGCTCTCCAGGATCATCTCCATGTTCCCTTCGTAGTCACCAGCGTAGGCCTCGAACGGATCAGGCTTCTCCTTTTCCTCGGTGTCCGTGGTGTCGGTGGTGTCGGTGGTGTCCGTCGTGTCCGTGGTGTCCGTCGTGTCGGTCGTGTCCGTGGTGTCGGCAGGCGTACCCTCGACAGCCACTGAGCCGCTCGGGGAGCAGCCGATCAGCGCCAGGGTGAGAAGAATGGTGCGCATGAGATCCTCCATAGATGTCGGATATCCTACCGTCACCTTTCTTCCAGCGATGTCAAGACATTGACTACCGACTACTTCCGGCTGGGACTCTGGCGCACCGACCTCGCCCTGGCCTGGCATTACGGACTCGGCCAGGCGTTCAAGATCTCCCTGCGGCAGCGTCCGCGGGCGATTCGCGGAGAGGGCGTGGGCTTCACCTACGGCGAGACCCCGCTGGCCGCGATGCGCCGCATCCTCGACCTCACCGACGCCTCTGCAGACGACACCTTCCTGGAGCTTGGCTCGGGCACCGGTCGATTCTGCATGTTCGCCGCCCGCCTGATCGGTATGGAGACCACCGGCGTCGAGCAGATCCCCACCTTCGTCGAAAACGCCCGCCGCATCTCCGACCGACAAGGCCTGTCCTGCCGCTTCCTCCAGGGCGACCTCTTCGCGCAGTCCTGGTCGGAGCACTCCCTGCTCTACATCACCCCCACCACCTTCACCGACGCCGGACTGGCCCGGTTCCACGACAAGTGTCAGGAGCTGCGCCCCGGCGCGCGCCTCGTCAGCCTCACCCATCCCCCAGAGGCTCCCGGCCTTGTCCCGGTCGCCATGGACGTGCTCGACTTCTCCTGGGGGCCAGCGACAGTGTTCGTTCATCGCATGGAGGGACCCACGAAGGGTACACTGTCCCGATGAGCATCCGAGACCGCCGACGTGCCTTGAGCCTGTCCCGACGAGCGCTGGCTGAGTGCGCTGGCATCGACCCCCACGTCCTCCAGCAGATCGAGCTTGGCACCTGGGAGGAGGGCGAGGCCCGGATCCGAGCAGAGGTGGCGCTGGAGCGCCTGGAAGCTGGCGAGACCGAGGTGCGTCTGTCACCAGTAAAGCGACCGGAGACATCATGAACAAGGCCACTGTACTCACCGCGATCCGACAAGCCCTCGCCGTAGAGCTCGCTGCCCACAAGCAGACCGTCGCTGCCGCCCTCGATGAAGCCACCGGCGAGGAATCCCGCCCGGAGAACCAGTACGACACCCGCAGCCTGGAGGCCTCATACCTCGCCGGTGCCCTGGCTGATCGCCTCTCCGTGCTCCGACAGCTCTGCGGTTTCTTTGAAGCCTGGAAGCCCCAGGACTTCACCGAGAACACCCCCCTCGCTGTCGGCGCTCTGGTGCAGCTGACGGAGGAGGACGACGAGTGGCTGTGCCTGCTGGTCCCCCGAGGAGGCCGCAAGGTCACCTTTGATGGCATCACAGTCACCCTGCTCAGTCCAGGGGCTCCCCTCGGCGCCGCGCTGATGGGCTGCGAGGAGGGCGATGAGGTGGATTTCAGCTCTCCGCGCGGGGTACGTTCGGTTGAGGTAAGCGCAGTTTGGTGAGCCCGGGATAAACTACCCCCGCCCCCACCGGAGCTGATCACCCTGCCCTCCAACCACCAGTCCCCAGAATCCCAGAGTCCCGCCCGCAAGGCGGCGATTGTGCTGCTTAGTCTGCTGCTGAGCACCCTGGTGCATGGCGCAGTGGCCGCGCCCTACTTCGCATGGTCGCTCACTGAGCCGCCGATCACTGCTGGAGAGGAAGGGCCGGAGGGGCAAAAAATCGGGGATGGCCTGGTCGGAGATGGTGGCGCGCCGCCGGAGCCAACCCTCACCCCGCCCGCGCCGGTCAACATCTCGATGTATGTCGAGCCCATCGCCGCACCGACCGCACCGACCAAGCCTCCACCGCAGACCACCACAGCACCCACCCAGGCCAGCACCTCTCAGCCCGCCCAGTCCACCTCCGGTCAGACCTCCACTCGCCCCACACGCGGCGAGGGCACCACCCCGGGGAACGAGACCAACAGCGGCGTGGAGGGCACACCGGCGCCTGGACCAAGCAACAGCTGCGACCCGATCGACGGCGTCACCAAGATCAGCTCGATGCAGTGGCGGGTGGATCGCGATCTGGTCGACTACTACGCCTCTCACCTCCGAGAGCTGGACCGGCAGGCCTCGACCTCCACCCACCGCAACGACGACGGCAAGCCCGACGGGGTGCTCATCTACCTCCCGCGGTGCAGCATCCTGCGCCACGGCGGCCTGCGCAACGGTGATGTTGTTCACTCCGTGAACGGCCGAAAAGTCTCCAACGTCGCCAACGCCGTCACCACCTACCTCGCGCTGCGCAAAGAGAAGAACCTCAGCGTCCTGGTCACCCGCAAGAACGGCAAGCAGGTCACCTTGAAGTACCGGCTGAAGTGATCGAATGAACGGAGCTTTGTCATGACCCTCTTTCCCGTGCTGCGGAACGCAATCAGCGAGCCCAGCATCGAGACCTTCCTGGTGCTGTTCATGCTGGCGACCTCGCTGATGCTGGTCGCCATCGCATTTGAGCGCGCCTTTTTCCTGCTTCGAGTGAGGCTGTCGGTTCGCGGCGCGAGCAAGATCGTACAGATTGCCCGCCGGGGTCTCCTCTCCGACGCCTACGAAGCCACCACCCGCCTCACCGGTCCCACTGCGGCCATCTTCTCCGCTGGCCTCAGTCGGGCGATGGGCCAGGTCCGCGGCGACCCCACCCGGGCGATGCTGCGAGAACAAAAGCGACTGGGCGGCGCGATGAAAGCACGGACCTGGATCCTCGCCACCGCCGGGGCGCTGATGCCGTTCGTCGGTTTGTTCGGGACCGTCCTGGGCGTCATGGCGAGCTTTCAGGCCATCGGAGAGACCGGCCAGGGCGGCTTCGCGGTGGTCTCCGTGGGCATCTCCCAGGCACTCATCGCCACCGCAGTCGGCATTGCGGTCGCCCTGGAGGGGGTCATCCTGTACAACGTCCTACAGAGCATCAGTCAGAAGATCTCCCGGGAGCTGGCGCTGCTGATCGACGAGCTGCTGGAGCTGATCATCACTGGAGAGGACCATGCAGTCCACCCCGGGGAGTAGCCTTGATAACGATGAAGACGATGGCGCGATGTTTGCCGAGATCAACATCACGCCGCTGACCGACGTCTTCCTCGTCCTGCTGATCATCCTGATGGTCGTCTCCACTTCGGTCATCGAGGATGAGAAGGAGGGGGCCTATGAAAAGGGGCTTCTCGCGGAGCGTGCGCTCCAGGTCATGACCCCGAGCAGCGGTGCCGACAGCGACATCGTGATCGAAGACGTTGTGATCTCCGTGCTGCCCGATCGCACCGTCTTTGTGGAGAACGATGAGGTTCCGATTTCAGAATTGAACGCAAGGCTCGACGCGATTCGCGCTGAAAATCCCATGACACGCATCGTGCTCCGAGGTGACGTGTCCGCATCCTACGAGGTTGTGATGGATGTGATCGCACGCTGCAACCAGAGCGGGCTGAATAATATCGCACTTGCAACCCGAGATGGCTCCGAGTAGGGATTCGATCCGAGTAGGGGCCCGATCCGAGCAGAGACTCGCGTACAAGGTGTCCCCACGCGGGGGCAGTGCAAGTTTATTTGGCTTGCAGTATCATTAACATCAGATATTACGGTAATTGACGACTCTCCTCTTACCAGGTGTTTAGATGCCCCGTCCCTCAAAGCTCACTCCCTTCCATGATCTTGTCGGAACAGTTCCGGATCGGGAAATCTCAACAATGGCAGGGGTCTCCATTGCGACGGTCTGCCACTATCGCCAGCGCTGGAACATCCCTTCCTACCGTTCAACGCTCTCCCCCGCCGTCCTGGCAGAGCCCTCCACTGCGCCGGTGTCTCGACCCCGACCAGCCGCAGCTCCGCGATCCTCCTCTGGGCAGCAGGGATTCTCGGTGCTTGTCGAGACCGCCAGTGGCCCGCAGAAGCACATCACCATCGCCGTGGACATCGTGACCGCCGCCCGTCATGCCAGCGCCGCTACAAAAGGTCGCATCGTAGAGATCGTTCACCTGGGACCAGCGATCGCTGGCTGAGAGGGCCTGTGAGCGGCGTTGAAGCTCACGCCGTGTGCTCGCAGCCGGTATCCTCCCAAAATGTTCCCTCTGCTCCTGAGCCTGCTCGCCTGCAATCCGGATCCGTATCCCGGCGAGCAGGGCAAGATCCTTCACGTCGGCCTCCGCCTGCTGCCCAAGAGCTTCGACCCTCCGCAGGTCGATGATGAGGGCTCCGGTGCCATCGCCAGCCAGGTCTACGAAGGTCTTCTGGCCTACCACCCGTTCGCCCGGCCCTACCAGCTCATCCCCGCACTGGCCGCGGATCTGCCGGAGATCAGCGACGACAAGCTGACCTACACCTTCACCCTTCGCGACGACGTCCTCTTCGCCGACGACCCCTGCTTCGAAGATGGGCAGGGCCGCAATGTCACCGCGGACGACTTCCTCTACGCCTTCAAGCGCTTCTCCCATCCCAACACCCGCGCCCGAGGCTGGTGGCTGTTCGATGGGAAGATAGACGGGCTCAATGAATGGCGGGACGGGCTGGCCGAGCGGATGACCACTGCACGGGAGTCTGGCGAGGAGATCCCCACGGACGCCCTGTGGGGCATCGAGCAGAACGTGGCGGGCATCACGGTGCTCGACGACCACACCCTCCAGTTCACGCTCACCGAGCCCTATCCGCAGTTTCTGTGGACCCTGACGATGAGCTACACCTCGGTCTACCCCCACGAGGCGGTGGAGTACTACGGCGACGAGTTCCGCAACAACCCCGTCGGCACCGGCCCGTTCAAGGTCACTGAGTTCAACCCGGTCTACCGGGTGGTCTACGAGAAGAATGACAACTTCCGAGACATCACCTTCCCCGATCCGGCCAACAACCCCGCCGAGCGCTGGGACGGCTGGCAGAAGGATCGGGATGCCGGATTGCTGGTGGATGCTGGGGAGAAGCTGCCGATGCTCGACGGCATCGAGATGCGGTTCATCCTCGAAGATCAGCCGCGCTGGCTGTACTTCCAGTCTGGCTACCTCGACTTCCTCAACCCGCCCAAGGACAACACCGCCGAGGCGGTTCCCCAGGGCGATCTGTCCGGCACGCTCAAGGAGCGGGGGGTTCGACTCCAGCCCTGGACGGAGCTGGGCACAGTCTACAGCTGCCTGAACACCCTCGATCCGCTGCTGAGCAACGTCGATGTCCGCCGGGCAATCGCCCTGGCGTTTGACCACGCCTGGACCGTCGAGAACCTCTACGCGGGCCAGGCGGTGGTCGCCAACACCCTCATTCCCCCCGGGGTTGCGGGGTTTGTGGACTACCACCCCTACCATGCAGACGACGGCATCGCGCAGTACGAGGCGGCGAAGGAAGCCCTCGTGAAAGCCGGCTACGCAGGCGGCATCGATCCGGCGACTGGCAAGTCGCTCCGGCTGCGGTTTGAGTCGTCGGGCACCTCGGTCACCGCCCGGCACTTCTCCGACCGGTTCACCGACGAGATGCGCCGCATCGGCATCGAGGTCGACGTCATCGTCAACACCTTCCCGCAGATGACCGAGAAGATGCGCGGGGGCAACTTCCAGGTCGCCGGACTGGCCTGGGGCTTTGACTACCCCGACGCTCAGAACATCCTCCAGCTGCTCTACGGTCCCAACAAGGCCCCCGGCGTCAACTCCTCGAACTTCGATGATCCGGAGTTCAATGCGCTCTACGAACAGTCCTCGACGATGGTGGATGGCCCGGAGCGCACCGAGCTGTACGAGCAGATGTCTCGGATCGTGTCTGACAACGTGCCCTGGATCACCCGGGCACACCGCATCCGACAAAACCTCCAGCAGCCCTGGCTCCAGGGCTTCAGCTACACCGGGGTCAACGACCAGTACTGGCGCTATGCCGACATTGACCTGGAGGCTCGTCAGGCCTCGGTCGCACAGTGGAACGCCCCGGTCCGCGGCCCGATCATCGCCTTTGGGCTGATCGCGGTGGGGCTGATTGGGCTGACGATCTACAGAGGGAGAGAGACGTGATCGGGTTCATCATCCGGCGCCTCGGATACGCCATCCCGGTGCTGTTGGGGGTGGCACTGATCACCCTGCTGCTGTTCAACGTCGCCGGGGGAGACCCCATCGCGATCAAGCTGGGCAAGAACCCATCAGAGGCCGAGGTCGCCGCCTTGACCGCTGAGCTTGGGCTGAACAACCCGGTGTGGATGCAGTACCTCGACTTCCTCCGCCAGATCGTCACCCTGAACTTTGGCACCTCCTGGTCGGACAACACCCCGGTCCGGGAGATCTTCTGGCGCGGGATCGGCCCCACCCTCTCGCTGTCCCTGCCGGCGTTCACCATCGGCTCCATCATTGCCGTGGCGGCCAGCCTGTTGGTGGCGTTCTACCGGGGCAGCGTCCTGGACAGGGTGACCACCATGGCGGCCATTGCGGGGATCTCGGTCAGCTCGCTGGTCTACATCCTCGTCGGGCAGTGGCTGCTGGCGGACCAGTGGAAGCTGTTCCCGGTGTGGGGCTTTGAGTATGGCCTCGGCGCGGTCACCTTCCTCGCCCTGCCGGTCCTGATCTGGATCCTCCTGTCGGTGGGAACTGACGTGCGCTACTACCGCACCGTCGCGCTCGAAGAGATCGGTCGGGACTACGTTCGCACCGCGCGCAGCAAGGGCCTCTCGGAGGGCCGGGTGCTGTTTGTGCATGTGCTGCGAAACTGCGCGGTGCCGATCATCACCCGGATGACCATCATCATCCCGTTTCTGATCACCGGGTCGTTCCTGATGGAGATCTTCTTCGGAATCCCGGGACTCGGCAGCACGCTCTACACCGCGATCAGCAGCTCAGACCTACCGATTGTGAAAGCCTTCACCATGCTTGGGGCGGTGCTGTACGTGCTGTTCAACATCCTCGCGGATGTCCTCTACGCTGTCTTTGATCCGAGGATTCGCCTGTAATGAGTGCCTCACAGACACCAACATCTTCCTCAGAGACGGGCCAGTCTCCAGCAGCAGCAGCAGGTGGGTCGGCAAAAAAGGTCGGCCGGTCTCCTGGTCAGGAAGCCTGGCGGCGGTTCAAGAAGAACCGGGCCGCGGTGGTGTTTCTCGGGGTGTTCATCGCCTTTGCCTCCACCGCCATCGCCGCGCAGATCATTGAGCTGGTCCAGGGCTCACCGTTCACCTATGAGCTGACCCTCGCGGAGCAGGGCATCGAAGGGTTTGAAGAGTCCTCCAACGTCCCCTCGACCGCCCACTGGCAGAACTTCCTGGGCACCACCGCGGCGGGCAAGAGCGTGCTGGTGCGGGTGTTCCATGGCACCAAGGTCGCCTTTGTGGTCGGCACATTCGGCGCCGGGCTGAGCGTGCTCATCGGCATGACCCTGGGCCTGTTCGCTGGCTTTCTGGGCGGCTGGGTCGATGAGGTGGTGCAGTACCTCTACTCCACGCTGGCCTCGATCCCCTACCTGCTGCTCATCCTCGCCCTGGCGTTCCTCATCCGGCAGGGGCCAATATCAGCGTGGTACGTCGAGCAGTCGTTTGCTGAGTACATCAGCCTGGGACTGTTCAACATCGTCCTGGTCATCGGGCTGACCTCCTGGGTGACGCTGTGTCGGCTGATTCGGGCAGAGGTGAAGAAGGTGCGGGAGCTGGAGTATGTGCAGGCGGCGGTGTCGCTGGGCTACAGCCGCACCCGGATCCTGTTCCGGCATGTGCTGCCCAACGTCTTCCATCTCGTGATTATCAACTTCTCCCTTACCTTTGTGACCGCGATCAAGAGCGAGGTCATCTTGACCTTCCTGGGGGTCGGGGTGGACAAGGAGCCGTCGTGGGGTCAGATGATCGCGGACGCGAAGAGTGAGCTGATGCGGGGGATCTGGTGGCCGCTGCTGGCGAGTGGTGGTGCGCTGTTTTTGTTGGCGTTGAGTGTGAATTATGTGGGCGATGCGCTGAGGGACGCACTGGATCCGCGGCTGAAGGATTGAGGCTGGGCCTGCGGATAGTGGTGAGCTGCGGGTGTCCGGTTGGGGCCGCAAGGCGGGTAGTACAGGGAAGCGGTCGTAATGCGGGCACTCAACGCAAAGAGTGCAGCCCCTTGAGCGAAGCGACATAAGCGGCTGGAGCTGGCATGGCTGTCAGGCCGGCGTTGGAGCGGAGTGGCCAGAAAAAGAAGGGCGCGGAGGATGGCGGAACTCAGCCCATGGGTGAGGGAGGACCTTCGGAATCGAAAGCCACGAGGCTGAGAGCGCCCCTGGCTGAGAGCGCCCCTGGCTGAGAGCGCCCCTGGCTGAGAGCGCCCCTGGCTGAGAGCGCCCCTGGCTGAGAGCGCCCCTGGCTGAGAAGAGCGAAGGGCGAGCAGGACTGGTCGGCAATATCCAAAGCAGAGATGGGCGAAGCCTTGAAGTGCGGCGGTACTGCAAACCCCGTCTCCGTCCTTGGGCTGAGGGCGCCCCCGGCTCTGATCGCTACGGGTCCCCTCCGCGGTCGCAGCTCCGTTGTGCGAGTGCCGGCTCTAGCCGCCTCTGCGAGTGCCCGCTCCAGCGGCTTCGCCTCTCACTCCCTGTCGGCGTCCGTTCTCAAAGCCACTGCCGACCTCGTCAGCCTCGGGTCGCTTGCTGCCTCCGGGGCCGCCAGAGAATCTGGCGTGGGCTGAGGGCGCCCCCCGGCCCTCCAGCACGGCCCACTCCGGTGTCCCCTTGC
>JBLHNG010000295.1:0-9547 GCA_047621685.1 Myxococcota bacterium | reverse complement strand
CGATGGTGTTGGCGATCTCTGTGATGTCTGCCCGCTCATCTACGATCCGCTGCAGCTCGACACCGACACAGACACCATCGGTGACTACTGCGACAACTGCTACCTGACGTACAACCCGCACCAGACTGATCAGGACGAAGAAGGTCTGGGCGATGTCTGCGACCTCTGCCCGGCAGTGGTCTCGACAAACTTCGACACCGATCTCGATGACATCGGCGACGAGTGCGACAACTGCCTTGAGGACAAGAACAACGATCAGCTCGACTCCGATGCGGACGGGCTGGGCAATGAGTGCGACAACTGCGACGAGGTCATCAACCTCGACCAGGCCGACGAAGACAACGACGACGTCGGTGACGCCTGCGACAACTGCATCATCGAGAAGAACACCTACCAGTCCGACACAGATGCCGATGGCTTCGGTGACGACTGCGACCTGTGCCCCAACGGCTACGACCCGGACCAGGAAGACAACGACGGCGACAGCTTCGGCGACGCCTGCGATCTCTGCCCGGCGACCTATGATCCGGCACAGGACGATGAGGATGGAGACGGGGTGGGCGATGCCTGCGACACCTGCCCCAAGGTCTTCGACCCCGCCCAGCTTGACCGCGACGGCGACGGCTTCGGTGATGCATGTGACAACTGCCCGGTACCATACAACCCCGATCAGGCCGACACCGACCTGGACGGAGAGGGCGACGCCTGCGAGCCAGAGCGCAAGATTCGAGGTGCTGGAAGCCGCTGTATGGTGGTCACTCCGGCGGGCGGCGGGCTGCTGCTGTCCACCATGCTCATCGGACTTCGGCGCCGTCGACGCTGATCGCTGAGCCTCTCGGACGATCCTCACCCCGCCTCGGCGGGGTGATTTGCGTTATGCCCCCGGAATGACTCAGCACAGTAAATTCCTCCCGATGACCCGTGAAGAAGCCGGCCACAAGCAGCTGGATGTGATCCTGGTCACCGGAGACGCCTACGTCGACCATCCCGCCTGGGGTGTCGCAGCGATCGGGCGGTGGCTGGAAGCACACGGCTACTCGGTGGGCATCATCGCCCAGCCGGACTGGACCGACGTGAACGCCTTCACAGCACTGGGCCGACCCCGGCTGTTTTTCGGTGTGACCGCCGGAAACATGGACGGCATGGTCAACCTCTACACCGCCTCGCGGCGCATCCGCTCAACCGACGCCTACAGTCCTGGCGGCGCACGG
Source organism: Myxococcota bacterium (assembly GCA_047621685.1). Classification (GTDB taxonomy): domain Bacteria; phylum Myxococcota_A; class UBA796; order UBA796; family UBA796; genus JAQXDW01. The sequence continues at coordinate 8,336 of JBLHNG010000295.1, read as the reverse complement.
GGGCTGCGACCGGAGCGGGGCAGCATCGTGTACACCGCAAAGCTCAAGCAAGCCTTCAAGGGTGTGCCTGTGGTGCTCGGCGGCATCGAGGCCAGCCTGCGCCGGTTTGCTCACTATGACTTCTGGCAGGACCGAATCCGACGCAGCGTCTTGCTGGATGCCAAAGCCGACCTGCTGGTCTACGGCATGGGAGAGCGGGCGATCATCGAGATCGCGGAGCGTCTGGCGAACGGTCAGGAGATCTCGGCCTGTCGTGGCATCCACGGGACCGCCTGGGCGGCTGGCGCAAAAGACGTCCTCCCCACCGGAGACGATGTCATCGAGGTGCCGTCGTTTGAGGAAACCCGCAAGGATCCGGCCGCATTCAACAAGCTGACCGTCCTGATGTATCGGGAGAGCAACCCACACTGCGGCAAGACCCTCATCCAGCGCACCGCCGGACGGGCGATCGTGCAGAGTCCCGCTGGCGAGCCCCTGGACACCGCCGGTCTCGACCAGCTCCATGAGATGCCGTTTCAGCACGTCGCCCACCCTTGCTACCGCAAGCCCATCCCGGCCCTCGGCTCGATCGCCGGCTCCATCACGGTCAACCGTGGCTGCTCGGGGGGCTGCTCGTTCTGCGCGCTGACCATTCACCAGGGCAAGGACGTCGTCAGCCGATCCGAAGACAGCGTCTTGCGGGAAGCAAAGGAGATGCGCAACCGCCCGGGCTTTAAGGGCATCATCTCCGACCTCGGCGGCCCGACCGCCAACATGTTCCACATGCGCTGCAACTCCGAGGCCGCCAACAAGGTCTGCCGCCGGGTCTCTTGCCTGCATCCCGTGCGCTGCAAGCACTACGGCACCGACCACAAGCCGTACATCAACCTGCTGCGCAAGGTCCGCAACCTGCCCGGCATCCGGCGGGTCTACGTCAACTCCGGCATCCGCTACGATCTCGCGGCGCTCGATCAGGAGTTCGTCGAGGAGCTGGCTCAGCACCACGTCCAGGGACAGCTCTCCGTCGCACCAGAGCACGCCTCCGGTGCCTCGCTGTCGTACATGAAGAAGCCGGAGATCTCTTACTTCGACGACTTCATGACCCGGTTCAAGAAGGCCTCTGCGGATGCGGGCAAGGACCAGTACCTGGTGCCTTACTTCCAGTGTGCCCACCCCGGTACCGGCCCCGAGGAGACCATCGCCCTGGCGCTGTACATGCAGTCGCGGAAGCTGCGGCCCCGTCAGGTGCAGATGTTTATTCCGACCCCCGCCACCATCTCGACTGCGATGTATGTCTCTGGGGTGGACCCGTATACGAAGAAGGAGGTCTATGTGGCCAAGGGGCGCACGGATCGTTCTCGTCAGCGGGCGCTGCTGTTTTATTGGAAGAAGGAGGAGTGGCCGCATGTGCGGGAGGCTCTGCAGGCGTGGGGACGGCCGGATCTGATTGGGCATGGGAAGTTGGTGCCGCCGGGGCCGGCGTATGGGGCGTGGTCGCGGCAGGGGAAGGGGAAGAAAGGTGGGGTGCGGTATGACACGCACATGGGGATGAAGGTGGAGCGGGCGAGTCGGGAGGAGGAGAAGGAGGAGAACTGGGAAGCCGTGCAGACCTGAACAACCATGCGGCGCCCTGAGTGCTGTAGGACGAGGCTGCTGACGTGTGAGGCGCTGGCGGGTGTCAGGCTGGGGGTCGCAGGGGAGCGGGGACTGGAGTGAGCCGACGTGAGGCGGTGAAGCGTAAGGAGTGCAGCCCCCTCGAACGAGCACAATGAGTATCCGGAGCGAAGCGAAGGGTGCGACGTGCGCAGTGGCCAGAAAAAGAATGGCGCGGAGGATGGCGGTTCTCAGCCCATGGGTGAGGGAGGACCCTTCGGGATCGAAAGCCACGAGGCTGAGAAGACCGAAGGGCGAGCAGAACAGGTCTGCAACATCAATGTCGAGACTTCTCGCATCGTTGGAGCATGGAGGGTGTCGCAGCGTTGGAATCAACGCCTCACTCCAACGACTCACGAATCGTGGGTTTTGATGTTGCCTCCCTGTTCTGCTTGCCTCTGGCTTCGCAGCGTCGGGGCGATGGGATCACGGCGGGTGCTCTCTCACCCATGAGCTGAGGTTCGCCATCCTCCGAGCCATGCTTTTCCTGGCCACTCCACACCAACGCCGGCCTCTGGCCGGCTCATGGCGCTGCGTTCGAGGGGGGCTGCACTCTCTCCGTTCGCCGCTTTACAGCGACTTCTCTCCGGGAGTGCCCGCCTTGCGGTCGCTCCCCCTGTGACCCCCAGCCGGACACCCGCAGGCGAATCCCCGCCCTGCGGCCACCCCCAACCAAACTCAGTGCCCCGCTGGCCATCCACCCTTCCGTGGATCCGACGCCCCAACCACTCCGTCCGCCTCCGACACCACCACCTGCACTGCCGAAAAGAACGGCATCCGCTGCACCGTGTGTCCCCGCCCGATCAGCGCACGCTCCGTGTCCGGTGAGACTCCGGCATCAATGAACAGCTTCTCCGGCGTCCACTGGTGGTGCATCCGGGGGGCGCTGACGGCCTCAGAGGGGTCGGCGTCGAAGTCGATGATCTCGACGATGACCTGGAGAGTAGAAGAGATGATGAACGGGCCACCGCTGGCGCCGACCACGATGCGGCGGGTGCCGTCGGGAGAGGTGAGCACGGTGGGGGTCATGCTGGAGAGCGGGCGCGCGCCAGGGGCGACAGCATTGGCCGCCGAGCCGATGAGCCCGTAGGCGTTGGGCTCTCCGGGGCGGGCCACGAAGTCATCCATCTCGTTGTTCAGCAGCACACCGCTGCGGGGAGCGACCACCCGGCTGCCAAACCCGGTGTTGATGGTGGTGGTCAGAGCAACCGCCATGCCGTCTCGGTCCAGCACGCTGACGTGGAGGGTGCCGGCGTCTCGGCCGATGTCGATGGCGGTGCCGTAGTGGTCCCTCTCGAAGGTTCGGCCTGGGAGGATCTGCCGCTGGATCTCGGCGATGCGCTCCGGGGCAAGCATCGCCTCGACGGGCACTGTGATGCGATCCGGATCGCCCATGTACCGAGCACGGTCGGCGAAGGCGTGCTGGAAGGCCTCGGCGTAGAGATGGTAGAGGTCCGCAGAGCCATGGCCGTAGGTGGTGAGGTCGTAGCCCTCCAGCACCGAGAGCACCTGGAGCAGGACGACCCCGCCAGAGGACGGTGGGGGCATGGTGACCACGGTCCAGCCCCGGTAGGTGCCGACCACCGGCTCGCGCTGCACCGGGGTGTAGCTGGAGAGGTCCGCGACGGTGAGGATCCCGCCGGCGTCCTGCGCAGCGGCGGCGATGTCGGCGGCGATGCTGCCGTGGGTGAGATCGCGTCCGCGGCTTCTCACGAAGGCGGAGATGGTTCCGCCCAGCCGGCTTCGACGGACCCGATCCCCCCGGGTGGGCACCGTGGACTGGTCGAACAGCAGCGCGGAGAGCCCGGGGGCGGCCTCGCCGAGCTGGGCGAGGCCATGGGCAAGGTGGGCACCGACCGGAAAGCCCCGGGCGAGCTGGATGGCAGGGCGGGCGATCTCGCGCAGCGGCAGGGAGCCCCAGCGCTCGTGGAGGGCGATCAGACCTGCAGGCTCACCGGGGACGGCGACTGCGAGACCGCCGATGCGACTGGCGTCGTCTGCAGCAGCGTCGACGAACATGGTCTGCGTGGACGCAGCCGGAGCAACCTCGCGGAAGTCGAGCACCGCCTGCTCCCCGTCGGGGGTCACAATCACCGCAAACCCACCGCCGCCGAGTCCGCTGCCCGCCGGCTGCACCACGCCGCTCGCCAGGACCGCAGCGATCGCGGCGTCTACCGCGTTGCCACCCGACTCCAGGATCAGCGCACCGGCTGCGCTCGCCAGTCGATGGTCTGCGGCCACCATTCCCTGTCGCCCGAACTCAGGCGGGGGGGCGGCGGCGACGAGGCCAACCAGGATCAAGAGACCAGCCACCAGTCCGACACTACGCATGCTCATCTCCCGCTGCAACCGTCCGGCTCAGAGTACAAGACCGGCCCACAGGATCGCGAGGAGCACCTGCGCCCCCCACCGGAGGAGGCCCTCTCGAACCGCCCCGACCACCACCAGCGGGGCGAGTCCACCAGTCGCCAGACCAGCCGCCAGCGCAGCGGGCACCCCGTCGACAGTGAGGTCAAGTGCGCGATCGAGGATGGCAGTGGTCAGCAGTGCCCCGGAGATTCCCTCCGAGAGCACCGCGATCAGGGCACCGAGCGCGGCCAGCGCCGGCAGCCGCCATGCGCCGAGGATCTCCTGGATCAGCTCCAGTCCCCACGCGGCCAGCTCCGGCAGTCCGCTCGTCGTGGACACCACCACCAGCACCGTCAGCCCGAGGCACCACGCCACCGGCTTGAGGTCCGTCTGCCGCACCTTCCCACCAGCCAGCGCCGCCATCAGCACACAGCCGACCGCAAGGACGTGGGGAAGGAAGGTGCCAGAGAAGACCGCAGCCACTGCAACCACCGCTGCCGCCCCGGTGACCAGCGGACGCCCCTCAAGCCGGGGAAGCGCCCCGCCAGGCAGAGCGACCAGGGCTGTGAGCAGACCGAGGGGGGCGAGAGACCAGCCGACCTGATCCATGAGCAGCAGCAGCGCGGGGTCCCCGATGCGACCGATCATCGCCCCGCCCGCAGCCGCGAGGGCCAGACGAGCCGCCGCGCGCTTGTCGGACATTCCAGCGATCATCCCGGCCGCGCCCAGCTCGCCGATGAGGGCGCCAGCAGCGATGGCGGAGAGGATCGGTGGTCCCGGGAGGCTCACACCACCTGCTGCACGCGCCAGGCTGCCGAGCAGGACCCACAGCAGCAGCGAGAGCATGCCGCCGCCAAGGCCAGTCCAGGCCGGGAGGTGGAGGACGTCTGCTGGAGTCAGCGCGCCGAGGGCGAACCCGCTGACCAGGACGATGGCGACCAGGATCAGCAGCGACAGTCCCGCAGCGCGCCGTCCCGACAACCGCCCGACCACAAGGAGCGGCCAGCTCAGCGCCACCACGGCCCGGATCAGCTCACTCATCGACCACTCCGAGTCTTCACCGGGTTCTCCAGGATCCCGAGCCCTTCATGCGCGATCTTGATGCACTCACCAGCCCCCGCAATCGTCACCTCGCCCGTCCGCACCGCGACCACATCGCCAGGGTAGAGCGTGAGGATCCCAGCCACCCGGGCGACTGCCGAGAGCAGCGCTGCAGAGATCCCGCGCCGGATCCATGGACCGAGCGGGCAGAAGGTGTCGTAGCCTCCCCCGCCGAGCAGCATGGCCTGATCCGGCGCGACCACATCGCACAGGATGGTCTCACCGAGGACATGGGCGGCGACCTCAGAAGTCTCTGGGACCAGGGTGCGCCCGATGACCGCAGCGGTGCAGGCATGCGCCTCGATGGACGCGAGCCCCCCGAGAAGTCGAACCGGCTCGCCGGGGCCGATCACTGCGGTGGCGGGCTTGAGGCAGAGACGTCCGTCGGGATGCACCACGACGATGGTCGCGGGGCGGACCGGCGCAAGCAGGGTGACCTGCGACAGCGACAGCGGTGTGCCGAACGGACGGAGCACCGCGAACAGATCGCCGCGAACCGGCTGAAGCACATCGCCCTGGACCCGACCGAGCGTGAGACGTCCGTCTGGATCCAGGAAGCGGGCCAGTCTCGCTGGCGCCGTGCTCATGTCTCGATCCGCTTCTCCAGCTCGTTCATGCACTCGGTCGGGTCTGCAGTGAACATCAGCAGCCCACGCCAGACCCACTTCTGCCAGAGGTAGTCGTTGATCTTGCCCTGTGCGACTGCCATGTGGCAGCGAGGAAGCTCACCGCCGTAGCACTCAGTCAGATCGGTCCACAGGCGCTCGAAGTGCTCTTCATCGGGCCGATAGCCCACGAAGAAGATCACGTTGCGGCGGATGAGGGTGCGCATCTTGCGGCGGATCGGGGTGCTTATCTCGACCCGGTTGTGATCCTCCTCGGTCAGCACCAGCGTTTCCGGGCGCTCGAAGCCGCCCCACAGCTTGTAGATGACGCGCTTCGCCGGATCGGCCTCCGGGATCTCCTCGCCACGGTAGGCGACCGTGGCTGCTCCACCCATCTCGATGGCGGTGCGCTCCAGGAGCTGATCGTAGTTGGTGGTGAAGATCACCGGGAAGCGGGAGAGCGCGGTGCGGTGCGCGGGGATCGTGGGGACGTCCGAGACATCCAACATCCCCTTGACCTGGCTGACCAGGGCATCCCGGCCGAGCTTCTCCTCGACGAGAGCAGCACCCTTTGCTGGCGAGGGCACGATGATGGTCTTGCGAGCACCGACCATGCGCTTGGGCTTCGTCCAGCCGAGCGTCTTCGCCAGGGTCTTGCCGTCAGGGTAGGTCCGCCCCAGCTCCTCGACCGCTTCAAGGCTGAAAGACGGTCCGACGAACAGCAGGCACTTGCCCTTGTTGACGGCCTCGATGACTTCGACAGGGAGGTTCATGCTGGCTCCTTACTGACCGCGGCTGGCGGCGATGGCTGCGACCAGGCGGCTGCGATCCCGGACGACAGCACCGATCTGAGAGACGGTTGCAGCCGCGACTCGGCTGCCGAGGTCCGCGCTCGCGCCTGGATCCCAGCCGTTGAGCAGACCATAGAGGAAGCCAGCGGCGTAAGCATCACCGGCACCCGTGGTGTCGATGGCGTCCACCCGGTGGATTCCCGCCGAGTACCGCTTGCCGAAGTGGCTGACCAGGGAGCCGCGGCTGCCGAGCTTGACCACGACGGTGTCGACCTGCTCGGCGAGCTGATCGAGGGCGGCCTCCGGGGTGGTTCCGCAGAGCGTGGCGGCCTCTTCGGCGTTGAGGAAGACGATGTCGGAAGCCGCGATGGCCTCGCGCATGTCGTCCCCGACGGCTTCGACGACGAACGGGTCTGCGACGTCCAGGCTGACCGGAACTCCGGCAGCCTTTGCAGCAGCCATCGCTTCGAGCGCCCGGCTCTTCATCGGATCGCCGAGGAGGAGATAGCCGGTGAGGTGGAGGATGCGGCTGCTGGCGATGACCTCGGTGAATGCGCCGAGCGAAGGCATCTGCACCGCAGCGCCGAGGTCGGTGAGCATGGTGCGCTCCGCATCGATGCCGCTGATGATCGACAGACACTTGCCGGTCGCGCTGTCTGCGGAGGTGTGCAGGGCATGCTGTCCGCAGGAGTCGAGCATCTTCTCGGTGTACAGCGCGCCGAGGTCGTCGTCGCCGACCTGCCCGCAGTAGATCGCCCGAGAGCCCATCAGGCCGAGGGCCGAGATGGTGTTCGCACAGGAGCCACCGGAGTGCAGCTCAATGTTGAGGTGCTCCAGAGAGCTTCGGGCGGCCTCCCAGGCAGTGTGGTCCACCGGATGCATGTGGCCTCGGTTGAGCCCCATGTCGGTCAGGAGTTGATCGTCATCAATCCGGACCAGGGCGTCGACCAGGGCGTTTCCGAGCCCGGACACATCATACTTGCGGTCGTCCGCTGGAATCGTGTAGCTCACGGAGGCTCCTCGGGAGGCGGCGGTTCGATACGCCGGGGAAGTTAGCCGACCACCACCCCGCGCGCCATGCTGCCCCCTGGTAGGGTGTTGGTCGTGAAGAACGGAAGAGCGCAGGCCGCAGTAGCCATCCTGATCAGCGCAGTCGCAGCGCTGTGGTTCGCCTGGGGGGTGGACTGGGGCGAGGTGGTCGCAGTGCTCTCCGACGTTCGGCTGGGCTGGGTGGGACTCGCAGCGCTCATCCTGCTTGGAGAGTTCGCCATCCGAGCGATGCGCTGGAAGGTCCTCCTCCGGCCGCTGGGCACGAACACAAAGGTCACCGACCTGTTCGCCGCGCAGGTCATCGGGGCGGCGGTCAACACCTTCCTCCCCCTCCGCGCCGGAGAGATCGCCAAGCCCGTCGTCGCCAGTCGTCGCACCGGACACCCCCTCGTCGCAGTGGTCGCCACCGCAGTGATGGAGCGGGTCTACGACCTGTTCGGCATGGTCAGCGTGCTGGTCCTCATGGCCGTGGTGCTCGCCCCGGATGCCGGTGTCGGTGCCACCGCCGAGAACCGCGAGCTGGTGGAGAACCTCAAGCTCTATGGCGGGCTGTTCGGCCTGTTCGCGCTGAGCTGCATGGCGATCTTCTTCGCCCTCGCCACCCGGGAGCAGGCCGCGCGGCACATCTTTGCGCTCATCGTCTCCATCGCCCCCAAGCCCGTCCAGGACCAATTCCTCGGACTGTTTGATGGGTTCGTCGCCGGACTCGGCAACGCCCGGGATCGCAAGGGGCTGGCACAGGCGGGGATGCTGAGTGTGTGGATGTGGCTGGACGGGGCGCTGGCGATCTGGTGTCTGTTCCAGGCCT
>JBLHNG010000294.1:0-9558 GCA_047621685.1 Myxococcota bacterium | reverse complement strand
CGGAGGGGTGGGCATCACAGCGCTCGCAGGTTGCGGGTGGCGACTTCGGTGACGAGGGGCTGTCGGTAGTAGCCATCGGTGTCGGTGGAGGTGATGGTGTTGTTGCCGAGACTATACTTCGCCCGGGAGTTCTTATAGATTCCGCGGCTCTCCTCGCGGGAGGAGCGGATGAGCAGGCTGATGCGCACGCCCCAGACCTCGTCGGCCCGGTCGGTGGTGAACTCGTTGCGCCACTGGGCATCGGTGTTGCAGTCCACACCGGTGCCGCCGTCCATGCAGTACTCGATCTGGAGATCCTCGACGTTGTCGACCAGCGGGATGTCGTCGTCGTTGGGCCAGTTGAAGTTCATGTCCATCATCAGCACCGGGTGATCCTCGGTGCCCGGCCCGGTGCCGTCGTCGGAGTCGTCCACGTAGAACGTGAGCACCTGCCCCTTCGCGCAGTTCATGATCGGCGAGAGGTTGGTGTCGGAGCCAAACAGGTTGATGTAGTCGCTGTAGTTGGTGTCGTTCTGGTAGACCTCGACGACGCCAGAGGTGGTGTCAGCGTCTAAGGAGACCTCCCAGAGGTAGGTCTGTGTGCCGCTCATGGAGGCGAAGTCGTGGCACAGCAGGAGATCTCCAGCGGTGATCTGCTGGAGCTTCTCGTTGTTGTCCTGGGAGTTGGCCTGGAACGTGATCGACTCGGTGGTGTAGGGCTCCATCACGTTGTAGTGCGTGGCCATGACGGTGGAGGGGTCGCCGTAGACGACGGTGATGGCATCGGTGCCGTTGGCGCCGTCGTTGTCCCAGGCGATGATCGCGGGCAGGGTGCTGGCGTCGACGCTGCTGCCGGAGGTGCCGTCAGAGCCCATCACCCCGGTGACAAACCCGTTGGTGTTGAAGCCCGCCATGCGGATGCTCCGGGAGAGCACATCGGTTCCAAACCGGAGGTTCTGGTGCATCTCCATCTGGAGGTCCTGGAACATGAACTGACTGGTCTGGACGGTGAACAGCCCATAGAGCCCGGCGACCACAAACGATGAGATCGCGATGGCCACCATCATCTCGATCAATGTGAAGCCCCGACGGAGGGAGCGACGAATGAAGGTCTCAGGTATGGACTGGTTTGTCATGGCTCAGTCCCGGAATCGGTAGGAGGAGACGGTGGTGCCCAGCCAGCGGCCGAAGGCTTCGTCGCGGTACTGGCAGCGCACCTTGAGGCGGGTCCAGGTGGCGTTGGCGTCCATGTCCTCGACATCCCAGGTGATGTAGTAGACCGGCTCGCCGAGGGTGTCTGTGGTGTCGTTTGCAGAGTTGACCGCGGAGGGCTCTGCGAGGTCGTTGGGGTGCTCCAGCCAGGCCCACTCGGTGGCGTTGCTGCCGGCAGCGGTGGTGTCGTTGTAGCTGTCGACAAGATCGGTGGAGCGGGTGGACTCGTCCCAGCTCAGGGTCAGCAGGCGCTCCATCTGGAGCTGGGAGAGGTAGGTGCAGTCGGTCATCTTGCGGGCGTGCATGTTGGAGCGCACAGCCTGACTGTGGAAGCCGAACATCACCAGGAGCGAGAACCCGAGGAGGGCCGAGGCAATGAGGACCTCGATGAGCGTGAAGCCGCGCGCGTCGTGGTGACGCTGGAGGTTCTTCAGGGGGGGGGCGGTATGAGGAGTCACGACCTACTGCTTGCTGCTGCTGGTTGCGGTGCCGACACTGCCGCCCGGATACTGAGTCCCGAGGGCGGAGACGAGCCGGATCATGCCGGAGCGGAAGATCACCACGGAGACTTCATCGGTGATGCCCTCTCGGGTGGCTTGCTGGTTTGCCAGGGTGAATTCGATGTAGCCGCTGCTGGAGAAGTCACCGCCGGGGTTGGTGACCCAGCCGCGGGGGCTGAACACAACGGAGTCGGCGTTGTCGTTGCCCGGCCCGATGAGGGTGCCCCAGGTCTTGAGGCAGACCCCCGCTGCGCGGTGGTTGCCCTCCATTCCCAGGGAGACGTACGCCTCGCTCTGGTCGTCGTCGGAGCCATCGTCGAAGGCGTCGTCGGGGAGGAGGTCCCAGGAGTCCGAGCCTGCGGAGCTGTCCCCGATGGCCAGCTCCCAGCTCCCGCCCATGCTGTCGGGATCCGAGCAGTCCCCACCAGCATCGGTAAACCGAAGGCGGGTCTCCCGGTTGCTCTGGACGGCGAGGTTTCTGAGGTTGGACATGTCGGACTTCAGGAGGCGGGCTGCGCGGATCATGCGAAAGCGCGGGAGTTGGTCAGTCATGCTACTCCACCCGATCGCGGCGAGGAGCATCAGCACGGCGAGGGCGACCATGAGTTCGATGAGGGTGAAGCCTTGGCGCATGACGGACCTGTGTCCTAATTATAGGCTTGCAAGAGGTGTTCCCGATCTGATCGGGGCATTGACCGCGTTGAATCGATCAAGATGCGGGGGAATTTCGGTAAAAAGTTCCCACATGGGAAAAGTTTTCCTAGTCACAGTGGATCTGGTCACGGAGGCGTGCCCTCTGCGGCGGGAGAGCCCGGTGTGGTCGTCGATTCTGGCTCACCCCGGGTCTGAGCGGGGCAGACCTCCTCTACGACCCCGCGCCGCTTCTTGACCAGCCGTCGAATCCGGGCCAGCTCCGGGGAGCTCACGCCAGTGGTCTCGGCCTGGGCGAGGGACTCCTCAGCGGCATCGAGCCAGGAGAGCACCGCGGGGGCGGTCTCGGCACAGCGATCGGCATCCTCCAGGCCAGCGGATCGGCTGATGAGCCCCTGGGCACGGAGCACCCAGAGCATCGTCTGGTAGCGGACCGGGGTGTCGGGGAGGACGAGGGCTTCCTCGATGAGGGTCAGCGCCTCCTCGACCCGATCCAGGCGCATCAGCACCCGGGCCAGCCCCAGCCGGTACTCGGCCTCCTGAGGGAACCGGGTGACCAGGAGTCGGTAGCGCTCCTCGGCCTCCGTCATGCGCCCGGCGAGCATGTCGTGCAGCGCGAGACTGGCGATGACGCCAGGGTTGTCGGGCTCGTACTCCTGAGCCTTGAGCAGCATGGAGCGCGCCAGCGGGAGGTTGTCGTCGGCAGTCGCCACGCTCGCCCTGCCGCGCAGGCAGTCTCCGCTGGTCGGTGCCAGCTCGATGCAGCGGTCAAACGCACTGGCGGCGGCCTCTCGCTGACCGGCGAGCAGGTAGGTCCAGCCCAGCCCGTCGAGGGCGTCGGTGTCTTCCGGATCGCGATCAAGCGCGGTGCGGAACGCCCCCTCTGCTCTGGCGAGGTCGTGGGTGTCCAGCGCTGAGCGGCCCTCCTCGGTCGGGCTGCGGCAGCCGATCAGCAACATCAGCGAGGTGAGCATCTAACCCTCGATCTCATAGTCACGGATCTTGTAGACCAGGGTCTTGTAGCTGATCTCCAGGAGCTTCGCGGCCTGTGTCCGGTTGTTACCGGTCTGCTTGAGGGCGGTGGCGATGAGGCCACGCTCCAGCTCGGCGGTCCGGCGCTTGATCGAGAGGCTCTCTGAGGCGGCGGGGGGCTCAGGGGCCTGGGTGGGGATTGTGGGGAGGTCGGCCAGGGCGATCTGCTCGCTGCGGGCCATCAGGACCCCATGCTCCAGGGCGTTCTCCAGCTGCCGGACGTTGCCTGGCCAGCTCCCGGCGACCAGGGCACGCATTGCTTCTTCGGTGGTGCCGACCACCCTCCGGCCGAGGCGCTCGGCGGCCCGGTGAATGAGAGAGGCGGTGAGCAGGGGGATGTCCTCCCGACGCTCCCGAAGCGGCGGCAGCCGGACCCGCACAACGTTGAGGCGGTAGAAGAGGTCGCTTCGGAAGCGTCCATCGGCCACCGCAGCGTCCAGATCCGCGGCGGTGGCGGCCACGACCCGGACGTCGACGGAGATGTCGCGATCTCCTCCGATGCGCCGCACCCGCCCGTCTTCGAGGACCCGCAGCAGCCGGGTCTGAAGCGGCAGGGGCATGTCGCCGATCTCGTCGAGCAGCAGGGTGCCGCCGTCGGCCTGCTCGAACAGCCCGGCCCGGGAGCGGTGGGCGCCGGTGAAGCTGCCGCGCTCGTGTCCGAACAGCTCGCTCTCCAGCAGGCTCTCTGGCAGTGCTGCGCAGTTGATCGGCACGAACGGACGCGATGCGCGGGGGGAGAGGGTGTGCAGGGCGTGGGCCATCAGCTCCTTGCCGGTGCCCGACTCCCCGGTGAACAGCACGGTGGTCGGGTACGCGGCGACCTTGCGCACCACCGCCATGACCTTCGCGGCGGCCGGGGAGCGGCCGATGAAGCCCGCGAGGGTGTGGGTGGACTGGATCTGCTGGCGGAGGGTGCGGTTCTCGTCGAGCAGCTGCTCCCGCTCGATGATGCGCTCCAGGCAGATGCGGATCTCGTCGATGCGAAACGGCTTGGTGATGTAGTCGTATGCCCCCCGGCGCAGGCACTCCATGGCGGTGTCGGTGGTGCCATAGGCGCTCATCATCACCACGCGGAGGTCTCGCTCGGCGACCACCTCCAGGAAGCTCAGTCCGTCCATGTTCGGCATGCGGATGTCGCACATCACAACCCGGACCTCGGGGTTGGCATCTAGCTGTGCCACTCCATCGCGACCATCGGCGGCCTCGATGACCCGGTAGCCGCTGCGCTCCAGGATCATCCGCAGGAGGTGACGCAGCGACTCCTCATCGTCGATCACCAGCACGCAGAGGTCGGCGCGGTCTGTCGGTTCAGTCATGGAGGCTGAGTCTACCCCCCGGGGTAGCCTGCGGACATGGCGCGCCCCCTCCGGATCCTCTACCTCAGCCACGGCTACCCTCCCTCGGAGCGTGCCGGGACGGAGCAGCACACCCGAACCGTGGCAGAGGGGATGGCGGCGCGGGGACACGCGGTCGCCGTGCTGGCCGCGACCCGAGCACCAGGCCGATCGCAGTACAGCACCCACACCGAGGCTCTCGGCGGGGTCGCGGTCACCCGGCTGGTCAACAACGTGCCGACCCGCCCCCTGGCCGACGGGGAGATCGACCGCGCGGTGGAGCAGGCGGTCACCACAATGGTCAAAGCGCATCGCCCGGATCTGGTGCACCTCCAGCATGTCGCGTTCCTCTCCGCAGGTCTGCGGTTCTCAGTGCCGACGGTGTTCACCCTGCACGACGCCTGGGGGTGGTGCGCATCGGGCGGCACGGAGCTGCTGGCGGACGGGAGTCGGTGCCCGGGGCCTCAGCCGGCACGCTGTGCGGTGTGTCATGCGCAGTGGCGACCGGTGCCCACCCCCGCGGCGCGCACGATGCTGCGGCTGGCCGGTGTCGTCGCGCCGATCCTCGCTCCGGAGCGCCTGCACCGCCTGTGGTCGCGTGTTCCCGCCCGGATCCGGAGGCCGATCGCTGTGGAGGGGCACCGGGACGCCGAGCCTGCTGAGGCCGCCGCACACCGAAACGCCAGCCTCGCCGCGCTGCTGAACAGCGTGGACCTGCGCCTCGCCCCGTCGCGCTACCTCGCGGCTCGGGCGGAGGCGATGGGCATGGGGGCGGTCGCGGTGATTCCCCACGGCATCGCGCCGATGCGCGGTGTGCGCCTGGGCGGGGGCGACCTGCTGTTTCTCGGCACGGTCAGTCCCCACAAGGGACCGGACGTGGTCGTGGAGGCCTGGCGCAAGGCGGTCCCGAGTGGCACCCCGGGGCTGCGGATTCATGGCCCGGTCTCCGACCCCGATGTGGCGCTGGGGCATCCGGTGGGGCCGGTGCTCGATCGGGCCGGGGTCGCCTCTGCGCTCTCTGAGGCCCGGGTGCTGGTGATGGGGTCGCGCTGGGCGGAGAACGCGCCGCTGGTCATCGGAGAGGCCCGGTCCGCTGGCTGCCCGGTGATCGCGCCAGACATCGGCGGCATCCCGGAGCTGGTCGAGGAGGGAGTGGACGGCTGGCTGTACCCGGTCGGTGATGTCGACGCCCTGGCTGACCGCATCACCCGGCTGCTGGCCGAGCCGCCGCTCACTCCCCGCCCCCCGCCAGACGTCGCCGCGATGCTGGATGCCCTGGAGGTGCGGTATCGCGCCCTGGTGCCTCGGTGAGAATCGCCAGTGTGCTGCACGGCTGGCCGGCATCGGACATGGGCGGGACCGGGCTGTATGTCGCGTCCCTCAGTGCCGCACTGGCTGAGGCAGGACACGACGTGATCGCTGTGGTGCCGGGTGTTGGGCCACTGGGGATCATCGAAGGTGCGGGGCATGTCCGACTCCAGGCACCGACGCCGACCCGGTTCGAGGAGACCTGGCGAAGACGGGAGCTGGATGGGCTGTTCGCCGCCTGGCTGCGTCGGTGGGCGCCGGATGTCGTGCACATCCACCACCTCTCCGGGCTGTCCATCGGGCTCATCGCGGTGGCCCGGCGCGCCGGGGTCAGAGTGGTGCTCACGCTGCACGACTACGCCCTGCCCTGCGCCCGGGGACAGCTCATCGATCGGGACCTGCGCCCCTGCCCTGGACCGACCCCGCCCCGCTGTGCCGTCTGCCTCACGGAGCACCTCCGCCTCGACCCCCTCTCTGGTGCGGTCGGTGGGCTGCTGCGGCGATGGCCAGCCCTTCGTCGCGCCGCCCGCTCCCAGGTCGCCGCCCTCGCCCCGCCACCCCATGCCACTGCGCGCATCACCGATCGCATGCGGAGCGTCTCGGCGGCACTCTCAAAGGTGGATGTGCTGCTGTCTCCGTCTGCAGACCTCGCCGCGCGGTTTCTGTCCCTCGGCCTCCCCACGCCCCGGGTCTTTTCGCTGCCGCTGATCCGAGCGGTCCCCCCCGCCCCGGCTGCGCCTGCTGGACCGGTCCGCTTTCTGTTCGCCAGCAGCGTCATTCCCACAAAGGGGCCGCACCTGCTCGCCGAGGCGTTCTCGCGCCTCCCGCCCGGTGCCGCCCGGCTCACCATCGTCGGCCCTGCCCCGCCGATGGATGGCCAGCCCGACTTCGTCGCCCAGCTGGATGCACAGCTCGCCGCGATCCCCGATGCACAGCGCCGTCCCGCAGTGGATGCCGCTGCGATTCCCGCCCTGCTCGCCAATCACGATGTGCTCGTCCTGCCGTCGCTGTGGCCGGAGAACAGTCCGCTGATTGTCCGGGAAGCTGCTGCGGCCGGGCTTGTGCTCATTGTCTCTCAGCAGGGTGGTGCGGGTGAGCTGGCCCCTCAGGCCCGGCGGATCCCGGCTGGCGATGTCTCTGCTCTGACTCAGGCGCTGGCTGCGGAGGTCTCTGCTGGGCGTCGTCGGGTGCCTCCGGCGATCTGGCTGACGCCGTCTCAGCATGTTGATTGGTTGATCCGGGAGGTCTATCGGAGCCATGGTGCGGATCAGAAAGCTTCAGGGTAAGACGACTCCTGATGACTGCTCTCCTCCTGACGCTGCTCTTTTCCTCTGCTGATGCAGGCGTGCAGCGCTGCATTGAGTGCTGCCAGGAAGAGGGCCTCGCGGGCTGTCCCACCCGACTGCGGGTGGTCGGTGAGGGCAGCGAGATCAACCGAGAGGGTGCGGCCTGGCGGGTCAACGGGCTGTGGTGGCTCGACTGTGAGCGCGGTGCGTCCTTTGAGCCCGGCGCCACCGCAGTGCTCGGCCACTCTCCCTCCGACGGTGAGATCATCCGGCTCGCCTCGCCGCCCGAGACGGTGCGCTGCTACTCGAAGCACTGCGGCGTCCCGCCCGGTGCCTGCATCTTCGAGGACTCCGGGGTCTTCCACCTCACCCGGTGCGCGGACTACCAGCCCCTGAGCGCCATGGAGATGAGCCGGGCGGTCCTGCCTGCGGGCTCCACAGCCGCTCAGATCACCGCCGATCCCCTGCCCTCTCCCACCGGCAGCATCACCGTCTCGCTTCGACTCCCCGACGCCCCGGTGAGCGACTGCGGCACCTCCGAGGTCGTCGCGGAGGAAGCCCGCCGCCGGGTCAGCCTGGGCGACATCGCCCGCTCCCGCAGCAGCCTCGACGACAGCGTCCAGGAGTACATGGCTGCCCTCGCCATGGATCGATGCAGCGCCCTGGCCTGGGCCGCGCTGGGACAGACCGCGCTCCAGGGAGACCGTCCGGTGGAGGCCATCCGCGCCCTCCAGATCGCGACCGGCCTCCAGCCGGATCACTACGCTGCATACACCGCACTGGGTCAAGCGCTGGAGCGACTCGGACAGCTTGATCGGGCCTCGGTGGCCTATGCCCGGGCGCTGTCCATCCGTCCAGACCACACTCCGGCGACCCACGGCCTCGCCCGGGTCCAGGTCGACCTCAATCGGTGAGCCCTGCGGGTGCTCTGCTGCTCGATTGACCGGTCTGTGCTGTGGGCTGTAGGATGACGCGACCCCACGCCCAGGTTGAGGATCATCATGAGCAAGCCTGCCTCTTTTATTATCCCTGCGGGACTCGTCTTTGAGCAGGGCGATGACGGACTCTCGATCGAGCATGCTGGAGACGTCATCCTCCACAGCACCCTCGGTCTGCCCCTCCGGCGGATCCGGTCCGCTGAGGGCGACATCGAGTTGCATGTCGACGCGGAGAACCTCACGGAGCTGTCCGCTGGTGGAAGCGTGCGAATCCACGGCGCGGTCACCGCCGCTCGGATCACCGCCAACCGCATCGAGATCTACGGGGATGCTCAGGTCGACCAGCTGGAAGCAGGCGCGGGCGGACTTCACATCGACGGCAGCACGGTCGCTCATGAGATCAGCTCTGGCGGCACCGTCGAGATCACCGGAGACACCGAGGCGGACACCCTCTCCTCCGGGGGAGACCTCACCATCGGCGGCGCCACGAAGGTCGACTTCATCTCCACCGACGGCGGCAACATCAGCCTCACAGCAGTCACCGCCAAGGCCATCGCCAGCGGCGGTGACCTCACCGTCAGCGGAGACCTGGAGGTCGACGAGGCCATCGCCACTTCTGGACACCTTCTGGCGGCCGGCAGCGTCTCCGCGAAGCTGCTCCGGGCCAGCACCATCGCTCTCAGCGGCAACAGCATCACCGTCAGCGCGATCCAGGGTCTCTCCAACATCGCCATCTCCGGCGGCCAGATCCGCGCGGACATCCTCATCGCGCCCAACGTCCAGCTCTCCCCGGGGGTCTCCGGAAAGATCACGGTCGTCGAGACCCACGGCGAGCTCGGTCCCAGCTCGGTCAAGGGCTGCCTGAGCCTGGCCGACCTGGAAGAGTTCGGGGTCGACACCTCCAACTACCTCACCGACCGCAAGCTCTCCCCCCTCGGCGAGCCCGGCGAAGCCCCAGCGGTTGAGGCAGAAGTTGAGATTGAGGCAGAGGTCGTAGAGGTCGTAGAGGTCGAAGAGGTCGAAGATGCTGGGGTCGTAGACGTTGAGGTCGAAGCAGAGCCCGACACCGAGGACGAGATCGGTGCTGAAGACATGATCATCTCCGCGGATGATGACGACAGCGACGATGACCAGGCTTCCCTGGAAGGGGCCATCGAGACAGAGGGGATCTCCATCGAGGCTCTGGCCATTGAGGCCCTCGACGACGATCTCGACGACATCTCCATCGAGGATGACTCCAGCTCCGTTCTCTCTATCATCGTGTCTGCTGAAGAGGACGACACTGATATCTCCATCGAGGACGATGAGATTGGCGACC
>JBLHNG010000293.1:0-9560 GCA_047621685.1 Myxococcota bacterium | reverse complement strand
CCGACCTGTCCTGCTCGCCCTTCGGTCTTCTCAGCGTCGTGGCTCTCGATTTCGAAGGGTCCTCCCTCCCCGGATGGTTGAGGTTCGCCATCGTCGGCGCCATTCTTTTTCTGGCCACTCCGCTCCAACACCGGCCTTACGGCCTGATTATGGCGCTGCGCTCAAGGGGGCTGCACTCCTTGCGTCTCACTTCGTTCGCCTCCAGTCCCCGCTCCCCTGTGACCCCCAGCCGGACACCAATGGCGAATCCCCGCCCAGCGGCCACCCCACGCAGGCTCAAAGGATCGTCCTGCACACCTCAGGGTGCCGCACTGTGCTTAAGGTCCCTTAGACCGCACCGTCTTCAGCAGCACCTCGGCCCGCGCCGAGAGGTCCTCGTCGCGTCGGGCGTCCCGAACCAGCATCCACTGCCGACGGCTCGCCGCGATCTCCAGGAGCACCAGCTGCAGGTCGATGGCCGCATCCTCGCTCATCGGGCGCTGGCTGTCGCCGAGGAAGTGGACCCACGGCTCGGTGATCTCCCGGGTCGCGCCCAGGCGTCGGGTCGGCTGCACGTTGGTCTTCATCGCGCCCTGCTGGTTGCGCAGCGTCAGCGCGGACCTCACCGCGGACTCCCAGGCCGACAGGGTCTCGCCGGCCCCGCCGGACTCGATGCGGTACCACGCCGCCGAGGCGCGGATGTGTGGAGCAGCCTGCGCGGGGAGCTGATCGAGCAGGTCGCCGGTGATGTTGCCGGCCCGACCAAACGCCCCCCAGACCGTCTCCGCCCACAGCCGGTCCCGCATGCGCGCGCCCACGTCGGCATCCTGTGCGGCCAGCCAGTCGTGCCCGGCGTCGATCGCACCGATGATGTTCTCCCAGCGTCCGGCCGGGTTGTCCGCTGCCGGAGCCGCGCGGGCCAGCTCCCGGGCCAGCTCTCGGACACACCGACTGGCGTAGTCCCCGGCACTCAGGCACAGCTCCAGGGCGAGCGGCATCTTGAGGTAGTCGGTGTGAAACGCCACCTCCGCAGACTGGAAGAAGCACTCATGCCGGAACCTCAGGTCGTCGATGCCGTTGCACAGCCCGGCGAGCTGGCTGAGGTCCGCGGTCGGCGCGATGGCCTTGCCTGCGGAGATCCGGCACTGCTCGGTCTGCCCCTCACACTCCGGGACGGCCACCGGAGCGACCGACGACGCGGCGGTCTTCAGCGCGGTGATCCCGGTGTGGTCCTCCTTCTGGCTGCTGTCAGCGTCCTTGATCTCCCAGAGGTGGGGGCGGTTGGAGAAGGTGCGACACCGCTCCCCCGCCGCACCGGCAGGCAGCGACGGACACAGGCTGCCGAGCTGATCGGGGTGAGCCTCGGAGATGGCGTCGACGTAGGCGAGCTGGGTGATCGGGTCGGCGGCACCGAGGATCATGGCCGTCGCGGCGGCTTGATCCTGCTCCCAGAGCGAGACGATGTCAGGGGACTCGGGCTCGGAGTCACAGGCGGCGATGAGTAGCATCCACATGCCTCATGCCCTACCACATGGAGGTGCACCGGGGGCAACACAACAGGTTGCAGGATGTTGATAGAAACGCGAGGCCCCCGGTGCAACCTGACAACGCCGCCGACGCCTCCGCCTTACACCGCAATCCCCTACACCGGGTCGCTGTGCTGCTTCACCCACGCCAGGTACGCCGCAGGGCCGTCGGTCGGCTCGATGGCGAGGACCTTGGGCACCGCGTAGCTGTGCAGCGCCTCGATCCGGGCAATCTTCGCGGCGAGGTCCGCCGAGCTGGTCTCCATCACCAGCAGCTCCTCCGCTTCGTCGCAGATCTCGCCCTTCCACCGGTACAGCGACCGGATGCCCGGGACGATGTTGCCGCCAGCCACGATCCGCTCCTCCAGCAGGCTTCGCAGCAGCGTCGCACCCTCTCCGGGCGCGGTCGTGCAGATGATGAGTCGCATGGGTTCTCCTCCTCGGTTTTCAGGCAGTGACAATCTAAGGTTGCCGACCTCACTGCGCTGTCGTAGATCAAACAGGCAAACACCGGTCTTGGAGACCTCACCCGCGATGATCGTCCTTACTCAGAAATCCGCGCCTGTGATCTTCTGAACGTTCGACGTGACTCTCCACCGTTCAGCCGCAGGCCATTCCCTGCGGCTTTTTTGATCGGACGCCAGCGCGCGTGATCCCACGCCACCAGCACCGTCGATGAGACGCAGGGCCACCCACTCTCCACAGAGGTGCCCATGTCTTCCATTCGTGCAAAGAACCTATCCTTCCACTACGACAACCCCTACGTCCCGGTGTTCAACCAGCTCGACCTGACCCTCGACACCCGCTGGCGGATCGGACTGCTCGGCCGCAACGGTCGGGGCAAGACGACCCTGCTGAAGCTGCTGTCCGGTGCGCTCAGCCCGGTCGCCGGCCAGCTGTCCGTGCCGATACCCATCGTCAGCTTCCCAGCCGAGCCGGACAATCCTCACAGACCCACTCGACAGATCATCTCCGATGCGGTCGCCCCGTTCGCCGCCTGGCAAGCACAGCTCGACACCCTGCTCTCAGACCCCGCCCCAGACGCCATCGACCGCTATGGCGAGCTGCTGTACACCTACGAGGCCCACGGCGGCTACGACTTCGACGCCCGACTCTCAAAGGAGTGTGCGCTGATCGGGCTGTCGGCGTCGGTACTTGATCGGGACTTCGCCACCCTCAGCGGCGGAGAGCAGACCCGGGCGCTGATCATCGCCCTGTTCTTAAAACCCGATGCCTTCCCGCTCATCGACGAGCCCACCAACCACCTCGACCTCGCCGGACGCGAGCGGCTCGCGCAGTACCTCACCCAGAAGTCCGGGTTCCTGCTGGTCTCCCATGACCGCAGCTTCCTCACCGGCTGTGTGGATCACATCGTCTCGATCAACCGCTCCGACGTGAGGGTCCACCGCTGCGGGCTCATCGACTGGCAGCGTCAGATGCAGCAGGAAGAGGAGCACGAGCGCCGACGCAGCACCAACCTGAAGCTCCAGGTCCGCGCCATGGAGCGGGCGGCGAAGAAGCGCCGGAGCTGGTCAGACTCCCGGGAGGGTCAGAAGCACGAGAAGAACCCGAAGAAGCGGGAGCGAATCTCCAACGACACCGGCTACATCGGCCGGAGGGCGGCACTCCAGATGAAGCGGGCGCTGAACATCGAGCGCCGCATGACCGCGGCACTGGCGGAGAAGACGTCGCTGCTGCGCAACGTCGAGAAGACCCGGAAGCTCCAGCTCGTCACCCGAGACGATGCTCCGGATCAGGTGGTGATGCTCGAAGACGTCACCGTGCAGCCTGGCGAGGCGACCCTGTTTGCTCCCCTCACCCTCACCGTGCGTCGGGGCGAGCGAATCGCCATCGTGGGCGAAAACGGCTGCGGCAAGACCTCGCTGCTGCGGCTGATACTCGGCGAATTACCACCGGCAACCGGGGTCATCTACCAGCCCGGCCACGTCAGCACTTCCGTCTCTCGGCAGATTCCTCGCTGGCGGACCGGGCTGCTGCGGGGTCACCTCCAGCGCCATGGCATCGACGAGACCCGGTTCCGCACCCTCATGGGCTCGTTCGGGGTCCGCGGGGAGCTGTTCGAGCGTCCGCTGGAGACGTTCAGCATGGGCCAGCGCAAGAAGGTCGACCTCTGTCGCTCCTTCCTCGATCCGGCCCACATGCTGCTGTGGGATGAGCCGCTGAACTACGTCGACATGTTCAGTCGGGAGCAGATCGAGTCGGTGATCATGCAGAACCATCCGACGATGGTGTTCATCGAGCACGACCGGGCGTTCATCGAGCGGGTGGCGACCCGGGTGGTTCACCTTCAGCGCAGCGATCAGGGAGCAGGAACCCTGCCGGTGATGGTGCCGATGACCGGCGGGGCCTGAAGTGCGGTGATGGTGGTCGTCATCGGCCCGAAGAGGCCGGTGTCGTCCTGGTGGATGGACAGCCCGGTGCCATCCCCCAGGACGATCCACTCCCCGGGATACGGCAGCAGCCCGACGACCTCAAAGCCCAGGGACTCGGTATAGACCGGTGTGGTGAAACGGCAGACCAGGGGACGCCCGGGAATGCCCGCCTCGGCGGGCGGGATGGCCTGGGTGCAGCGCAGACTCCAGCCCGCCATGTTGGGTCGGGACAGGAGGTTTTCTCCCTCACAGACCCCGGAGGCCGGGTTCAGAGACAGGTTGATCCAGTCCCCATCCCGACTCCAGGTGCCGGTCATTCCGAGGTAGTCCTCAGTCCGCCAGGTGCTGTCCGGGTCGATGCTGTCTGAGCGCTTCTCCCGACAGCCCCGGGCGGTCCCGCCCTCCTTCAGGGTGAGCACCATCGCCGTCTTCGCGGTGTAGTGCGACCAGGACTGCGAGCAGGAGCTGTACTGGGCGAACGTGGTCTGTGCCGCGAAGGTCTGTACCGCCGGGGGGGCGCTTCGCCAGCCTTCGGGGAGGGTGTCGTCCGCTGCAGCGAGTGGGATCAGCCAGATCATGTGCCTCCTCGACACGCAGCAGACCACATGGTTCCCAGGATCCGCCCGGTGTATCGTGGCTCCCTGTCGGAGGCTGACGATGAGGCGTGTGGTGCTGCTGATCCTGCTCACGGTCATCCTGGCCTGCGGTGGCCTGGGGAGCGATGCCCCAGAGGAGGTCGCGCCGGTCGATGTGCCGACGGTCTCCCCCCCAACAGCCCCGCCCCCGCCAGCCTCGCCCCCACCGACCCGGCTTCCACCACAGCCGGCCACCGTGCTCCCTGCAGACGCCGACCCGATCGCGGCGTTCATCGAGGACTGCGCAGCGGCGTTCACGGTGGAGGACGAAACTGCTGGCGGTCAGGTCATCGAGTGCGAATTCATGGAATTCGACCAGATGTGCGCCGAGGACAGCTTCGGCTGCTGGAACAAAGGCGACTCTTGTCGGGGCGGCTGCGGTGAGCCCTGCACGACCTGCCAGACCAACTGTGCGGCGGGCTGCACGGACTGCAAGGCCGACTGCAACGGAGACGCGGCCTGCATCCGACAGTGCGCCGAGTCCCGGCAGTCCTGCCGGGTGACCTGCCTCGATGGCCTCACGACCTGCAAGGACGACACCTGCAGCGAGGTCGAGTCGGACTGCTACAAGCAAGCGGAGCTGACGACTCGGCGGGTCTGTCCGCGCTGCGATGAGCTGCAGGAGTGCATCATGGCCTCCTACAGCGACGGCACCTTTGCCGATGACCCCTGCCGTGGGAAGATCAAGGCGGACGAGCGATGCTATACGTGGTGTCATCCGGGCTTGTAGGGCTCCTCGGCTGTACAGAGCCCCCGCAGACCGATGGCCCGATCGACAGCTCCCAGGCGGGCATCGAGGCGTTCCTGGAAGATGAGGGCTATCGAGAGTCCCCCTGGATCGCCCAGACCGAGGCCCCACGAGAGTCCACCTGGGAGGTCAGCCCCCATGGCCGGGTCCACCTGTGGCTCAACGAGACCGTCATCGCCTCCCAGGCTGCCGGCAACGGCGGCTTCCTCGGCACCCCGCACACCACCGGGAGCATGGCGGTCAAGGAGCTGGTCGATGAGTCCGACGTACCGGTCGGCCGGGCGGTGATGCTCAAGCTGGAGGGTGTGGCCGCAAGCTGGGTGTACTACTGCGACGGAACCGAGGAGCGATGTGGCTTCTCCGATGGAGAGCCACCGCACTACGCGGTGGCATACGACTCGGAGTGCTACTACTGCCACGGCGGGGAGATCTTCAACGCCCGGCCAGAGTGAGTCCCCTCACCGGTAGATGACCATCCAGGAGCGCATCTCGAAGGTGCCCGCGCTGTCGACCAGCGCGCCGCCGTTGATCTTTGCCTCGTAGGAGACCTCCGCAGGGCCGCCGAGGGTGACCTGATCGGTGACATCCACCACGAACGGATCCACCCGGCGCCCCGGACACCAGCCGCCCCGGCCAAACCACCACGTCCCGGCCTGGTTGGGCACGGTGCCGGTGCCCACAGAGTCCGCACAGCCCGACTCGGTGCCCGCCTCGGTGAACGCCTGATCCCAGGTGGTCTCGCTGATGGTGAAGTGGTGGGAGTGGTTGCAGAACTCCGCGCAGGTGTAGGTGTCCGCGCCGTGTCCAGTGGCGATCGAGACGATCTCGACCTTCGCAGCATCGGCGGGAATCTCGACCGCGACCGGGGGGCGGTCGTCGTTGTAGGTCGTCGAGACGGTGCCGCCGGAGAACAGCGGCACGATCTCATCGGGCGCCATGCCCTTGCCCTGGTTGGACAGCCGAAGCTGCACGGTCACCCCGGTGGGCTGGGTGTTCCAGGACGGTGCCCACTGGTAGCGGACCGAGCGCTCCCCGCCTTCCTTGAGCCAGGCCAGCGCATGGCTGGCGTCGACCACCCAGCGGGACTCCCGGTGGTAGGTGGTGATGAACCGACCCATCTCGACGTAGCTCTTGGTGTCGTCGTCATACAGCCAGAGGTAGGCGAGGTAGTCCCAGGCGCCGCAATTGCTGATCTCGTAGAGGTCCTTGTCTGGACACTCCATCAGCACGTCGATCTCCAGGGTGTCGAAGCCGGCCATGGTCGTGGCATCGGGGAGGGTGACGGTGCCGTCCTCGTACTCCTCGATGATGTCGCCGCCAAAGATCTCGACCACGGTGGCATCCACGGCGTCGAGGGCCTCCTGGCGGGTGGCCTCGAAGTTGAAGTACTCCGCCTCGGCCGCTGCGGAGTAGAGCCGGAACTCCCACGGCCACTCCCCGTTGTTGTTGAGGGTGGTGTTGTAGGCCTCCACAGCGGGGAAATAGCCGGTGGTCCGGATGCGCTGGGCGCGGTCAACGGCCCAGCCGAACCGGGAGATGTCGCGGCCGAACATGTCGCCGACCAGCCCCTCGACGGTGTCAGACGGACCATCGACGACATGCAGGCGGTCCATCCACCACGCCCGATCATCCTCGGAGAGCGCGGCGAGGGTCTCGTCGATGTCGGTCTGCATCTGGGCGCCGTAGCTCTCCGCCTCGTCTGCCGAGGAGCCACCGTATGCGAAGAAATAGTGCACGTTGGCCGGGGAGCGCTCCAGGAGCTCGTCGACCCCGGAGAACCAGTACGAGGTGTCGTCCAGGGTGGAGATCGGCCACCAGTGCGGCAGGAAGATGTAGGTCTCGCAGCCGGTCCAGCTCTCGGAGAGGGTCCAGGTGGTGCCGTCTCGCAGCGGGGCAGAGAAGTCACCGGCGGGCTGCCAGCGCTGGAAGGCTGCCGGGGCCTCGTCGCTGAACGGGATCTCCGGCAGCCCGAGGTCGGCACAGGTCGTGTCGGCTTCCACACCGGTGTCACCGGTGTCGTCGGTGTCGTCGGTGTCGTCGGTGTCATCGGTGTCGCCCTTGCAGGCCAGCAGCAGGGTCATCGGGACCAGAAAACGAAACATCACACCCTCCAGGTGCCGCACAGTGTAGAGGCCATGCGCGAAGGCCGGAAGGACATCACACATTACTGGCAGGTAGACTGCGGGCATCCCTGATCCCCTGCCCGATCTGGAGTCGCTGCGCTGCTTCGAGGCAGCAGCAACTCACCACAGCTTCCGCGCTGCCGCCAACGCCGTGGCGCTGTCCCCGGCCGCATTCAGCGAGCGCATTCGCCGCCTTGAGGAAGGACTCTCGGTGCGGCTGCTGGAGCGTGGCGGACGAAGCGTGATGCTGACCCCGGCCGGTGAGCGGCTCCTCCCCCACGTCCGCCAGCTGCTCCGGGAGGCCCGGCAGTGCCACAGCATCGCCAGCTCCGAGTTCATCCCGCCCTATTCCCTGACGATCGGCACCCGCTTTGAGCTGGGACTCAGCTGGCTTCTTCCCGCCCTAGACACGCTCAAGGAGACCGAGCCAGCCCGGGAGATCCACCTCGTCTTCGGCAGCTCTCAGGACCTGCTCCTCGCCCTGGAGTCCGGCCGGCTCGACGGTGTGGTCGGCTCGATGCGGCTGACCCGATCCGCCCTGGAGTATGTCCTGCTGCATGAGGAGTCCTACAGCCTCATCGCCAGCCCAGCGCTGCTGGAAGAGACACCACTTCGCGGGCCGGAGGATGCCGAGCGGCACACCCTGATCGACGCCACCCGGGACCTGCCCCTGTTCCGCTACTGGCAGGACGCCCAGCCACCAGAGCAGTCCTGGCGGTTTGCCCGGCACAGCTACATGAGCACCATCGCCGCCATCCGGGCCCGGGCGCTGGTCGGTGCGGGGATCGCGGTCTTGCCGACCTACTTTGTGGCCCCCGACCTCGAAGCTGGCCGGCTGATCAGCCCCCTACTGGGACGGGCGGCTCGGAGCGACTGGTTTCGGCTGGTCTGGCGGGCGGAGCATTTACACCCCGGGCGACTCGAAGCCCTCGGCGAGGCACTGCGACAGCTACCGCTGCAGTAGCATCGGTTCACCCATTCCGACTCAACCTGGCATCAGATTCGGTTTTCCCGAACGTGCAGATACCAACCTTCCCGACACGAACATCGAATTTCTAAGCCAGACTGAGAGCAGACAAGGAGGCCCACCATGAGCCCAGACACCTTCTCCCGCGCCCTCCTGGCGACCGCCCGAATCGCCTGCTGCGCCGCGATCTTTGCCTGTGATGAGGTCGACTGCACCGAAGACACGACGAGCCGCGTGGACACCGCAGACACCGACACCGACACCGACACCGAAGACTGCCCCTCAGCACTGGAGACCTGCGAGGAGACGGTCGCTGACGACTTCGCCTTCGCCAGCCTCACCAACAGCGACACTGAGGCCTGCTGCCAGCGCATCGCGGAGAACTACGACGAGCTGCTGGAGACAGACACCTCTGCCATGGATGACTGGGCGCTGCGAGAGGACTGCTGCTCGCTGCTGGACTGGCAGGGCTCGATGGCCTGCACCCCGTGGGGACCGCCCCGCCCGCCGACCGCGAAGGGCTTCTCCCGGGAAGGGACCGCCCGTCAGGTCGCTGCGGTGCGTCGGGCAGCCCTGGCATGACCGCCCACCGCCTCGACCTCAGGGCGCTCGCCCAACCCCACCGCCCCAGGCTGCCGAGCAGCGAGGGCTTCCGAGACGCCGCGATCGCCACCTGGCGGGGGCGCATGATCAACGAGCACGGCAGCGCGGAGGTCTTCGAGGTGCTCGCCGAGCAGCTTGAGGCTGCCGGGGTCGCCCCTCACCACATCGCTCACTGCCGGAAATTCGCCGCTGAGGAGCGCCACCACGGGACACTGTGCGGCGCGGTGGTGGAGGCACTGGGCGGTCGCGCGGTGGCTGATGTCCCACCACCGGAGCCCGTTCCCCGGCACCCCGAGGTCAGTCCGCTGGAGGGCGCGCTGCGAAACCTGCTGTCGATCTGCTGCCTGAGCGAGACCGTCGCCGTTGCGCTGATCGGAGCCGAGCGAGAGGAGATGCCCGAGGGTGAGCTTCGCGAGCTGCTCACGTTGATCTGGGCGGACGAGTGCGGACACGCCAACTTCGGCTGGCGGCTGCTGCCCGAGCTGCTGGGCGACGACGGGGCAATGAAGGCCCGGCTGAGCGACTACCTCGTCATCGCCCTCGCCCACCTCGAAGCCCACGAGCTGGCCCACCTCCCCAGCCAGCG
>JBLHNG010000292.1:0-9594 GCA_047621685.1 Myxococcota bacterium | reverse complement strand
GCCCGGTGACGGGTGCCTACCGCTCCGGGGGCGCCCGCCGGAATGTTCGACGTTTCCACTCGCGCTTGCAGCTCCTCGACTGAGTGTGTCAGCTCGATCGGCAGGCTGCAGACCTGCACCTCGGTGATGCGATGAGTCTCATCGAGGCTGGCGCGGGCGGTCGCGGTGTCTCCAGCCAGGAGCGCGGTGTTGCCGAGCTGACAGAGCAGCATGATGAACGATCGCGCGGTCGGAGCGTGCTCTCGGAAGAGGGCCTCACCAGCGTGCAGGTGCGTCATGGCGGTGCTGAGGTCCCCCCGGAGCGCGGCCAGCTCCCCGATGTAGCCGAGGACCATGGCTTCCTCATCGGGTCTTGAGCTCTTCTCGGTGTACATCATCGCCTCGCGGTAGTGGGCCTCGGCATTTTCGAGTTGGCCGGTGATGGCCTCCAGCCGACCCAGCCGAACCAATCCGACGATGGTGTCCTCGTTGGCCTTTGTTTTGAGGGAGATGGCGATGGCCTGAGTGAACCGCAGACGGGACACCTCGACGTCTCCCTGGAGCAGGTGGATCTCCCCCATCTCTTGCAGCACATCCCCCCGGTCTCCGAGGTGGCTGATCTGACGGTAGACCTGCAGTGTCTCTTCGAAATGGCGGAGGGCTTCGCTGAAGTGCCCCTGGTCCTTGCTCAGGCGTCCCAGGGCAGCCAGGGCGTAGACCTCCCGCTGCCGGTTGCCGATCTGCCGGTTGAGCATGACGGCCCTCTCGAATTGCCGGGCAGCGGTGTCGAATTTGCGCCGGCCCTCACTGATATTGCCCAGGTTGAGGTTCATAATTGCCATCTCGCGTTTCCGTCCAAGCGCCTCGAAGATCTCCAGACTCTCTGTGTAGTGCCGCTTGGCCTGCTCTCGCTGTCCGGTCGCGAACCACATGGAGCCCAGGTTGCTGAGCACCTGACCGCTGCTCTGCAGGTCTCCAGTCGATCGGGCGATGGCCAGCGCATCCTCCAGCATCCCCCGGCCCTCTGCCTGCTTGCCCTGTGAGAACATCATCACGCCCCAGTTCATCAGCGCGATGAGCTCATTCCACGGATCGTTGTGTGCCCGAGAGAGCGCAAGGCCGCGCCGAAAGTATGCTGCTGCCTCCTCAAACTGGCGCTGGGTGAAGTACACCGCGCCGAGGTTGACCGCGGCCCGGGATTCTATAATCGGCTCATTGCTCGTCTGGGCGAGCTCCACCACAGCCTCCAGTCGGTCCCGGGCGGCGTCCCCCTTGCCCATGAAGTGCTCGAGCCAGCCCAGCCTGCGCATGAGCCGAACGCGCAGGCTGGTCCACCGTGTGCCCTGTTGCGCTTCAATCCCCGCCAGAGCCCGTGTCAGGAGTCGGTGGCCGACCACACTGGAGAGCCGGCGCGGGAAGAACGCCGCAGCCGCCAGCGCAGCCAGAGCCGGCAGCTCCGGGGCGCGATCGGTGACATTGGCAGCCGCAGAGAAGAGGTTGTCAAGCTCCGCAGCGCGTGCCCGCCACAGCGACACATCGCAGCGCATTCTGGGGTCGTTCAGGGCGTCATCTTTCCCGAATTGGGCGAAGTACACTGCGTGTCGGTACATCGCTTCCGCCTCCTCGCCACGCTCCCGGAGCTTAATTCGCCCATACTCCTGCAGACTCAGCAGCATCCCGAAGCGACGCTGGGGCAGGCGGTGATCTAAGATCGGGCGGATGAGCGACCGGTCGACCAGCGACTGCACCACATCCAGCAGCCACGGCGCATCCGGAAACGCTGAGAGGTCGACGACCGCCTCGGCGGCAGCAAGGGTGAAGCCGCCTTCGAAAACGCTGCACTGTGCAAACGCCAGCTTCTCCCAGCCTTCCAGCATCTCCCAGGACCAGTCGATGGCCGCGCGCATGGTGGCCTGACGCCTGGATGTTCCTGGCCGCTCGTCGGACAGAAGGCGAAACCGCTGCTTCATCCAGTAGATGAGCTGGGACGGTTGCATCATCCGGATCCGACCCGCGGCCAGCTCGATCGCGAGCGGCAGGCAGTCCAGCAGCCCAACGAGCGTCTCCAGCTCTTGGATGTTGTCTGGCACAAACGTGGCGTCTTTCGCCTGGGCGCGGGTGATAAACAGCGCGACCGCGTCGGCTTCGCTCAGCGGAGACAGTGCGAGGACCTGCTCATCGGGGAGGCCAAGCCGGATTCGGCTGGTCACCAGGAACCGGGCCTGCACAGCCCGCTCCACCCAGCCGGCCACCACCGCACTCTCGGAGACAATCTGCTCGAAATTGTCGAGGATGACGAGGCATTGACCCCGACCGACGATGGCGTGCTCCAGTGTCGCCATCGGCTCTCCCTCTGAGAGGGTCAGCCGGAGTCCCTGGGCCACGACTGAGGCGAACGCTTCGCGTGTGTGGGCCTCCGACAGATCGCAGAACCACACTCCCCCGGGATACATGTCGAGGTTCTGGCGAGCGAATTGAAGCACCAGCCGGGTCTTTCCGGTTCCGCCGGTCCCAAGGACGCTGACCAGCCGACCGCCCAGGAAGGCATCCGACAGCTGCGCCAGCGCTCGGGTGCGTCCGACAAACGGATCCAGCTCTGCGTTCAGGTTGTGGAGCTGTTGCGAGGGCTGATCGGCTGGGCTCAAGACAGCGGTCATCGTCCGCTCTTCAGTCATCAGAGACTGAAGGGCCTCGGCTGCCTGACCAGCCACTGCCAGCGGCGTCAGCTGGCCTGGTGGGAGGAGCTGGTCCAGCGCCGCCAGCAGGGCCGCGCAGCTGTCGAGTCGATCGTCAGCAGAGAACATCAGCAGTGAAGCGCACAGAGGGCGCCAGCTCGCGGGAACCTCGTTGAGATTCGGGCCGGTGATGTGGGCCTTCAGCACGCTGCCCAGCGAGAAGCCCTGGAACGGCCGCTGCCCGCTCAGAAGCTCCACCAGCACCACCCCCAGGCTGAACAGGTCCGCTCGCTGATCGACCGAGGCGGCGTCGAGGATCTGCTCTGGAGCCGCATAGTGGAGGGTGCCCATCATCATGCCCGTCTGGGTGAGGCCCACCTGTCCGGTGTGCTTGACCAGACCGAAGTCGGAGACCCTCGGCACCCAGCGGCCGTGTCGCTCCTCCAGCAGCACGTTGGCCGGCTTCAAGTCACGGTGAATCAGGCCGTGCTCGTGGGCGTGCGCGACCCCCTCGGTGATCGCCCGAAACAGCGTGATCGCTTCGGACTCATTGGGCCGATAGGCCTGCAGAAACCGGTCGAGTGATGGCCCCTCGACCAGGGGCATCACCAGCCCTATCGCCCCCTCCAGCGAGACGACATCGGTGACCGGCAGGAGGTTGGGGTGGCGCAGCTTTGCCTGTGCCCGTCCTTCAGCGAGAAGACGGTGGGTCTGTTCTGCAGAGTTCCGCATCAGCACCTTGAGAGCGTATTCCCGGCCGAGAAGGTGGTGCCGGACGCGCCAAACCTCTGCTGTTCCCCCTGCACCGAGCCGGCTCTCCACTACATAGCTACCGACCTGCTGGCCCGGTGTGATTCGCATAGCGAGAGAGTCCCCTTGCGTAGAATGTTTTGGCGAACCCAGTGACACCGCTGCCGGGGTGGCTCGCGCAGGTCGGCGGCCACGGGCTGTCTCCAGGGTATCCCACAGCATGACACCCTGTTCTTTCTTGCCGCAACCCCAGGCTCACCGACCCGGCTTACCTCGCGAGACTCATCGGGAGTCCGAGGCGCTCGCACAGAAAGGGATTGCGTGATCGTTTGGGGCAGTCCGACCAGAATTCGGTGGGTCGCTCCACACCAGTGCGATCGGCTGGAGCACCATCCTGGATGCGCTGACCGGGTAGGCTCCAAGGCAGCCCCACACCCTGCCATGTTCTGGAGAACACGATGAAGCTTCCAAGTGCCGAAGACGCCCCGAGCATCCTGCATGCGCTCTACAGCGCCGCAGTCTTTGATGGCCCCCTGACCGATCGCGAGCACTCGATGCTGGAGGCCGCGCGTGAGGTGACCGGTGTTCACGATGATGTCGACATCCACCAGACCATCTCACCGGAAGACTTCGCGGCAGCGGTTCCCGACCCGCACCTGCGCCATCAGGCCGTGACCGCGATGGTCATCATGAGCCTGCTGGACGAAGAAGGCGCTCGCGAGGATGCGGACTTCATCGAGCAGTACGCAGCAGCGCTGGGGGTCTGGCCGGACGAGCTGCGCAACCTCCGGCAGATCGCAGAGGGCCACACCATCCGTTTCCAGCTCGATGTCGCACGGCGGGTCTGGCTGATGGAGCACCTCAAAGAGAAGTGGGAGGCGGGCGGGCTGCGCTGGCTGGCCCGTGCTGTTGGTACAAAGCTGGGAATCACCGAAGACACTGCACTGGCGGATCGCTACCGATCGCTCGCGGACTATGCAGAAGGCACCGTGGGGCGCATGTACTACAGCCACATGCGCACGGTGGGCTTCCCGCTGCCCGGCGAAAAGGGCAGCCAGGTCGAGCCAGTCATCATCCACGACATGATGCACCTCCTGTCCGGCTACGGCACCGATCCGAAGGGCGAGATTCTCACCGCCAGCTTCAGCGCAGGCAACCGCCAGCAGGATCCATTTACCTACATCTTCTTTGTCCTCTGTCAGTTCCACCTCGGCAACCTCAACGCCCCGTTTGCTCCGCGGAAGCGCGGTCAGTTTGATGCTGGCGCTTCGATCCACGCCGTGCGTCGGGGGATGGCGCTGAACACGGACCTGTCGAGCGGCTGGGATCCATGGAGCATCTTCGGCATGACACTCGATGAGGCCCGCATCAGCCTCAACGTGCCGCCAGTCTGAGCGACAGCCCATGAACCGTCCATGAAGGCCCGGGCTCAGGACTCTCGCTCACATCGCACGCACGCAGGGCGACCGTCGGAAGTACCCGACACACCCTGAGCCGTGGGTCTCAAACCAGCCTCAACAGACTCAGCGGTCTGTCGAGAGAGGCTGCAACCACCCTGTTCTGTGCACGCGCAGGGCTCACCCCGACCGCAGAGATCGAGCAGCTCGTCGAGACACTGGAGGGGCTGCGGGTGAGCGGCGACCTCAGCGGCGCCATCGATGACGCCCGTCAGATCCTCTCCCTGCTGCAGACCCTGCAAGACCGATGGGGCACCGCCCGAGCCAGCCTGACGCTGGGAAGTGCCCTGAACCAGTCCGGTGATCTCGAAGCAGCAGCCGCGTCCTATCGCAACGCGCTGGCGATCTTCTCTGCAGTCCATGACCGCCAGCGTGTCGCAATCACGATGAGCAACCTCGCCATCGTCACGCCTGATGACGCCGCGCAGTCCGTGACGTCACGCACAGAAACCCGTCAGCAGAGGCCGCGCTACAGCGTCGCAGAGAGGCTCAGTCCGCCTGGCTGGCCAGGGTGATCAAGCGCTTGCGGATCCGGGGCACCAGCATGAGATGGCTGAGGAGCGGTCCGATGAACAGGAAGAAGAGCGGGCCAGCCAAAAGCATCGCGAGCGTGGGCGCGCGGTAGGCGACCGTGGGGGGCTCAGACAGGGTGACCTCGGCCACATAGGGCCAGAAGGTCTCAAGCCGCAGGTCTCCCCCGCCGGTGTAGCGCGGCTCGACAAACACCAGGAGCGTGGTGTCCTCCTGGCGATACCATCCCCAGTCCTCGCGCTGCTCTCCCTGCAAGCTGCTCAGGGTCTCGACAAGCTCACTGGCCAGCGGCTCGGTGCGCATCACGAGCCCGCGCTTCAGCGGACCATCGGGCCGGGTGTGTCGCCAGAGCTGCCAGAGTGTCCCGCCGAAGAGGGAGAGGGTGATCAGCCCACCGATGACGTTTAGCAGTTCCTGCATGGATGCAAGTGTAGCAACGGGTGCTCACACGCGTTGTGCAGCACCGAATGCTGATGGGGTTTGTCGGGTCGCACAATGGTGCTCCGCTCTGCGAGGAACCTCCGTGGTTGGTCACGGAGGCTATGTATGGCTGCCTGGTGAATGGCCGTCCGTCGGGCAGATCGATGATGTGCCTCTCGGCCTGAGGTTCAGCCCGGCTCCACTTCAAACCCGGTCTCGGTGGCCGTCGCTTTCAGCCGGAAGGGTCCAGACCGCGCCCCGACCAGCTCCGGCCAGGCCTGAATCAACGTGCCCCAGTGGCCTCCAGCGCCGGGGGCGTTGTCGATCTCCAGCCCCTCGTCCAGCACTGCACGGAACCACATGGCCACCCCGCCCACGGGCCCCGGGTCTGCGACCTCAACGGATATCTCGATGTCCTGGGGATCGTCGAACTGCTTGAGGTCCGCCGCCCACAACAGCGCGGCTGCGCTGGCCAACTCCACTCGGGGGCTGACGTAGGTGTACGGCCCCGGCGCCGCCAGGCCCTGGGCCACCGGGCCGAAGTCCAGGTCGAAGTCCGCGCCGAGTCGCTGCAGCTCCTTCAACGCGTCGCGGTGCTCTCGTGCGCTCTCCCCCTCTCGAATCAGCGCCACGTGCACCTCGAGTCGCGATGGCGCGAGGTGACCGTTTGGGACCCACGCCGATGCCGCTCGGGACGCGCTCAGGATCCCCTCGGCAAAGGGAGCGGCGTTGAGCAGCTCTGAGAACGCGAGGTCCACGCTCTCTGGCTCCAGGTCCTCGATCATGGCTTTGTGCAACACCACCTGATCCTGCAGGCCGTTCGCTGCGATCAATGCACGCGCAACCTCTGCCTGGGCGCTGGGCTCCACTGCATGCACGCGGGTCGCTCCCATGCGTGCCGCCACACACGACAGCACGCCGGTTCCACACCCGACCTCCAGCACCGAGTGGCCGGGCGCCCGTCGGCGAAGCAGCTCCAGCAGTCGGTCGTTGCGCGGGCGATCAGAGAGCAGCCGGATGTGCTCCCAGGGGTCGTCGAATCCATCCATGCGAGTGTCCTAAGCCACTGGGTGTCGCTCCTTGCTCTCCACTAACGGTCGGAAGTGGAATTCATGCAGCCGTCAGCCAGCCGCGCAGTCAACCAACAGCTCCGGCAGACGGAGGATGAGATGACCGGTGCCTCTTTTTGCGGTCCTGGCGCTTGCCAAACTAAGCATAGTAGTCTAATAACTACACATGTTAGTAAAGTGGTCGATGATGTCGACCACACTCCCTGGAGGCAGCATGTCCCACGCCCCTGTGTTCCTCGACCGTCCCGGCGGCCGCATCGCATTCGAGCGCATCGGCTCCGGCCCGGCCATTGTGTGTGTGCCCGGCATCGGCGATGTTCGCTCGTCCTACCGGTTGCTGGCCCCGCTCCTGGTGAGTGCCGGGTACACGGTCTATCTGATGGACCTGCGCGGCCACGGTGACTCCGATGCGACGTTCGCCAGCTACACCACCGAGGATATCGGCGATGACATCGTGGCTCTGCTTGAGTTTGAGGGGCTGACCGATTCGACGCTGGCCGGGTGCAGCATCGGAGGTGGCGCTATCGCGTGGGCTGCTGCCTCCGCCCCAGACCGTGTCGGTCGTCTGGTCATGCTCAACCCGTTCGTTCGCGATCTCCCCGGCAGCGGCTTGATGCGGGCGCTCATACCGGTGATGTTCGCATGGCCGTGGGGCTTGTGGATGTGGCTGACCTACCGGGCCAGGTTGTTCGTCACGCCGCCGACCGACCACGCTCAGGCCACAAGCGAGCTGCGAACCAACCTGAAGCAGACCGGCCGCATGCGCTCAGTGCGTGGCATGATGACGGCATCGAAGATCAAGGTAGAAGAGCGCCTTGGCGAGGTCAAGGCCCACACACTGGTGATCATGGGAGCCGACGATATTGACTATCCAGACCCCCGGGCGGAAGGCGAAACGGTGCTCGATCGAATCGCGGGCACCGGCCGTGTCGAGGTCATCGACCAGTCCGGTCACTACCCCCAGACCGAACATCCCCAGCAGGTCGCCGACCTCATGATCGGGTTCCTCAAGAGCAACGATGGCGTCGGAAGTTCGACAGATGCCTCGTAGGAAAGGGCCTTCACTCGATCGAGCCCAGGTGGTCAATGCAGCGATTGCGCTCATTGAGCGCGAGGGAGCGGACGCGCTGGGGGTAAGCCGGGTGGCCCGGGAGCTGCAGATACGTCCACCTTCGCTGTACAACCACGTGGCGAGCGGCGACGATCTGGCCTTCGCGATCCTCGTGGAGGGGAACCGACGGCTGCTCGCGGTCTGGCGGGCAGACCTCCGCGGCGTCTACGATCCCCACGAGGTCCTGCTCACCCTGGCCCTCACCATGCGGCGCTGGGCGTTGGCAAACATCGCGCTGTACCAGGTCATGTCCCGGGTGCCGCCACAGAATGAGCACCCTGACTTCGCCTCTGTGGGTGGCGAAATCCTCGAGCTGTTTCAGCGACCCCTCGGGCAGCTGGGTGTCAGCGGCGACGATGCGATCCACACAGCGCGTGCACTCCGCGCCGCGATGCATGGCTATGTATTACTCGAAGGCGCCGGCCAGTTTCGTCTCGGGCAGGACACAGATGCCAGCTTTCGCTGGCTCGTTGAAGCGATTCTACGCGGGGTATCTACGAGCAAGGCCTAGACGACTACCAGAGGGTATCGCTTCGTCCCCTGGGCTTCAGACACCTTGCCTCATCAGTCAACAGCACATCTGAGGTATCGGATGGTGGAGGCATTCAGGGTCCGCTAAAAAAGGAGCACTCATGAACCTCACCATCCTCCTCCTCGCCTGCGGCACCCAGCCTGAGTCGGTTGATGAGCCCGCCGTCCCCGATGAGACCGGCGAGCCACAACCAGACACGGATCCGCCCGACTCTAGCACTCCAGACGACTCCGGTGAGCCCGAAGATTCCGGTGAGCCCGACCCCCCTCCCGGTGAGGGGCTCGATGGCGGCTGGTCAATCCAACACAGCGACGAGGTCCTCGGGGCAACGTTCATTCACCCGGTCAACACCGACAAGGACGGGGGAATCGTCGCCGCCAGAGTCGCCTCCGCGCTCGGTGGGTTGGGCATCGCGGCCACCAACGACGCCCGAGAGGCGATCCTCAACCCGACGCGCCTCTCCGATGCGACGATGGTCGATGAGATCGCCACCTTCATCGTGGAGGACCTCTACAGCAACCTCGCCCGCGCTGGAGAAGCCGATCAGGCGCTGCTGACGACTGACACCCTCGTCCTCACCAGCGTCCACCGCTACGGGCTCTACGTGGCCGAGGCGCTGCACGCCCCCCTCCTGCCTCTCCAGTTCATCTCCTTCGCCGACGACTGGGAGCAGGTCACCGCCGCATCGACCCGGGCGACCATCATCGTCGGCCAGGACTACGACTACGACGGGCTCTGGCTGTGGAACAAGCTCGGCGCGGGCGATCCGGGAAGCTCGGCCGCATCGCTCCCGCCAGCCTACGTGCAGGCAATCTCAGTGGCCGAGCGGCTGGTCATCGTGCAGCCCGACGACAGCTGGACCGCCTGCACGGAGTCCGCCTGCTGGGACGCCGTCCATCAGGTCTACACCGGCGGCGAGGAGCCGATCTACCTGCACACCTCGATCACCCTCAACGCCACATCCAACCCCGGCACACGCCGCTACGCCGAAGCCGTCGATGCCGGCCTGATCCAGGACGCCCCCTACAGCGCGGTGGAGAACCTCAAGCAGTGGGAGTGGGGGGTGGCA
>JBLHNG010000291.1:0-9605 GCA_047621685.1 Myxococcota bacterium | reverse complement strand
GCCGTTGTTCGCCATCCACTTTGACAGTGCCGCTGCGCTACCCGCCTCCAGCACTGCAACCTGGTACATCCCGACCGCTTCCTCGCGGATGACCCGGACCTCGTCGTAGCGGAGGTTCTGCTCTTCGCCCTCCGGCACGGCGGCTGCGGAGGGGGCAGCCATGTCGGCGTAGCCCAGTGACTCCATCATGTACCGACGCGGATCGTAGATGTGCACGTTTACGGTGGGTGGATCGATGGCGGCTTCGATGTGCGCGAAGGTGCTGTCGTCGAGCTTTCGGATCGCGGGCGGAGACGGGAACGGGATGAGCATGCCGAATTCGTCGAGCTTGCCCTCAAAGCCCGGTCGCAGAGCGATCGTCTCCATGCCGTCTCGGAACGAAACGTAGGTCCGCTGCGCACCGATGCGCTGGATCACGTCTGGGGCGTTGGTGATGTGGATCGGCGGGACCATGCCGCATGGATCCGCGACTGCACTGGAAGAGAGGAGGAAGAGGCTGGTGAGGAATGCGTTCTTCATCATGGCTATCGGCTCCCCTGGACGCGCTCGAGGAGCTTCTTGTAGTGGGTCTGACCGCGGAGGCCGTGCTCACCGAGGATCCGGGAGAGCGCCCGGCTGCCTTCGTTGGTTCCCCAGAAGACGAGCAGGCCGTCGGTGTCCTGGGGAAGGTCCCAGGCGTTGTAGCCAGCGGTTCCGACGAACCCGACGCTGCGGAGGTTGTTGTTGATCTGCTGCTGCTCGGCGGGGAGCTTGTTGACCTCACAGAACAGGTGCCAGGAGATGAGGTTCTCGATCAGCTCCCGGGCGGTGTCGCTGCCCCACTGCGCGGAGGGGATGTAGAGCGGACCACCGGCCCAGGGCACCGCCTTGGCACCGGGCTGGAAGTCGTAGCCGCGAATGGTGGCGTCGAGCACGGTGACGTCGGTGCGGGACATGGTCGCCAGGAAGCCGGCGGCTGTGCGGCGGGCCTCCATGTTCTCGTGCTTGATCATGACCTCGACGATGGCGTCGGGGGGCTGCTCCAGGACGAGGGGGGCGAGGATGGACTGCAGCGAGGGGTCGGTCACCATCATCCCAATCGCGCCGCCGACATCCCCGATGCCGCCCTCGACTGTGGAGAGCTTCATCTTCATCGGGCGGTTGAGCGCCGAGAAGCGGCCAACGAGGGGGGCGAGGGCGAGCAGCTCGTCGAGGGTATCCGCCCGGCTGATGCGACCGGCACCGGCCCAGGCCTGCACGAGTCCGGGAAGCGCGGTGTCGTCGTGGAGTCGGATGAGGGCTTCGTCCGCACCCGACGCCTCGATCTCGCTGATCGCCTTGACCGCCCAGCCCCGGGCAACCATCGACGCGTCGTTGCGGGCAGAGGCCTCCAGGGCTGGCAGGGCATCGTGCCCCATCGCCACCAGTGCGGCGCGGGCACCGTCGGCCTGGGACTCGTCGGAGAGGTCGGTCAGCAGGCTGGCCTGACTCCGGGAGAAGTCTCCCATCCAATTGCTGTCGGCGGTGATCTGGGCGGTGACCTCGACCGTGGTGGGCGCGACGGTGCTGGTGTCACGCTCTTCTGGGCTCTGGTCACAGGCCAGCAGTGCTGTCAGCGCAAGGGTGCAGGCGTACATTGAAGCTCCTTTCTGTCTTTCGGACAAGAATACGCAGTTGGATTCCCTGGCCTTACAGCTGTTGTCTGAATCGGCCGAAGAAACCCTCCTGGTCTGAATCTGGGAACCACAGGACTGGTTCCTCTTTATTGGTCCGCCGGGAGACCGGAATCGCTGGCAAATCGAAAGATGTCCACAAGAGCAGGAGCCGCCCGGCTCAACAACGGATGGAGCGTGCGGTTGAGGGAAAAACGCACCCATGCGCTCAGAGCAGCACCGGGATCGGTGGGGTCGACGAGACGGGCAATGCGTGCATTGAGAACAAACAGACCAAGCCCCGCGGCCACGCTGCCATACGGAACAAACGCCTTGCCCTGGATGTGGCTGCGGAGGAGGAGGTTGAGGTAGGCCTGGCCTGGGGCAGACAGCGGCTCAGGCAGCTCCATGGCGGAAGCCTTCGCGGCGAAGGAGCGCATCTGCCGAGTGAACGCATCGTCGGGGGCCTGGGCCAGCGCGGAGGAGAGAGCAGCGAGCACCGCACGCATCGCCAGCCGAGCGCGCGCCGGATCGCCCTCCCCTTCGATGCCCAGCGACCTCCGGGTCGCAGCGATCAGTCCAGCGGGCTCGGTGTCTCGGGCGTAGAGGTCTGCGAGGAGGTCCGCCTCCAGGTCCATCCAGTCTGACAACGACACTTCATGACCGGGGAGAATCACCACCGTCTCCGGGGCGAACCGGGGCACCGAGACCGCCACCCCAGCGAGGTCGGACAGGCCCTCAGACAGCGGGGCACCGGTGACATGACTGCGGGAGAAGCCAGCACAGTCGGGCCGAGCGGTGGCGACGATTCCCGACGGGTCACGGACCAGCTCAAAGGGAAACTGACGGCAGAAGCCAGGCTTTGATGCTGCGCCGAGGGTGACGTGCAGGAAGCAGCGGCTGTCGTCCATCAAGAAGACGCAGGCACCGTCGCGGTGGGTCAGGTAGCCGTCGAGGTGCCAGGGAGCCTCGGCGGCGGGAGGCCAGCGGGCGGCGATGTCGGCCTCGGTCAGGGCGTCAATGACCGCGGGCTCGACGGGACCGAGGGTGAAGCTTCGACAGCACGCACCGCAGCGGGTGCAGGACCATCGGGCGTCTCGGGGGGTGCGTACATTGCTCACTGTGACACCTCTCTCTCACTGGTGACGGGCTCCCTTCCGACTTATACCGGTGCGGGCCGGTCAGACCGGCAACCCAGACCTAAACGGTGAAGCCTGCAACCTGCACACTCGCAGGAGACCTCTGCTGGAGGTTCTAATACCAGCGGCCGGCCCTCATGGCCGGATCGGATCAGGCTCCCCAATTGCATCCCAAAGAGGCCCTTTGCCTTCCTTCGCTGATCTCGATCTCATCCCTCCTCTCCTCAAAGCACTGGCAGACGAGGGCTACACGACCCCCACGCCGATCCAGGCTGAGGCCATCCCCGCACTGCTCGAAGGCCGCGACCTGCTCGGCATCGCCCAGACCGGTACCGGCAAGACCGCGGCGTTCTCGCTGCCCGTCATCCAGCACCTCTGGAAGTCCCGCACCTCTGGCTCTCGCCGGATCCGTGCGCTGGTCATCAGCCCGACCCGCGAGCTTGCCGCTCAGATCGGCGAGCGCTTCGAAGCCTACGGCGCCCACATCGATCTCCGCTCGACGGTGATCTTCGGCGGTGTCAGCCAGCGTCCGCAGGTCGCAAAGCTCCGCAGCGGCCTCGACATCCTCGTCGCCACCCCCGGTCGGCTGCTCGACCTCCAGGACCAGGGCTACATCGACCTGTCTGGAGTGGAGTTCCTCATCCTCGATGAGGCCGACCGCATGCTGGACATGGGCTTCATCCGCGACATCCGGCGGGTCATCTCCTTGATTCCGGCGAAGCGCCAGAGCCTGCTGTTCTCCGCGACGATGCCGAACTCCATCGCCTCCCTCGCCAACTCGCTGCTCAACCGCCCGCTTCGGGTCGAGGTGGTCCCGGAGTCCACGCCGATCGAGCGCATCGAGCAGTCGGTGATGTTTGTGTCCATGGCCAACAAGCGGAGCCTGCTCTCTGACCTGCTCGCCAACCCGGCGATCACCAGCTCCATCGTGTTCACCCGCACCAAGCACGGCGCGAACCGGGTGGTCAAGCACCTCGATCGCATCGGGGTCAAGTCTGCGGCCATCCACGGCAACAAGTCCCAGGGCGCACGCACACGCGCGCTGGCTGGCTTCAAGGACGGCACCATCCGGGTGATGGTCGCCACCGATGTCGCCGCGCGCGGCATCGACGTCGACAACATCAGCCACATCATCAACTTCGACCTCCCCCACCCCGCGGAGGTCTACGTGCACCGCATCGGCCGCACCGGTCGGGCCGGGGCTGGCGGAGAGGCGATCTCGTTCTGTGATGAGACCGAGAGCGACTACCTGCGCGCCATCGAGTCCCTCATCAAGAAGCGTCTGGAGGCCAACGAGAACCACGAGTGGCACGACGGCAGCATCCGGGACTCCAGGCCCCCGCCGAAGAAGCAGCAGCAGCGCGGACGCGGTGGCGGCGGACGCGGCGGCGGTGGTCGTGGCGGCTACGGCGGACGCGGTGGCGGTGGCGGCGGACGCGGTCGCCGATAGCGGCTGAGATTCGACGAACCAGGCAGGTCGCTCGCAGTGATGCGGGCGGCCTGCTTTTGCTTTTGGCGGTGTCGAGGTGACGGAGGTCGTCGGACAGTGACAGTGTCAACCGACAGACCCCATCCAGTAAGATCAAGAACTTAGCCAGACCCCATGCTGGCCCGCTTCCTGCTTTCGGTATCGGCGAATCCAGGAGGTTGTTGTGGTCTGTACCGTACTGTCGGGTGCACTGTGTGGGATCGAGGGAGTCGCGGTCGGCGTTGAAGTCGACCTGCTGAAGCGTCTGCCCGGGGTGGTCATCGTCGGCCTCGCCGGGAGCGCCATTCGAGAGAGCACCGAGCGCATCCGATCCGCAATCCAGTCCGCCGGGCTTGACTTTCCCCGCAAGCGGGTGGTGGTCAACCTCGCTCCAGCGGATCTCAAGAAGACCGGGTCGGCGTTTGATCTTCCCATCGCGGTCGGCATCCTGGCCGCGGCAGAGCTGGTGGACAGCGAACGGCTGGAAGGCACCTGTCTGGTCGGGGAGCTG
Source organism: Myxococcota bacterium (assembly GCA_047621685.1). Classification (GTDB taxonomy): domain Bacteria; phylum Myxococcota_A; class UBA796; order UBA796; family UBA796; genus JAQXDW01. The sequence goes on along the minus strand of JBLHNG010000291.1, from coordinate 4,856 downwards.
TCGCTGGAGGGGCGACTGCGGCCGGTCCGTGGGGCGCTGTCCCTGGCGCTGATGGCCGCCGAGCAGGGGGCGAAGCGCATCGTCCTGCCGACCGGGTGCGCCGGAGAGGCCGCGATGACGCCGGGCATTGAGGTGCTCGCGGCGTCAGACCTTCGCGAGGTGCTCCGATGGCTGTCTGGGGACGGGGAGCTTCCAGAGGCGAAGCCCACCGCACCGAGCGCGGTCCCCAACGGGCCGGACCTGAGCACTGTTCGCGGACAGCATCGGGCACGACGCGCCCTGGAGATCGCTGCTGCCGGGGGTCACAACCTGCTGATGATTGGCCCACCGGGCTGCGGGAAGACGATGTTAGCCTCGCGGCTGCCGTCGATCCTGCCCACCCTCGACTTCACCGAGGCGATCGACATCACCCGCATCCACTCCGCTGCCGGACTCTCCGACGGGGGGCTGGTCACGCAGCGTCCGTTCCGGGCTCCCCACCACAGCATCTCAGCCGCAGGCATGATCGGCTCCGCCTCGCTCCAGCCCGGGGAGGTCTCCCTGGCTCACCATGGGGTGCTGTTCCTCGATGAGGTGCCGGAGTTCTCTCGGAGCGTGCTGGAGCTGCTGCGGAGTCCGCTGGAGGACCGGCGGCTGACGCTGTGCCGAGCGCAGGGGACGGTCACCCTGCCAGCGAGCATCTCCCTGGTCGCTGCGGCCAACCCCTGCCCGTGTGGCTACCTCGGCCACCCCACCCGGGTCTGCATCTGCCTGCCATCGGCGCTCGACCGCTACCGGTCCAGGCTGAGCGGCCCGCTGCTCGACCGCATCGACCTGCGGATCTGGGTGCAGCCGGTGGCGGCGGAGCTGCTGGTCCGTGGACCGGGCGGGGAGTCCTCTAGCGAGGTCCGCGCCCGGGTCGTCAAGGCGCGGGATCGCCAGCGTGCCCGGCTGCTCGGCACCGGACTGACCTGCAACGCCGAGCTGTCCGGGGAGTCGCTGCGACAGCACGCCTCGCCGAGTCCCGAGGCAGCGGATCTTCTGGAGGCTGCCATCCAGGCGCAGGGGCTCTCCGCCCGAGGCTGGTCCCGCATCCTCAAGGTCGCCCGGACCATCGCAGACCTCGACGGTGCCGATCAGATCGACACTGAGCATGTCCTGGAGGCCTCCAGCTACCGACTCCCGGGACCGGCATGAGCCCGCTGCTCCTCTCAGCGCGCATCCTCCTGACCGTGGACCGCATCGAGCCGCCGATGGCGGTGCTGGAGTGGCCATCCGGCGTGCTCACCGATGCCCCGCTCACGATGCTGCCCACCACGCTGCGTGAGGGCGATGTCCTCCAGCTGCGGCTGTCCCGGAGCCGCGAAGGCGTCCTCGCCGCCGGTCAGCCCACCTTCCTGATGACCAGCCAGGGGCTCCTCGACCTGCCAGGTGTGGTCCGCCCCGGTCACCGCTACATCTTCCGATTTCAACCGCCGGGCCGACTGGCTCGCACCATCAAAGGAGCACGACAGTCATGACAAGCAGACAGACCACCCGAGGTGACGCGCTCAACAGCGCGATCATCAACCTGGAGCGACAGTTCGGACTCGGGACTGTGATGCGCCTTGGAGAGATCTCGGCTCGGGACATCGAGGTCATCCCCACCGGCTCCCTCGGCATGGATCTGATCACCGGCTGTGGCGGCTATCCCCGCGGTCGCGTCGTCGAGGTCTTCGGCCCGGAGTCCTCCGGAAAGACTACCCTCACCCTCCACGCCATCGCCTCCTGCCAGGCCATGGGCGGCACCGCGGCATTCATCGACGCCGAGCATGCCCTCGACCCGGTCTACGCCCGTGCGCTGGGGGTAAACCTCGACGAGCTGCTCATCAGCCAGCCAGACTCCGGCGAGCAAGCGCTGTCTGTGGTCGAGGGGCTGGTCAGCTCCGGCGGACTCGACCTCGTGGTCATCGACTCGGTCGCGGCTCTGGTTCCCCGGGCCGAGCTGGCTGGCGAAATGGGCGACATCCCGGTCGGACTCCAAGCGCGGCTGATGAGCCAGGCGCTGCGCAAGCTCACTGGCATCTCACATCGGACGAACACGACGATCATCTTCATCAACCAGCTCCGCCAGAAGATCGGCGCGACCTGGGGCAACGGCGAGGTCACCACCGGCGGCAACGCGCTGAAGTTCTACTGCAGCCTGCGCATCGACATCCGGCGGATCGGCTCTATCAAGCAGGGCAACGATCTCATCGGCAACCGAACCCGGATCCGCATCGTCAAGAACAAGCTCGCCCCGCCGTTCCAGCAGATCGAGTGCGACATCCTCTACGGTCGCGGGATCTGCTCGGCCGGTGACCTGCTCGATCTCGGCGAGAGTGCCGAGATCGTCACCCGAAGTGGCAACTGGTACGCCATGGGCGAGACGCGGCTGGGGCCGGGTCGTGAGAAGGCCCGTGCCCACCTGCTGGAGCACCCCGAGGTCGCCGCCCAGCTCCGTCAGCTCATCCTCTCCGCGCGCGAGCCGGCAGTGGAGGTCTGACATCTTCTGGCCACACACCTGCCCCCCGAGAGGGCGCTGCGGACGAACAGGTGGATCTGATCATCCGGGGTGGGTGTGTGGTTCTTTTTTGCGAGGGGTGTTCGTCAGACGTGCCGATACCGGACCGGAGCCGCCGGGGTGCACTCCTCGGTCAGCTTGCCGTCCCGCGCGACGATCCGTCCACCCACAAGGACGAGCTGCGGTGGCTCGGCGAGGGTGCGTCCGACAAACGGTGACCAGCCAGCAGCACTGTGCAGCTCGCTGGCGGTCAGCTTGCGGCTCTTCCCCTCTCGAAACAGGACGAGATCGGCGTCCGCGCCTTCTTCCAGGCGCCCCTTTCCGGCGAGTCCGAAGATTCGGGCCGGAGCCTCTGTGCACATCCCGACCATCTCTTCGAGTCCCATCCGCCCGCTAGCGACTGCGGACAGCAGCAGCCTCAGCAGGGTGTCGATGCCGGGAAGACCAGCGGGAGGTGTGCTGCCGGGAGCCGGATGGGGGTGGGGGACATGCCCGCTGGCGAAGGTGTGGATTCGTCCGCGCTTGATCGCGGTCCACATCGCGCGACGGTCCAGCTCCGGACGCAGCGGGGGACGACAGTGAATCGGCACGTCGGTCCGGGTCGCGGTCTCCATGCTGAGGAAGAGATGGCTCGGAGCAATGTCGCCGGTCAGGGGCAGTCGGCTGAAGAGCGGATCAAGCAGCTCGGTCTCTGCGGCAGTGGAGAGGCCGAAGAGGTGGGTCGGGCGGCTGTGGGCCTCCAGCAGTGGGAGCAGGCGCTGGATGCTCTCGATCCCGTCGGCGTGGACCCCAAGCGGAGCCCTGGAGGACATGAGGTGCTGTGTGAGGTGTGCATCGGACAGCGCATCGGGGGCTGTCCGGGTGCCGCAGATTCTTCCCTCAGCCCAGAGCGCATTGAGGACTTCAGCATTGTCTGGTGTGGCGAGACCCCAGTGACCATGGCTGACCACCGACCGGCTGGCCGCAGCCTCACAGACCTCCACTTCGGCAGCGTCTCTCGCCGGGGCCTGCGCGATCAGAGTGGTCACCCCGCCCGCCGCGGCCGCTCGGCTCAGGCTCTCCCAGTCCTCATCGCTCCCCGGCACGCTGACGGTGACGCTGGCGTCGATCGCCCCGGGCATGACAAACCGACCGATGGCGGAGATGGTGCGTCGGGCGCTTCCGGCGGGACGGTCTCCGATATAGGAGATTACGCCGTCAGTGACGCAGATGTCCGCAACACGGCGTCGGCCGGCCTGGATGATGGTGGCATCTTCGATGAGCAGGTCGTACACCCAGGCCTCCTGATGGCAGTGGGTATCGGTTTGCCCGCATTCCGGCTACTCTGCCTCGCTCTCGGTTAAAGCTCCCGCGGAGAAGTCTGGATGCATCACCCCATCGTCTTGGTCACTGGTCCCCCGTTCAGCGGAGTGCTCTGGGAGCAGGTCTGCAAGCGTCTAGAGAGCCACCAGCTGCCGACTGTTGTCGTCGATCTTCTGGATCCGGTCGGGGACGGCACCCTGGCTGAGGCCGCCTCACGAATCCGAGACGCACTCGATGCACAGGTCGAGCCCCTGCTCGTTGCGCACGGCACTGCCATTCCCGCTGCCCTGCTCGCCGCACAGCAGAGTCCGCCAGCCGGACTCGTCCTGACCAACGGCGCCCTCAACAAACTGGACCCGGCGCTTCGGGCCATCTCTCGGCTACCGGCGGCCGCCCTTCACCCCCGTCTCTGGCTGCGCTACCTGGCATCCTCAGCCGCCCTCCGAAGGGTCGTGGTCAACCCCTATGTGATGGACCGCGACACCGTTGTCGCGGTCTGTGAGCCCGGAATTCGCTCTGCAGCCCAGCGGCGGGCTCAGATCAAGTTTCTTCGAGCAGTGGCAAAGGGAGCGGGCTCAGCGCCAGCATTCAGCGGCCCGACCCTCATGCTCTGGGGAGACGAAGATCACCTTTACCCCATTGGTATCACGGACTCCGCTCGCACAGATTTCCCTCAAATGAGAGAGGTCTCGGTGCCTGGAGGGCGCCACCTGCATCCCATCGAGCGGCCCTGGTACATGGCCGATGAGATCCGGAATTGGTGTGCGTTGGGGCTGACCACGACATGAATGTCGTGATTTCGACTTTTCCGTGGCGAAGACTTTAGGCAACGAAAGCAAATTCGTCCTGTTTTCATACACTTAAGCAGCACTCAACCGACCTGGCACGGTATCTGCTTATGAACCGTGCGGAGACAGACGCTGAGAGCGGTCGGCGGAGACCATCCCCGATAGCCTCACCGATGGGAAACGCCCGGGTGGTACAACCACCCGGGCGCTTTTTTCCTTCTGGACACCCTCGACATCGCGATAGA
>JBLHNG010000290.1:0-9605 GCA_047621685.1 Myxococcota bacterium | reverse complement strand
GGCGGCGGTGGATCGCCTTCTCCAGCCGCTGCCGAATCGCCTCGGTGTCAGCGGCGCGGAGCATCAGAGCAGGAGGGTGGAGGGGCACGGCGGACATCATATCGCGCGGTCTCGGCGAGAGCGAAGCTGCGCGAACACGCCGGCAATACCGACGAGCACACCCAGCAGACCGAGCAGCCACGGGAGGCGTGGGGGGCGGGCAAGGGAGGGCACGCGGGCTGCGCCGTCTCCCTGTACAACGAAGCCAGCCCAGTCGCGGGTGGGGGCCCCGGCGCTCCTTCGGGACTCCTGTGCGCGCTGCAGGGCCTCGGCGATCGGGGCACCCGCTGCCAGCTCCGGGTAGAGCGCCGCGAAGAAGTCGGCTGCGGGCTGATCGCGCACCGGCCACAGGTTGCCGACCACAGCGCGCGACCCGGCTCTCAGGAAGGCCCGGGTGATGCCGAGCACCCCCTCACCGCGCACGGTCTCGCCAGCGGCGCTGCTGCAGGCAGACAGCACCACCACGGACCCGTCCAGCGGCAGCGCCTCGATCTCCGCGCGCTCCATCAGGCCGCTGCTGCCGGGCGGGCCGGCCAGAATCAGCGCGGATCGTTCCTGCATGGCCGGGTTGCTGACAGCATGGGCGGCGACATGCAGCAGCGACCGACCAGGGGCCTGCCGCTTGAGGCTCTCCTCAGTGGCATCTATCACGAGGTCTCCGCCCATCCGGTCCGATACCGCGCGGGCCTCGCCATCGGCAGCAGTGAGGCGGGGCAGGTCTGCGAGCGCGGTCCACACCGGATCCTCCGGCACCGCGCCCTGGGCCGCCGCCACAGACAGCGGCGTGCCGACGGTCTGCGGGAGGTCTCCCAGCGCCAGCCAGGCGGTGGCCGACGGTGCGTAGGTCACGGTCAGAGCGGGCACCAGGGCTGCGAAGGGCACCGCCCACAGCGCGCCGTCCGGCACGATGATCAGCTCCCGGATATCTGGCGGGAGGACCGACCCGAGCAGCCGGGCATGGAGCGCCTGTGTCGCGACAGGCTCGGCGGCCTCATCCCCCAGCGCGCCGAGCCAGGCATCGACCGCATCCTCGATGTCGCGGGCATCTCCCAGACCGACCGCCACGGCGTCGTCGGCGCTCACGTGCATCACCCACGAGGGCACCACCAGCTCGGGGTGCAGCCAGCGCACGTCCTCGTCGAGCGCGCTGAGCTGGTAGATGAGCACGACCTGACCGGGCTCCAGTGCTGACTGCAGCGCGGAGAGCCGGGTGTCCTCCATCGCATCCAGCCGGCGCCGGAGGCTGACGGCGCGGTGGGCCTCTGTAGCGTGGAGCGCCATGTCCAGGTGTGCCGGATCACGCTGTTCTCCGCCCTCTTTCGGAAGGTCCAGCCACGGCGCAGCCACCATGTCGTGCAGCTCAGCGAACCAGTCGACCACGTAGGGGGCGTCGGCGTCTTCTTCGTAGGAAGCGTAGTACTCCGTCAAGTGCCCGAGCAGGCGCTCGGTGGTCTCGGCGGCGGGAGCGGTGCCGGAACGCCACGCCACGAAGGCCTCAGCAAACAGCATCTCATCCTGGTTCTCGGCGCTGTATCCGCCCAGGGCCTCACGCAGCCAGCGCAGCGCGCCGTCTGGATCGGTGTCTGCATCGAGCATCGCCAGGTTGACCAGCGCCCGCCCCTGCCAGAGCTTGTCTCCCAGGGCCTCATAGGCTTCCGCACAGCGGAGGAAGGCCTCGCGCCCCTCTCGTCCCTGTCCGCGCCCGATCACACACTCGGCCCCGGCCAGCGAGGAGGGGTTATTGCCCCGCTGGGCGTACAGGCGGGCTTTCTCACCGAGCGACACCACCGAGGGGCGACCGGCTCGGTGCTCGGGTGAGGTGGCCAGGACCTCGCCCAGGTTCAGCGCGCTGACGGAGGCCCCGTACCAGTCGCCGGCCGCCTCGGTGATCTCCAGCGTGCGCTGGTAGGCGTCGATGCGGCCGACCGGATCGCCTTGAGCGGCGGCGCACTGCCCGCGCACGTGGGTCGCGATGAGCTGGACGTAGTAGTCGGAGGACTGATCGATGACCGTGGCGGCCTCGTCGAGCAGCGCGCTCGCCAGTCCGTACTGGGCCAGCTTGGCGCGCTGGCGGGCCTCCTCGACCTTGACGGTGGCCACAAGCAGCGGATCGTCGGTGCGCACAGCGGCCACCCGAGCGGCCTCGATCTCCGCAAAGGCGCCGGGCCAGTCGTATCGGTAGCCGTGCCAGATCGACAGCCCCAGGTGCCCGCGAGCCAGCCCGCGAGGGGAGTCTGCGGCCTCAAAGCCCGCGATCGCCTCAGCGAAGAGCGTCGGTGCGTTGTCGTCGTGGGAAGCGGTGGCCAGATGAGCGCGCATCAGAGTGGGCCAGGGGCCATCGTGCGCGGCGAGCGCTGTGGTGATCTGCGCTGCATCGGCCTCGCCTCGGCGGAGGGCCATGTAGAAGCAGCGCCAGCCCTCTCGATCCCCGGCGTCATGGGCCACTGCGACCTCGCATGCGTCGAAGGGAGAGGCGAGCGCAGTGGCGATGACTGCGAGGAGGGCGAGCATGTCCCAGGTATAGCAGGGTGCTTGAGGGGTCTCTGCATGGCTGTCCTCCGTGCGTCACCAACGCAGGCCGGCTGCCGATCCCCTCATTTCGATTTCTGATCTTTCTGTGAGGGGATCGGGGGGTGGGGATCGTTGGTGGAGCATGGAGGTCAGAACGATGATGATCGAACCCCACCTTGTCGCCATCGCCGCATCGCGTCGCCAGAGGTCCCGTGTCCTGGTCACCGGTGCTGCAGGATTCCTCGGCACGCTGGTCTGCGCGGAGCTGGCCGGCCAGGGGTACACAGTGCGGGCCCTGGATCTGCCCGGGGTCGACATCGGTCCCATCCGGCCGCACATCGACGAGTTCATTTCCGCCGATATTAATGGCCCCCGCAGCGAGCTGGAGCAGGCCCTCTCCGGCTGCACCCATGTCGTGCATGCTGCGGCGACCACGAACGGCCTGTGCGCTGACGACTACTACCGGACCAACCACCGCGGCACTCGGAACCTGCTGCGGGCGGTGGAGCACTCCGGGGTGTCGCTGGTTCGCTTCGTACACATCTCCTCAATCGCTGCGCGCGGCCCCCTGAGAGCAGCCACCGCCCGGTGTCCGCCGGATGGCCCGGGGCCGGTCACTGAGTACGGCTGGAGCAAGCGCCTGGCAGAGCTGGAGGTGCTGGACCGGGCAGACCGTGTGCCGGTGACCATCATCCGACCGCCGCCCATGTACGGCCCCGGCGATCGCCAGACCCTGGAGGTGTTTCGGCTGGCCTCCCTGGGCCTGGATCTGCAGGCCGGCCAGGGCTTTCGCTGTCTGTCTCTGCTGTTTGGTCCTGACGGTGCCCGTGCGATCGGCGCAGCACTCGACGCCCCCCTGCCCTCCGGCACAGTCCTCGACCTCAACGGACCTGCCCCCATCAACTCCAATGAGCTGGCAGCGGCTGTGATCGCTGCCGTCGGGCGCACCCACCACCTGCGACTCCACGTGCCGCCCCCAATCTTCCGGACGCTCGCCCGGCTGGCTGACCTCGTCGGCAAGCTCAAGGGCGCGGCCCTTCCCTTCAACTCTTTCAAGACGTCGGAGTTTCTGGCTCCTGACTGGCACATCGATTCTGGCCCGACGCAGCAGGCGCTGGGCTGGCAGCCGATGATGGGCCTGGTCGAGGGCATGCAGTACACGGCGCAATGGTACCGAGACAATGACTGGCTCTGACTTCGATCTCCTCTCTGTCGATTCCCGCTGGGAAGCGGATCTGGCCAACCGCCGGGTCCTGTCTATGGATCCGCACGCCCGTGTTGCCATCAAGCGCGATGTCCACGAGCTGGTGATCAGCGCCGACGCGCGACACTTCGCGGACGCCTTCCACCAGACCATGCGGGTGCCCGGCTCACAATTCGGGCTGCTGCAGGTCCGGCGCCCCAGCGACCGGGCCGGTCAGCCCTACCAGCTCGGCGACCGCTTCCAGGGGCGGTTCAACCTCCCGGCTGCGGTGCGTCGGCTGTCAAAGGGGCGGCTGCTGGGGGGGCCCCTGGACCGGGTCGCGAGCAGCCGCCTGGGGCAGCGACAACTGCACCGCATCGGCGACAGCAACGCCAGCGACTACGGCATGATCGACCTGCTGGAGCTCGACGGGCAGGCCGGTGATCCACAAGCCCGCTTCCGCTTCCGCTACCGCTACCTGGAGGGGTCCCCGATTGCTGGAAGCTCGACCTTCACCATCCAGGCCCTGCCAGACGGGAACTGCCGACTGACCCAGGTATTTGAGTACCAGGAGCTGGACGTGATGACCGCGACCTTCTTCGCGGTCTTCGGCCTGAAGCTGCACAACCAGGTGGTCTACTCCCAGGCCGACACCAGCGCACAGCAGCTCGGCGCGCGGGTGATTGAGACCGACATTCCCGCAGCCTACATTTAGATACCCGAGGAGGTTCCCGTCATGCACAGCGACCTGCTCTCGCAGCCAGCTATCGAGCAGGCCGACCAAATCCGCCGCGGTCAGCTGTCCGCCGTGGAGCTGCTGTCGGCGTATCAGGAGCGCATCGATCGGTGGGATCCGACCCTGCATGCCTTCGTGGAGCGCTTCCCCCGAACCGCCCTTCGCCGGGCCCGGGCAGTGGACCGGGCGGTCGCTCGCGGTCGTCGGGAGGGCTCGCTGCTGGGGATACCCTTCGCCATCAAAGACACCGACGCAGTGCGTTTCTCCTACAGCCGGGCGGGCTCCCGGGCCTACCGCTACCTGTGGACGCCGGTCGATGCCCCCCTGGTCACGCGGCTTCGAGCTGCAGGAGTGGTGCTGACCGGCAAGACCGCGACCTCAGAGCTCGCGCTCATGCCAGTGGTTGAGACGGATCTACAGCCTGGAACCGCCAACCCCTGGAGTCCCGAGCACAGCGCCGGCGGCAGCAGCGGTGGTGCTGCGGCAGCAGTGGCAGCAGGCATGCTACCAGTGGCGCATGCAGCCGACGGCGGTGGCTCTATCCGCATCCCGGCCGCCTTCTGTCATCTGTACGGCTTCAAGGCATCACGCGGGCTGACCCCGAACTTCTATGCCGCCTTCGACAAGACCGCCCTGTCCGTCGCTGGCTGCGTCGCGCGCTCGGTGGCAGACAGCGCCGCAGTCATGGACGCGCTCTGTGGGCGACCGGATCGCCGGGCTCCGGGCTCTCTCCTGTCGAGGCTCGACCACACACCGCCCGCCGGCTTGAAGGTGAAGCTGTGCCTGCACTCGCCCATCGCACCGACGGATCCGGAGATCGGCGCCGGGGTCGAGGCGGTGGCCCGGCTGCTGGAGGACATGGGCCATAACATCGAGCCTGTCGGACCCATCGAGGGCAGCCTGGACGACTTCCTGCCCATCTTCCAGCGCGTCGCTGCTGCACCACCGGCGCTGTCAGAGGGGAGCTTTCAGCCGGTGACCCGCTGGCTACGCGAGGCCGGGCGAGCGGTCACAGACCGGGAGGCCCAGCGGCTGACCGACACCCTGCAGCAGCGGGTGCTGGACTGGTTCGGCGATGCGGATCTGGTCCTGAGCCCGACGGTGGGCTGCTTCCCGCCCCGGGTGAGGCAGTGGGCAGACCTACCGGTCGAGGAGCACTTCGCGGAGGCTGCGGCGCTGGGGGCATTCACGGCAGCCTTCAACGCGTCGGGGCAGCCCGCTGCGAGCATCCCCGCCGGCCTCGGCGCATCGGGGCTGCCGTTTGGTGTGCAGCTGGTCGGGCGTCCGGGGCAGGATCAGTTGGTCCTGCAGGTAAGCCGGAGCCTGGAGGAGGCCCTGCAGTGGGAGCAGCGGATCGCGCCGATGCGGAGCTCACCATCGGCCACAGCGGGCAGCCCGATGTGAGGCAGCAGGCACGCTGGTGGAACCATGCGTGACCAGTCAAGCGATTGGCCGCTTTAAACAGTCTCTTTCGAGATTAAGACGGGATGCCCATCGGCTATTGGTCAATCACCACAAAAGACCCAACAGCCCCCGGACATCCCCTTGAAACCTACCACGCTCTCCACCGTGCTGAATCTCTTCCTGCCCGCCGACGTGATCCGTGAGCGCGACCAGCAACTGGGTGGCCAGCAGCGCCAGCGCAAGCGCGATGTCGTCGCCCTGGTCCGCAGCCTGGTCCTCTCCTCCGGCAGTGATGACAGCGGACGTCAGGCCGACGTCTTCTCCAGCCACCTCCTCTCCGCAAACACACCCGTCTCAAGAAGCGGCTTCTACGCCTGGTTCACCATGCCCCTCGCCTTCCTCCTCTCCTACATCCTTGAGGATGCACTCAATACCGTTCGAGCCCTCAACCCCGTATTGACCGGCGCACTCGCCGGAATGAAGGACTGGCGCGCCGTCGATTCCGAAACCGTCACCCTCCTTCCACCGCTCCTATCCTTCTTCCCCGCCACCAAAAAGAGAGCCGGACTCAAGATCCACAAGACCGATTCATTCGGGCGGAACAACATGGTCGACTTCCACCTCTCACCAGCACGCCGCCATGATTCCTCTCAGCTCACCATCGATGAGACCTGGCGAGGCATGGGCCTCCTCATCGACCTCGGATACGCCAGCATCCAGCGCATTCGTCACTGCAAGCGCTACGACGTGGGCCTGATCTTGCGACTGAAGAAGGGGTGGAAGCCGTCTCTGCTGGCAATGGTCGACCTGTCCGGCGAGCGGGTGGAGCTGGCGGGGAAGCCGGTGAGCACGAGTCTGTTGGAGATGCCGTCGGGGCGCTACTCTCGTCCCTACGACTTCGATGTCGCCTTTGGTCAGGGCCGCAATCGGGTCACGGCCCGACTCGTCGGCGTGCCCGTAGAAGACGGCTTTCACTGGTGCATCACGCTGCTGGAGCGTTCTTGCTACCCGCCGGCTCTTGTGAGCCAGCTGTACCGTGTGAGGTGGGGAATCGAGTGCGACAACCGTCAGGAGAAGGGTGCCGCACGGCTGGATCAGCTTCGAGCGCGTTGTCTTTCTTCGGTGTTGGTGTTGGTGTTCGCCTCTCTGCTTCGCAACCTGATCTCCAACCACCTCGTCTACCTCGACCTGACGCAGCGTTGTGCAAAGCAGGCCCCACTCCACGGTTTTGCGGTGAGCCTGGCGATGAATACAGCGTCGAGCCTGATCCTCTGGGCGCTGAAGGCCGATGTCGAGGAGCTGTGGAGCCCCATCACCGCCATGCTGTCTATCCGCGGTCGCGATCCCAACTGGAGAGGCCGACCATCACAGCTCGATCAGCTCCGCCAGACCACCGCACTCCCTGGACGACCGAGGACGGTTCCCCTCCGAAGGGCACCACCACAGGCCAGACCCTTCAGGCGGAAAGACATCCACAGCGAGAAGCGGCAAATGGCAAATGGCCTCATAGCCGATTAATCGCTTAACTGGTCACACATGCCAAGGCACCCATCGCTCATCGAACCCTGGCGGCTTACACCACAGTCCTGGTGCAGCTGGGTGCCGCTGAGTCGCCTGACCTCGTCCGGGAGCAGGCTCGGCTTGCGCTTCGGGCTCTGCTGAAGTCGGGCAGGACTGCACAGATAAGCTGACGCCCATCACTCGGTCTTCCGGTCATGCACGCTCGTAACACCCAGAGCAAATCCTGAAGGTCCGCACAATCGGGCGGCAGCCAGGCAGAGCACACGCCGCATAGCGCGACTATTCGATCCGCTGCTGCGATGCGCGAAACGCCGGCGTCATCTTCACCCTCAAGGTCAAGAACGGGGACTTGATGCAGTTCTTCCCGTTGCCATCACACAGCATCGTGTCTTCGCCGGCCTTCTCACAGTGGATGTCGTTGATGCCACCACGCGTGCATTTGTACCCCTTTTTCTCAAGGTCCTTCTTTGTGACCCCGTCATCGTCACCACCGGAGTCAGGGGCCAGAAAGACGACGCTTGATTCAGGCGCGGAACCGCCGAGGTGAGATCTCAGCTCGTCCAGGCGCTCTGTGGGAAGTTCGTCCCCACAGCTCGGTGATGCCAGCTCGCAGGCGAGCTCGTGGGCCTCCCTGAGCGAGTGGCAATCCCCGGACGAATAGTCGCCCTCGCACTCCAGGACATCGGCGTGGCATGCCATCTGGAAGCAGGCAGCATCGATAGTGGTAAACAGGCATTTCCTTGGGGTGGGGCACTCATCGGCATAGTCATCGCCCTCGGAGTTGTCCTTCGCAACGGTCCACGGCTCAGTGGGCGATTCCGCCTGTCTGTCCAGCTGAAGTCCCAGATCAGGTGCCAGATCAGGTGCCCCGAACCCCACCACGAACATCAGCCCTGCCAGACCCAGTCCCTTGTAGGCGAACTTGAATAAAGCCATGAGTTACTCCTGCTTGTTGTGCATCGGTTGTCGCTGAAGTGCGACCCCGCTGAGGCGTTTTCCCGCCCCCCACAATCAAGGTACGAACCCATCGTGTGAGCCACCGTGTGAGCCACCGTGCTCGTCTCATCAGACAACACCGATACACACTTCGTTCCGAACATACGGTGGCTCACACGGTGGCTCACACGATGGCCCCATATCATCAGTGTGTTCGCTGGAGAGCCCAGAGGAAAGAACACCTTCCACAACAGGATCAAGCCCACCATGTCGACCGAACAAAACAAGAACCTCGTCCGCCAATCCGTCGCCGGCTTCTACAACCGCGAAGATCCGAACGCACTCCACTTCTCAGGCACCAGCACGTACCGCATCGCGGATGGAAAGCTCGCCGAGTGCTGGGCGATTGCAGACTGGCAGACCATGCTCCAGCAGCTCGGTCTGGTTGAGGCGCTCAGCTGACCCACGGCAGCATCTACGGCACCATTCTTCAACAAGACGCCTCAACTGGGAGCCTTCATGCCCACACTGTCTACCATCTCTCTGAGCCTGCTGTGGGCTCTCACTGGACCCGCCTTTGCCGGTGACAATTCCCCATCACCGATGGCCGGAAGCTACAGTTGTTCAAGTGTGGTCTGCGATTGCAGCATCTTTTCGGGCGACTGCATTGACATGATCAAGGAGAGCGTGTGCATTCTTCCCAGCGGCGTGCCGACGAAGGATCTTGAGGATCGCTTGCAGGACGGATGGCTCTTGAGTGACTACCTGACGTGTGATTCTACGACTGGCACCTGTAGTTGCCCGAGAGCACCCGATCGTTTGCGGCTCATTGAGCGTGATCACGCTGAGTCGGTGGGGGCTGGCGATGTTCTGGCTCCGGGCACTGCGAACTTCGATGAGGCCGACGCACTCTTCGGGCAGCGAATTGCGTTCGTCACAGTTCACCCAGACGCCTTGACTGAAGAAAGAGACCGGGTGGTGGACCATCGGGAAGAAGGGCAGACCAGAGATCACCGCCACAACAGCGATGAAAACCGGAGAGATCACCGATCACCGGATGCGCAGACACGGCGAAACGAGACCGTGCCTGCTCGCCGCGCCATCCTGACCGCCCCTTCGGAGCTGGTGCTCGATACGGTCCATTCATCTGGGTTGACCTTCAGCTGGTGGGACAGCTCAACGGTCGAACAGGGTGTCTATGTGGAGCGCGGAATCCCAACAGAGGCCCGGGGAGGCATCAACTACCACTGGAAGCAGGTATTCGCGGTCGAAGAG
>JBLHNG010000289.1:0-9644 GCA_047621685.1 Myxococcota bacterium | reverse complement strand
GGTGAACCCGGCGATGACCGGGTGGCTGAGGAACTTCACCAGGAAGCCCAGCCGGACTGCGCCCATGCCCCACTGGATCGCCCCGACCATCAGTGCCAGCAGGGCGGCCAGTGCGGTGAACTGCACCAGATCCGCCCCGGCGATTGCTCCGACCCCGCTGGCCACCAGCAGCGAGACCATCGCCACCGGACCGACGGCGAGCTGCCGGGAGGTTCCGAGGAGGGCGTAGATGGCGATCGGCACGGTGGAGGCGTACAGCCCGACGATCGGCTCCAGTCCGGCGAGCATGGCGTAGGCCATCGCCTGGGGGATGAGCATGATGGCGGTGGTCAGCCCGGCGAGCACGTCACGCCGGAGGGTCGCAGCGGTGGCGTCTCGGAGCTGGTCGAGGAGGGGGAGGCGGAAGGTAGGCATGCAAGCTCCAGAGGAGGTCTGCTCATAGATAGAGCAATCATCGTGCCGGGCGAAATGGGCAGAAAGTGCCACTCATTAATCAATAAGTCTCATAAGGTGTCGACATGATGAGTCCCCTGGTGAGACATCCTGAGATCAAGACCTCGATCTTCCATGGCATGGTGACCACTGCGCCGGAGATGCACACCCTGTTCGAGCAGGTCCGTCGCGCCGGTCGCAGCGATGCCACCATCCTGGTTCGGGGGGAGAGCGGCACCGGCAAGGAGCTGGTCGCACAGGCGCTGCACAACGAGAGCCCCCGCTCGGGCAAGGCGTTTCATGCGGTGAACTGCGCCACGTTCACCTCGGAGATGCTGGCCAGCGAGCTGTTCGGCCACGTCCGGGGCGCGTTCACCGGCGCGGTCCGGGATCGCAAGGGGCTGCTGGCCCGTGCCCACCACGGGACCCTGTTCCTCGATGAGATCGCGGAGCTTCCCCGGGAGCTTCAGGCCCGGCTCCTCCGGGTGCTCCAGATGCGCCGATTCACCCCGGTCGGCGGGACTGCCGCGATCGAGGTGGATGTGCGCTTTGTCTCGGCCACCAATGCCGCCCTCCGGAAGCTGGTCGCAGACGGGCTGTTCCGCGAGGACCTGATGTACCGGCTGAGGGTGGTGGTCCTCTATCTGCCTCGGCTCGCGGACCGGACGGGCGATCTGGAGGCGCTGACCTGGCACTTCATCGACCAGCTCAATGCACGCGGTCAGCGGCAGGTCGAGGCCATCGAGCCGGCGGCCTGGGAGGCGGTTCGGGCCTACCCCTGGCCGGGCAACATCCGGGAGCTTCGAAACAACATCGAGCAGCTGTTCGTCCTGGGAGAGGGGCCGGTGCTCGGACTGGGAGAGCTGGCCCCGGAGGTCCGCGGGGAGGGAATCCTCCCGGTCGCCGCACAGTCGACCACCCCACCGCTGACCCTCAGCGACCTCCAGCGTCAGGCCCTGGTGGCGGCGTTTGTGGCCACTGGAGGGAACCGGCAGGAGATGGCGGCGCGGCTGGGGATCAGCCGCGCGACCCTATACCGGCGGCTGAAGAAGCAGGGGCTGAGCTGAGTCCGTTCCCGACAGTCCGCCGCTTCCATGCGGCATCCACGACCTGGAACAGCAGCATCCCGGCTGTCATGGTCACCACAAAGGCCACCGCGTTGCCAGCTCCGGAGGCCGTGGAGATGAGCCCAGGCCCCGGACAGTAGCCTCCCAGCGCCCAGCCAACGCCGAACAGCGCAGACCCAGCCACCAGCCGACCGCTGATGTCGCGGCGGGTGGGGATGCCGAAGGCCTCGGCCAGCAGCGGGGTCGGGCGACGGAGGATGAGGCGGTACAGCAGCAGGTGCACCCCGATGGCACCGCCCATCACCAGCGCGAGGCTCGGATCCCAGGCATCGCTGAGATCGAGGAAGCCGATGACCTTGTCGGCCTGCGTCATCCCTGAGACTCCAAGTCCGATTCCAAACATCAGGCCCGAGGCCAGTGCAGCGAGGATGGTCTTCAAAGGACACCTCCGCTCATCACCTGGATGAGGGTGGCGGTGATGAAGCCGGTGCCCATGAAGGTGAGGGTCGCGACCAGGGAGCGGGGGGAGAAGCGGGTGAGCCCGCAGACGCCATGCCCGCTGGTGCAGCCGCTGCCCATGCGGACCCCGAAGCCAACCACCAGCCCGGCAAGCGCGGTGGCGCCGATGGAGCGGGAGGAAGTCGCAGCGATGACGTCGGGTGCCAGGACCATGAAGCCGAGGCCGGCCAGCAGGAGCCCACCAACAAACGCCACCCGCCACGCCTGATCGCCTGCGCGGCGCTGGAGGAGACCGCCGTAGATGCCGCTGATGCCTGCGATGCGGCCACTGAGCAGCAGCATCATGGATGCCGCCAGCCCGATGAGCGCGCCGCCAGCCAGCGCAGAGAAGGGAGTGAAGTGTTCCATCGGTGGGATCTCCTGGGATTCAAGCAGGACAGAAGCAAGGGGCGTGCCATGCGCTCCATGGGGAGAATTGATCAGAAGATGACGAAAACGTCTCACAATGAATCTATTAGTAGACTCTTTATGATTGCTTATGAGAATAAGCGCAGACGATTGTCTCCTGAGCGGCCCTCAGCCCCCGGCACAGATCTTGCTTATTTCCCAAGTGAACACCCTCGGGAGCCGAACATGCAGATCAAGTCCTTCTTCGATCCCCGCACCTGGACCCTGACCTACGTGGTCTGGGATGACGCCACCAGACAGGCCATGATCATCGATCCGGTCCTGGACTACGACCCCCGCGCGGTCTCGATAACGACGGAGGCTGCCGATGCGGTCATCGCGTTTGTGCGAAGCCAGGAGCTGAGCGTGGCCTGGATCCTGGAGACCCACGCCCACGCCGATCACCTCTCCGCCTCCCAGCACCTCAAGGAGCATCTCGGCGGCGTGGTGGCGATTGGCCAGCACATCACCGCGGTCCAGGAGGTCTTCCACGCCGCCTTCAACCTCTCGGCGACCGTGCCTGTCGACGGCTCTCAGTTTGATCGGCTGCTGGGCGATGGCGACATCCTCACGATGGGCGGGCTGAGCATCACGGTCATCGCCACCCCCGGCCACACCCCGGCCTGTGTGAGCTACCACATCGGTGATGCCCTGTTCACCGGCGATGCCCTGTTCATGCCGGACTCCGGTACCGGTCGCTGTGACTTCCCCAGAGGCAGCGCCGAGGACCTCTACCGATCGGTCCATGGTCGGCTGTACAACCTGCCGGAGGAGACCCGGGTCTTTGTCGGGCACGACTACCAGCCCGGCGGACGCGAGCTGGCCTTTGAGACCACCATCGGCGTCTCCAAGTCCAGCAACAAGCAGCTCACCGCTGACACGGACCTGGAGACGTTTGTCGCCTTTCGGGCAGCCCGGGACGCCACCCTGTCTCCCCCGACGCTGCTGCTGCAGAGCATCCAGGTCAACATCAACGCCGGCCACCTCCCCGAGCCCGAAGACAACGGCCAGCGCTACCTCAAGCTCCCCATCGGTCTCCTGGGCTGAGTCCGGGAGGCGCTGGCGCATCGAGGCTTCGACGGAACACCCGCCCCACGGACAGCCCGGTCTTCAGGCCGTAGAGACGCTGGAGTGCGCGAGTGAGGCGTCCGATGGCTCAACGCAGGCACTGGACGATACGCGGTCACGACCGTCCTGATCCACCCGCCAACGTGACAGCTACTCCTCCGTCGCCAGCATCGCCGCCCGCTGCCACGCCTGCTGGTCCTGGTCGTCGATGTAGACCCGCTCAACCAGCAACCGTGCCCAAGGAGTCCGCCGCAGGAACTTGAGGCTAGACTTCACACTCGGGTTGTTCTGAAAGCACCGGATGTTGACCCGGTAGCCCAGCTCCTCCCAGCCGTGTCGGGACACGAGGTCCTCGACGATGGTCTTGAGGGTGATGCCGTGGAGGGGGTTTTTGGGCTGCTCGACGCTCATAGCCACCCTCCTACCCCGCCGCGCCGCTGTGGGCTTACAGCCGCCGACTCTCGGGTCGCAGCGCCCAGCTCGCACCGGTCAGCACCAGCAGCACGATCACCGGGGCGAACTCACCGTCGGCCATGACGATGTGGCTGGCGAGGGCACCGGAGAAGGCGAAGGTCAGCCCGGCATAGGCCCACTCCTTGAGGCGCGGCATGCCCGGAATCAGCAGGGCGATCGCAGCGAGCACATACCAGGTGCCGAGGATGGTCAGCATGTAGTGGGGGTAGCCGAGGCTGTCGAAGGAGTCCTGGAGGGGCTGCTGTCGGGTGAGCTTGCCGATGCCAGAGCCGGCTGCCGCGACAGCAAGGAGGCCGGTGGATGCCCAGTAGCCAATGGTCTTTGCGTTCATGGGGATCTCCTTGGGGGTGTGGAGAGTCTAAGTCTGCTCGAATATGAGGGCAACGGCATATAATGGTCATGATCTGCTCATTTTGATTACAGCTCGGGGAGCACCATGTCAGCAAGCACCGGCTTCGAATCGTTTGTAACTATCGTCGAAGAAGGCGGGATATCGCAGGCTTCTCGGAAGCTGGATGTGCCCCGTCCCACCCTCAGTCGGCGGCTGGCAGCCCTGGAGGCCGAGCTTGGGGTGAGGCTGATGCACCGGAGCAGCCGCCGCATGGTCCTCACCGCGGCGGGCGAGGAGCTGTATCGCCGCGCCCGTCGGATCGTGGTGGATGCCCGGGAGGCTCGGCTGGCGGTGGCCCGGCTCGACGGGGTGCCCCGGGGCCTGCTGCGGGTCTCCATCCCACCCGGACCCCAGCTCACCGACACCCTCTCTCGCTTCCTCGATCGGTATCCGGAGGTCGAGCTGGAGGTGGTCAGCACCGCGCGGTTCGTCGACCTGGTCGCGGAGGGCTTTGACGTCGCGGTCCGTGCCGGCACCAGCTCCGATCCCGGGCTGATCACCCGCACCCTCTGGACTGTGCGGCGCATGGTGTTCGCCAGCGAGGGCTACACCGCGCAGCATGGCCAGCCTCAGACCCCGGCGGATCTCTCCGAACACCGCTGCATCCTCGGCTTCGCCCGGGGAGAGATCCCCCATCGGCGCTGGCCGCTGCTGGAGGGAGGGGAGGTGGCTGTGAGCGGACGGCTGACCACCAACAACCTCCAGCTCGCCACATCGGAGTGCGGCAGCGGACGGGGGCTCGCGCTGCTGCCGGAGGCGCTGGGTCGTGCGGCGGGCCTCATCCCGGTCCTGCCCGGTGTGATCGGGGATCGGCCGAAGCTCTCGGTCGTCTACCCCTCCCGCGAGCTGCTCGATCCCAAGGTCCGGGCGTTCGTGGATCTCCTCGTCGAGGATGTCGCGGCGGCGACGGCCAGCGGAGGACTGCTGCCCGGTGTGCAGTCCCTCTGATAGGCCGTGCCTCTGATAGGTTGTCCCCACAGGGGAGTGTGCGATGAAGCTGACTGTCAACGGCGCAGAGGTTGAGACCGACGCCTCACCAGACACCCCGGTGCTGTGGGTGATCCGGGATCACCTCGGCCTCAAGGGAACCCGGTTCGGCTGTGGAGTGGCCCAGTGTGGTGCTTGCACCATCCACCTCGACGGGGTCGCGATCCGATCCTGCGTCACCCCGGTCTCCGAGGTTGCCGGGCGCAGCATCACCACCATCGAGGGCATCGCCACCGAAGATGGACTGCACCCCGTCCAGCAGGCCTGGATCGACCACGCTGTGCCTCAGTGCGGCTACTGCCAGTCCGGCCAGATCATGAGCGCGGTCAACCTCCTGCGCTTCAAGCCCATCCCGACCGACGCCGACATCGACGCCTGCATGTCGGCCAACCTCTGCCGCTGCGGCACCTACCCGCGCATCCGAAGCGCGATCCATGCTGCGGCGAAGGCCATGCAGGGGGGCGACACCGATGCGGGCTGAGCTGCTTCTGTTCGCCGGGCTGCTCGCTGCACCCGCTCTCGCTGAGGATCCTGTCGAGTCAACCGAGCCGACCGTCTCCGAGGCGGAGGGGCTGACAGCCTATGCGTCGGTCTACACCGTGCTCCAGCACCCCCGCTGTCTCAATTGCCACCCCGACGGCGATGTCCCGCTCCAGACCGACGACAGCACCCCGCACACCATGGAGATCACCCGACTCAGCGTGGTCTCCGGGCTGCCGTGCATGACCTGCCATCGGGAGACCGGGGTGCTGCTCCCAGACACCCCCAACATCCCCCCCGCTGACCCACACTGGCGCATGCCCGCCCGGGAGCAGGCGTTTGAGAACCGCACGGCTGCTCAGCTGTGTGCCCAGCTCAACGATCCGGCCCGGACCGGAGACCGTGACCTCGCAGGGCTGGTCGAGCACGTGCGCTCGGATCACCTCGTCGCAAGCAGCTGGCACTCCCCCCGAACCCCGCCGCCGATCTCTCAGGAAGACTTCGTCGCTGCGTTTGCCACCTGGGCGGATGCTGGAGGCCCTTGTCCGAAGTAGCATATCGGTCTGCTAAAATTCGAGTCTGAAAATAGTCCAAGCAAGATGTTGAGCAGAGGAAAAGATTCGACACGACCTGCACCTGGAAGCCCCAGAGTGTGGTGCTCTGGCTAAGTGGGGCCAGCTGATAAGGAAGCGGGCAGCCCCAGCGCCTGACGGAGGATGTTGACCTCCTCGTCGCACTCCGGGCAGATCCGCCGGTGATGGTTCATCGCACGCATGACGTCCTGACAGTCGATGCGCTCATCGATCAGCGGCGCGAGCAGCGCGTGGAAGGCGTCGCAGTCCAGCTCCTCGGCTCGGGTGAGCTTCAGGGCCTGGAGCAGCAGCTCAGCGGGCTGTGGGGGCCGGTCGGAGCTCATTGCACCGCCTCCATCGGTCTGAGCAGTGCCTCTACACTCAGCCCCTGCTGTTGGAAGTGGGCCAGCAGGCGCTTGCGGGCGTCGTGCAGCAGCTTGTAGATCGCGCCCCGCTTTCGCTGAAGCTTTCGGGCGATCTCTGACACCGGCATGCCCGCCAGATCAGCGAGGAGTGCGGTGCGCTGGAGTGGTGTGAGGGCGTCGTCGATTGCCTGGAGCAGCAGGCGACTGACCTGGGCTTTGGCGATGGCATCGGGTGCAGCGGGCGCGGCCATCAGCTCCCGGGCGGTCTCAGCGGCGTCGGTCAGGGAGACGTGGGCATGCCGCCGCCGACGAACCTCCATCAGCGCGGTGTTGACCGCGATGGAGGCCGCCCAGGTGTTCAGCCGGCTCTTCCCGGTGAACCCGTCGATGTTCTGGTGGATCCGCAGCACGGCCTCCTGGGTCAGGTCGGAGAGGTCCGCCTCTGACAGCTGTCGAGAGAACCCCCGGGCCAGGATCCGCCGCACGTAGTCGGCGAGGTCGCGGAGGGCGTCCCCGTCGCCGCGTGCGATGGCCTGGATTCGGTCGGTCTCGTGCTGCAAGGGCGAACCATAATCAGATCAGCTCCCCACACCCAGCTCAGAGACCCGGCACTTGATGCGCGCGCCGCGGTGGAGGTTGGCCCTCAGATCCCGCAGCGCGGTCCGGATGCCCTCCTCAATGACCGGGTGGTAGAACGGCATCTTCAGCGCCGCCTCGACCGTGAGGCCCTGCTGGATCGCCCAGGCCAGGAGGTGTGCGGTGTGCTCGACCCTGGGACCGAGCAGCTCCGCACCGAGGAGCCGGCCGGTGTGGCGATCGCCGTAGATGCGGACCTTCCCCCGGTTGATGCCCTGCACCCGGGCCCGTCCCTGGTTGCCGTAGTCCACCTCGCCCGCCACCGCGGAGCAGTCAGCAATGTCCGCCCACCGCTGACCGACGAGGCCGATCTGCGGATCGGTGAATGCGATCGCCAGCGAGGTGCGATTCTCCCGAACCTGAAGCTCTGGGAAGCGCGCGGCGTTGCGACCAGCGGCCCGGCCATCGTCGGCGGCCTCGTGGAGCAGGGGGTGGAGGTTGTTGACGTCGCCAGCGAGGAAGACCGGCGCGTCACCGACCTGGAGGGTGTTGGGATCGACGGTGTAGCGACCGCGCTCGTCGGGGGTGATGCCGAGCTTGTCGAGGCCGAGGGTGCGGAGGTTCGGTCGGCGACCGGCGGCCATCAGCACCTTCTCGAAGGTCTCGTCTCGAGCCACGCCCGCTGAGTCGGTGAACTGGATGCGGACCTGACCGGCGTCGTTGAGGGCGATCTCGTGGAGGGTGTAGTCCGGGTGAAGGTCCAGCTCCGCAGAGAAGATCTCACGGGCAGCGGTGAGGATTTCGGGGTCAGACAGCGGACCGATCGCGCCGCCGACGCCGAGGAGGGTGGTGCGGACCCCGAGGCGGGCCAGCGCCTGACCAAGCTCCAGACCGATCACGCCCAGGCCAATGACCAGGAGGCTCTCGGGGAGGTCGGCCATCTCGAAGATGTGATCGTTGGTCATCAGCGCCGGGGTGATGCTGCGAAACGGCGGGGGCACGAACGGGGTGCTCCCGGTGGCGACGACCAGGCGCTTCCACGCCACCGTCTCGTCCCCGACCGTCAGCTCGCCGGGTCCAGTGATCACGCCGCGGCCGATGATCAGCTCGTCCTCCTCAGCGGCCTCGGTGGTGACCTCGTTGACGAAGCCGACGAAGCGATCTCGCTCGGCCTGCACCCGGGCCATCACCGCAGGACCGTCGACGGTGACGCCTCCAGCGTGCACCCCGAACATGTCGGCATGGCGGGCGTGGTGGGCGGCATCGGCGGCGGCGATCAGCAGCTTGCTGGGCATGCAGCCGACCCGGGCGCAGGTCGTTCCCAGCGGACCAGGGTCGATCATGACGACGGAGGCGCCCGCGGTCTTCGCAGCCCGGCGGGCACTGAGCCCGGCAGTTCCAGCCCCGAGGATGGCGACATCGACGCTACGCATGGGTCACCTCTGAGCGGTCCAGGCGGCGGAGGTAGGACACGATGTCTGCGGACTCCGGCATCAGCCGGCCCTTGTCCCCGTCGGGGATGAGCAGGACCGGCACAGTGGCCCGTCCGCGACGCTGCATCAGCATCGCCCGCGCGGTGTGGTCTTCGTTGATGTCGACGAGATCAAGGTGGATGCCCAGCGAGCTGGCCGCGCGGCGGACCACGTGGCAGTAGGGGCAGTAAGGGGTGTGATAGAGCGTCATGGGGAAGACTCCTCTGTGCTTCACCCCCTCTGATGCAGCATCCCCCCGAAGTCTTACCTTCTGTGATGAAGAAAAGCCTCGACCACCGTTGAACCTGTATTATCTCGGTGAGATCGCAAACGTCCGGTTCTTCGTGTCCTTGAAGAGGATCCAGCCGGTGAGGTGGGATCGAATCAACGCCCGGTGCTTCGGACCGTCGGCGATCAGGATCCGTCCGCCGGGCTTGACCGCAGTCATGGCGGTCTGAAGCACTGCACTGCGAGCTGCATCGTCGGAGAGCATGTGGAGGACCCGGTCGAGGATCACGATGTCGAAGCGCACCCTGGTCTGGTACGTGGTCATGTCGGCGACCTCGGCGGTGAGGTCGAGCCCCTCCGTCTTGGCAGTGGCCTTCAGCTGGGCGATGCCGACGGCGGAGTGATCCACCCCGACGACTGTGCAGCCGGTCCGGGCGAACAGCAGCGCGTCCCGACCCTGTCCGCAGCCGATGTCGAGCACAGACACCCCGGCACCGCCGTGCTTCTCCGCCATGACCACCAGCTCTGGAAACGGTGCTCCGCAGGCGGCGGGGCTCTCTCGGTAGTGTCGGTCGTACTTGACCTCGGGCATCGGCGGACTCCCTGAATAAGTGGTTCGCTTTATC
>JBLHNG010000288.1:0-9667 GCA_047621685.1 Myxococcota bacterium | reverse complement strand
CGAGGCCCACACAAACACCCCGGGGTGGCTGCGGAGATCCGCGCACCCCGGGGTGTTGAGTGAGGACTGAGGACTGAGGACGACTACTTGTTGTCTTCGGTGCCCTCTTCTTCTTCCTTCTCGACCTTGCGGTAGGCCTTGCCAGAGGTCTGGGCAGAGCAGCCCTGTGCGTCGCTGCAGCTGATTGCAGTGAGCTTGACGGTGCGAATGTCACCGTAGCCGGCAGCGCGGGACTTACGCGACAGCTCAGCCTCTGCGTTGGGGCGCATCTGGCTGCGGCGATCGGCATTGATGCTGACTGTGAAGCTCTTGCTCTCGTACTGGTCTTCGTCAGCCTCTTCCTCAGTCGTCTCGTCTACGACCTCTTCTTCGACACCTTCTTCGGCACCTTCAGGAGCGTCAACAGCGGTGCCCTCAGCAGTGCCATCGGGGGGAGTGTTGGTGTTCTCCGGCGGCGGTGGCGGCGGTGGCGGAGGCGGCGGTGTCGTCGTCTCAGTGTTTCCAGCCGGGGGAGGGGTCGGGGGCGTCTCAGCATCATCGCTGCCACAAGCCAAAGAGAGGCCAAGCAGTAGAGCTAGTGTGAGGCGAAGCTTCATGGAGTTTCGCTCCTTTTGAGCCAGTGGGTTCCAGCCAGTGGTGTGCGCATCTGGCTGCAGAAGGGTTAGGATAACCGCCCAAGACTACCACACTGGGCCCTCCCCGGTGCAAATCCGTGCCGCGATTGAGAGGGCCATATTCAGAAGCCGCGCTCACGAGAAGGAACATCCGGTGGGCGCAAAGAACAGGAGAGACCCATGACGGATCCCACCCGTGATGAAAAAGCGGAGCAGCCCACAGAGGCCGCCGCACCGGCTGCAGAAGCCACCCCCACCGAGCCGGCCGCGGATGCTACCGCAGATGACGTCACTGAGGAGACCGTCCAGGCCAGCACGGCTGACGGCGACGATGCCATTGGCGAGACCATTGTGACCTCCGACTACGTCTCCGATCGGGCGTTCTCCGACTTCCCGCTCTCCCCGGAAGTTCTCAAGAGCATCACCGAGAAGGGCTACACCATGGCCACCGGTGTGCAGGCTGCTGCCATCGAGCCGGCCCTCGCCGGGCGCGATCTCGTGGTCCGCTCCAAGACCGGAACGGGCAAGACCGCCGCGTTCTGCATCCCGATGATCGAGCGCATCGCGGCTGGCGATCGCAAGACCCGCGCCATCGTGCTGTGCCCGACCCGCGAGCTGGCCCGTCAGGTCGCCGAGGAGTGCTCAGCGCTGTCGCAGTACAAGGACATCCGGGTCACCGTCATCTACGGTGGCGTGGGCTTCGCTCCCCAGGAAGAAGCGCTCAAGGCTGGCACCGAGATCGTCGTGGGCACCCCGGGGCGGCTGCTCGACCACCTCCGCCGCGGCAACCTCGACCTCTCCGAGGCCTCCTTTGCGGCCCTCGATGAGGCCGACGAGATGCTGTCGATGGGCTTCATGCAGGACGTCATGAAGATCCTCGACCAGACCCCCAAGGGTCGTCAGATGCTGATGTTCTCGGCCACTGTCGACGACCGGGTCCGCTCGCTGATCACCCGCTACACCAACAACGCCCTGGACATCCGCCTGTCCACGGACACCGACAAGGTCGAGGGCATCACCCACGTCCTCTACGAGACCAGCCCCAACTTCCACAAGGTCCGCGCCCTGCTCGCGCTGATCGATCAGGAGAACCCGGATGGGGCGCTGATCTTCTGCAACACCCGCGAAGACACCGCCACCGTCGCCACCTTCCTGGCACGCCAGGGACTCGACGTGGAGCTGATCAGCGGGGAGCTGCCGCAGAACAAGCGCGAGAAGGTCATGGACCGGGTGCGCGCTGGCAAGACCCAGTTCCTGGTGGCAACCGACGTCGCGGCCCGCGGCATCGACATCTCCCACCTCACCCACGTCCTCAACTACTCGCTGCCCGACGATCCGGCGATCTACCTCCACCGCACCGGCCGGGTCGGTCGCATTGGCCGTGAGGGCATCGCGATCTCGCTGGTCGGCGGCCAGGACATCCACACCCGGAACACCCTGGAGAAGCAGTACGAGATCGACTTCGAGGTGCGCACGATGCCCACCCCCGAAGAAGCCACCGCCGCCCGGGTCGACCGGCAGGCCAAGGCGATCAAGAAGGCCATGGGCACCATGGCGTTCGAGGGCTACCTCGGCACCGTCCGCGCCATCAAGAAGCGGCCCGACGGTGACCTCCTGCTCGCTGCCGCGATGCGTGCGTTCTTCCTGTGGGACCGCATGCGCAAGTCCGAGGACGGCACCAGCGGCGACAGCGTCGAGGCCCTGCAGAAGGCCCGCGAGGAGAAGAAGGAGCGTCGTGGTGATCGCGGTGATCGCGGCGGTCGTGGTGGTCGTAGCGGTGGCGGTGGTGGTGGCCGTCGTCGCTCGGGCAAGCGATAGCTTGCGGGGTATTGCCTACCGGTTCTGCTCGCCGTTGACTTCTCAGCGTCGTGGCTCTCGATACCGAAGGGTGCTCCCTCCCCGGGTTAGCTGAGCGTCTACTGCGCGTTGACGCCCCAGTCATAGTTGCTGTACCCAACCGTGTACCCACCAGCGCGCAGGTACTCAGCATGCTGAGGCACATACCGGCTGATGAAGTTGATGGCGGCCTCCTGGGTACCCTCAACGCCAGGAATGTCCAGCTCACTGCCCGGCACGAAGTCCTCGCCGTACCACTCAAAGATCTTCGAGAGGCTGACCATGTTGGTGTCTGGATCGATGGTGATGCCATTGGTGGTGACCCAGGCGGCCGAGATGGCATTGAGCTGCTCGTCGAGGCCAGCCCCGGTGAACGCGACCCGGGACAGCGGCGGGCAGCCACGGCTGGCACAGTTGACCGCAGCGTGAATGCGGGGGTCCCCCATCGGGCGGAGGATCATGTGCTCGATGTGGTTGAGGGTCACCAGCTGACCGGCGACGGTGAACCGCCGGCTCCCCCAGGGATCGCCGCCGTCCAGCTCCCGGATGCTACCCAGCGGGTAGTTGTCGGCGATGAGATCGACGGTCAGTGCGTTGTAGGCATTGATCCAGAACGCCATCTTCTCTGGGTCCCCCGCAGGCTCCGAGGCGGTCTCCAGTGCGGTGAGGTACGCATCGAGAGTGCTCCCGGCCTTGACCGTGGCGTAGTCGACGTTGCCAGCGGCATTAACGTGGGCGCTCAGGGTGTCCTGAAGTCCGCTGTGGTCCATCGCGGCAGCGACGGCGACGGTCAGGAAAAGCATCTCGACTCCCGGGGTGGGCGGGGGGACGATGCCCCGCCGCGGCTATGGTAGGCTATCTGCTGGAACGCACGGACTGTAGAAGCATTCGAGGTGGTGACATCCATGGACATTCTGCTGGTTGCTGGACCGCTGACGGTGCTCTTGATGATCCTCGCCTGCATCGTCTCGATTGGGCTGGAGGGGCTGTGAACAACACCCTGTCGCCTGACATTCCCTTTCGCGATCCTTTCGACCGGATTCAGGCCGAGCGTGGCCCCCCGTCGATGTTCACCGTGGACACCGATGGCCTGCTCGGGATGGACCTGGTTCGCACCCACACTGGCTGGCAGGATCTGGAGACGGTGCCGGAGTATGGCGTCTGCCACTGCCTGTTCCGGGACCGGGCCACCGGGTTTGTGCAGTACATCCTGGTCACCAGTCCCGAGATCTGTGCGGACCACCCCCGAGCGGACATCACCCGCTATCCCGATCAGCCCGCCGCTCTGGCAGCGCTCAGAGCCCTGGGACGCCCGCCGCTTCAGCCATCCTCCTCCTGAGGCGCATTCTCGTCTGAGGGCGCATCCTCTGTCGGCGCATCTTGCATCGGGACGCGATCTCGGAGTCGGTCCTCTGGGAGCACGGTGTCGGGGGTGTAGAATCGATCGGCCTGATCGGTGGAGATCCAGCGCATCTCTGCCGCGCTTCGGTGTCCGATCCGGACCTGATCCAGCGCGTGGACCTCTCCCTCAATGCCCGGCCCGAGTGGGACATCCACCGCCATCAGCTCGGCGAACTCCTGGGGGTAGAGGGGGTGGGCGAACGGCTCAATGAAGCCCTCGGGGTGGCTGCACAGCGAGGTGTCGATGTCGTAGCGATCCAGCGCGCCCAGCGTGTGGCCCAGCTCATGGGCGAGGGTCACCAGGGCGTAGGCGGGGTTGCGCTCCTCGACTGCGACATAGGAGACCGCCGTCCGGCCGCGCTCGCTGCCCCGGGAGTGGGCGGCGAGGTCGCTGTCCTCGGGGCCGAAGATGAGGAAGAGCTGCACCCCGATGTCGTCTCGGGAGACCCCGGCGTCTCGGGCGAGCTGATCGAAGTAGCGCAGGTAGTTCCAGGAAGTCCGGGTCAGTGCCCACCAGCCCCCGTCGCCCCCGGTCAGCTGCGGAGGTCGGATCGCCTGCTCCTGGAGCGGGTGGACCTCCAGACGCAGGTAGTCCATGTCCTGGTTGGTGTACCGGGCATGCTCGGCGTTGAACAGCTCGGCGATGCGCTGGAAGCCGAAGGGGGAGTCCGGGTGATTGAGCTGGTCGATGATCGGGCTGTCGGCGTGACCGGGCTCGACGAATTGCAGCAGCACGACAGTCACCGGCCCGGTGGGATCGACCTGGCGGCGATCGTTCTGGATGTAGGTGACGGCCTCGTAGCCAAACGCGGCGAGCAGGAAGAGCAGAAAGAGCTGCCTCAGACGGAGGAAGCGATTCTGGCGCTGTCGGAGCTGGTTGTGCTCGGGGCAGAGGGGCTCGTCTTCGGCGTCCTTGATGCAGGCCAGACAGATCGGTCGCTGGCAGACCTGGCAGCCCTTCTCTGCGAGCCGGGAGGTGTGACTGGAGCAGAACGCGGCCTGCTCGTCGGGCTCCTCCATCAAGACGATCACTGCGCCGGCTTCTCGGAGGCGGGCGGCAGTCAGCTGGGCGGCGAGCAGATCGGTGGTCGTGCGCACCACGAGGGGCAGCAGCGCCTCCGAGACTTCTCTGGGGCGTGGAAAGGCCGCCTGGATGGCATCCAGCGGACCGGGGGGAAGGCGGGTGAGGACCACCCGCCACCGTGATCGGGGCGACTCCACCGCTGTAGCCTACACTGCGGGATCGGATAGGTCACCGCATGGCGGGGATCGTACTGGCGGCTGTGTGTGCGCTTGGGCTGGTGGGGCTGGGGGATCTCCGGATCGGCGCCACCGAGGCCATCGTGGTGATGATGTTGTGGGGCGTGGTGATCAGCCAGGTCCACCCTCGCGGTGGTCGGGCCTGGATGGTGTTCGCCGCCGCGCTGCTGGTCCGGGGCATCCTGCTTTCCTCTCCACCGACCCTCTCCGACGACCTGTTCCGCTACCTCTGGGAGGGCCGGGCCAGCCTCTCCGGCGGCAACCCCTACCTCACCCCGCCGGCAGACCCCTCCTGGCCCGCCGATGCGATCCGCGCCCTGGTCAACCACCCCACCGTCAGCAGCATCTACCCGCCGCTGGCCCAGTGGCTGTTCGCCGCGCTGGGGTCGATCTTCTACGACCCGCTGTCCATCAAGGGCTTCATGGGGCTGTGCGATGCGCTGGTCGCGGGGGTGCTGGCGAGCATCCTGGCGGGACGGGGGCGCAGCATGGCGGGAGCGTGGATCTACGCCCTGCACCCGCTGGCGGCAGTGGAGTCTGCGGGCAGTGGTCACCTGGAGGCTGCCGCGCTGCTGTGCGTGGTGCTGGCGATCCGGGCCTGGGACCGGGGCGGATCGGGGGCGGTGTGGGCCGGGATCGGGGCGAACCTCAAGCTGCTGCCCGCCGCGGTGATGGTCACCCTGCTTCGTCGGAATCCCCGGCGGATCGGGGTGGTCGCAGTGATCACTCTCGCCGCACTGTGGCCGTTCCTCGACGCCGGGGCGCTGCTGGGTCGGGGGCTGTCGACCTACGCCGAGCACTGGTCGTTCAACGCCAGCCTGTTTGGGCTGTTCGAGTGGATGTTCGACGAGCACGCCCGACCAATCACGATGGTCTGCGGGGCGGCGGTGTGTGTCTGGGCGCTGCTGAGGCGACGGGATCCAGCAGAGGTCTCCCTGTGGGTCGGCGGGGCGTTCGTGCTGCTCTCGCCGACGGTCCACCCCTGGTACATCGCCTGGGTCTGGGTGCCGGCCCTCATCTGCGGGGTGCGATCCTTCACCCTGCTCGCCACCCTCGCCCCGCTCTCCTATGCGGTCCTCGCCACCTACGATCCGCAGACCGGACGCTGGGCAGAGCCGGCCTGGACGGTGTGGGCGGTGTACCTGCCGTTCTTCGGGGCGCTGGCGTGGGAGACGGTGCTGCACCGGATGCGGCCCGGTCCCTGGGCACCGGATGTGGCCGAGGTCGCCGAGGTCGCCGACGCCTGAGCTACGATTCTCCAGACCTGGAGGATCCTGAATGCATCGCAACCTGCCCCGGAACGTCTCGGTCGCCCAAGACCCCGACGGGGCGCTCGGTGCGTGGACCTGCCGCGAGCCGGTCGCGGTCGCCATCCCCGACATCACTCGCCCCCTGGACTGTGTGCCCGCCCTGGTCGCGCTTCGGTCCCGCCTGCTCGGCGGCATGACGGTGTCGATTGGCCTGGGGCTCCACCGCCGGATGACCGACGCCGAGCTTGCCCCGCTGTCGGGCTTCGCCCCGATCCAGCATGACCCCGACGATGCGGTGCCCACGATCACTGTGATGGGCATCCCCGGTGCGGTGGGTCGGCCGGTGGCGGAGGCGGCGTGGTCGATCGGGGTGGGCATCGCGGAGCTGCACCAGTACGCCGGCATCTCCGGGGGCCACAAGGCGGTGGCGGTGGGCTGCGGGGGGCGGGGAACCATCGCCGCGCTGCACCACCGGGACCGGGTCTGTGCGCCAGGGGTGCGGCTGGGGCAGCTTGAGGGCAACCCGTTCCGCGCCGCGATCGACGGACTGGGCGAGGCCGCCGGGTGTCGGCTGTGCCTGCTGTATGTGCCCTCCGCGAGACGCTGGCTGGCCGGTCCGCCTCGGGCAGTGGTGGCCCATGCCGCGGCGATGCTGGATCCCTGGCAGACGGTGCCCCGCTGTGCTCCGGGTGCGCTCCTTCGGGTGCCGCCGGCCAAGGCCGCCAGCCTCTACCAGGCCAGCCGGGCGGCCACCTACCTCGCCCTGTCGCCCAATCCCCCCATCGTTTTGGGCGGCACCCTGCTCCTGGAGGCCGCCTGCCCAGAGGGGCTTGGTGCAGAGGCGGGCTTTGTCGCGGCGATGCGTGCACACTCACCGCCGTGGCAGGGCCTGCTGACCGGACCACCGCCGATGGGCGCGGGTGCACAGCGGGCGGTGATGTTCGCCCTCATGGCTCAGCGCTTCCGGCTGCGGGTCACTGGCTGCTCCTCTGCGGCGGCGCTGCGTGAAGTGGGCATTGATGCTACGGAAGAACCAGCCGCTCTCCCACCGGGCTGGCTGGATGTCCCCGAGCCGTTCCATCGACTTCCCCAGGTGTCCGCGTGATCCTGTCTCTGCTGCTGGGGTGCCTGTCACCGCCGCCTGAAGACCCCGCCCTGACCGACTCCCGTGCCTACGCCGATGCGATCAAGGAGACCGATGCGCAGCGGGCACTGGCCCTGTGCAATCAGATCACCGATGTGTCGATGAACGGGGAGTGCACCATGTTCGCCGCCCGGCAGATCGCTCAGACGGGCGGGAATGCCACCCCGGTCTGTGAGGGGCTCAGGCAGGGCTGGCGGGAGGTCTGCCTGTTCGAGATCGTCGACGCCAGCGGACTGCGCGGTGAGGCTGCCGCGAGCGCTTGCCAGGGGACCGGGGGCTTCAAGGAGCGCTGCCTCGCCCACGCGCTCCAGCGAGAGGAGCGGCCAATCTCCGAGCAGTACCCGCCGGGACAGGAGGCGGAGATGATGGCGTACATCCGCACCCGGGTGACCCTCTACGGCCTCGACGGGCTGACTCAAGAAGCGATCGACGAGAAGATGGCCGCCCGGATCATCACCGAGCGGGTGCTGCGATCCGGGCGACCGCGGGGCACCCTGCCGATGTCCCGGAGCTTCTGCGGCACGGCATCGGATGCGGTGTGTGTCGAGTCGTATCGAATCTACGTCACCAAGGCCGGCGGACCGGGTCGGGTGCCGAAGGACTGCACCCTGCCGATGAACCCCGAGCGGGTCAGCGCCGTCGGGCTGCCGACCTGGACTGCGGAGTTCCAGCCCCTCGCCGACGAAGCCTGGGGCCACCTCTGCAAGCGGGCCAACACCTCGCAGCACCATCGGCCTGATCACGGAAAGTGACCAAAACTAAGCCTCTCGCAGCGACATCAACCCCACATACCCAAACCCTGCCCCAAACAGAGCCATAAACGGCAAACTCGCCCAGTAGTGCTGTTCGACAATCCAGACGATCCCAACGACGAAGTAAGCCGCAAACGCCAGCTCCACAATCGGCGTCCAGTCAAGCTTCTGGCGATATCGGCGCAGGGCACTGGTCCCGGCCTTGGGGGTGCGGACGAAGGTGACGTCGCTGCCGAGCAGCCCCTCGATCACCGCACGGGTCTGGTTGACCGCCATGCCAATGCCCAGGCTCATCACCAGGGGGATCCGCCACAGCCCGGCGCGCCAGCCCGCTGGATCGGCCTCTCGCTCGGCCATCGCGTAGAAGATGCCGACGCTGAGGGTGGCGAGGACAAACGCCGGCAGGTCCAGCAGCAGCGCCTCGGTCACCCCTGACCGCCCCCGGGCCAGCACCGCCAGCGGCATCAGCAGGGCGAGCAGCAGGACCAGCGGGTAGGCAAAGTTGCTGGAGAGGTGGACGAGGGCTTCGGCCTTGACCCGAGCGGGCTGGTTGGAGCGGAGGATCGGCCCGGCGAGCTTGCGGGCGGTCTGCACGGTGCCTTTGGCCCAGCGGTGCTGCTGGATCTTGAACGCGCGCATGTCGGCGGGCAGCTCGGCGGGGGAGACGAGGTCACGGAGGAACACGAACTCCCAGCCGGCGAGCTGGGCGCGGTAGGAGAGGTCGAGGTCTTCGGTGAGGGTGTCGTGCTGCCAGCCCCCGGCATCCTCAATGCAAGCGCGCTTCCAGATGCCGGCGGTGCCGTTGAAGTTGAAGAACTTCCCGGAGCGGTTTCGGGCGGTGTGTTCGAGCACGAAGTGACCGTCGAGCAGCACCGCGGACAGCCGGGTGAGCAGGGAGTGCTTCTCGTTGAGGTGGCCCCAGCGGGCCTGGACCATGCCGGTGCGCTCGCTGCGCAGCAGGTGGGGCATGGTCACCCGGAGGAACTCAGGCGGGGGCACGAAGTCGGCGTCGAACACTGCGAGGTAGTCACCCCGGGCGAGCTTCATGCCCGCCTGGAGTGCGCCAGCCTTGAAGCCGACCCGGTCTTCGCGGCGGATGACTTTCACATCAATGTCTTTTGCCTGCCAGCGTGCTGCTGTGGCCTGGGCGACCTCGGTGGTGTCGTCCGTAGAGTCGTCGAGGACCTGGATCTCCAGCTGCTCCGCCGGCCAGTCCAGCGCAGCAGCGGCATCGATGAGTCGCTCGATGACGTTGCGCTCGTTGAACACTGGAAGCTGCACAGTGACCACCGGCAGCGAGCGGTCTTCTCCTGGCTGCGGGCTGTTTTTGCGCAGTCCCCAGTAGACCACCGCGATGTAGAGACGGTGGCAGCCATATAGCGACAGCAGTCCGAGGATGCCGAGGTAGGC
>JBLHNG010000287.1:0-9675 GCA_047621685.1 Myxococcota bacterium | reverse complement strand
GATCCGGCGGTGAACTTCCGGGTGGCGCTTGCCGCAGACACCCGGGCGGCCCTGACGGCGGATCTCGCGGAGTAGCAGCCCCTACCGCCAGGTCAGCCGGTAGCCCACTGCCGCGAGGCGATCGGCGATGCTGGTGAGGTCCGCACGGGTCAGCGGTCGGCTGTCGAGCCACTTGTCGGGGTAGGTCAGCTTGAGGTGGCGACGGCTGGTGGTCAGCTTGAGGACGGGCGGCGCCTTGCTGCTGCGGGTTCTGTGGATCGTCGAGGCGAGCCGCAGCAGGATCGACAGCCGGATGGTGGCCTCGCCTGCACTGGGGGAGATGGCCAGGATGCGATCGCGGCCGAGGCGACCGCGGTGGCCGAGCACGGTGGCGGCGATGGTGCCCTGGTCCTGCCGGGAGAAGCCAGGGAGGTCGGCGTGGGCGAGCAGGTAGGCGCTGTGCTTGTGGGCGCTGGCGTGGTTGATGAACTGCCCGGACTCATGCAGCGCGGTGGCCCAGGTCAGCAGCTGACGGTGCTGGGGACGCAGCGACCAGCTCTCAGCGACCTGATCGAACAGCCACAGCGCGCTGGCGGTGACCCGGTTGGCCTGCGCAACGTCGACCTCCAGGCGCTCCGCGAGCCGTGCGACCGCAGAGCTTCGGATGTCCTCCTTGTTGATCCGCCCGATCATCTGGGTGAGCAGCCCCTCCTTGAGGGCGGCGTTGACCCAGGTGAGGTTGTCGATGTGCAGCGAGCGGAACGCGGCGATCAAGATCGCGAGCCCTCCAGCGATGACCGGTCGGCGGTGCTCGGGGAGCCCGGGCAGCTGAAAACGCTCGGGCCGCTTCAGGTCGATGAGCTTGTCGGCGAGGGCCTCCAGGCTGCCCATCGTGATGCCGTCAGCGGTCATGCCCGACTGCATCAAGACCGCCTCGATGGCCTTGATGGTGCCCGAGGCGCCCAGGGCGTGCTCCCAGCCGGTCTTCCGGAAGCTGCGCATGATCGGGCCGAGCTGCCGTCGCGCAGCGTTGGTCGCGTCGTTCATGCTGGAGCGGGTGACCCGGCCGCCGAAGAACCGCTCCGACCAGCTCACGCAGCCCATGAACCGGCTGGTGAGCTGCTCGGGCTCCTGCTGGCCGAGGATCAGCTCGGTTGAGCCACCGCCGATGTCGATGACCAGCCGCCGACCAGGCTGATCGAACGCAGTGCCGACCCCGGCGTAGATGAGCCGGGCCTCCTCGGTACCGGGGATGATGTCGATGCGGTGGCCGAGGGTCTCCTGGGCAAGCTCCAGGAAGTCCAGCCGGTTGCGGGCGCGGCGGAGGGTGTTGGTGCCGACCGCGCGGACCTGTCCGCTGCTGAAGCCAGCGAGCCGCTCGGCGAACTGCCCGAGACAGGACAGCGCCCGATCCGCAGCGGCGGCGGTGATGTTGCCCGAGGCGTCGAGCCCTGCGGCGAGCCGGACCGGCTCCTTGATGCGATCGACGATGACCGGGCGGCTGCTGGAGCCGACCTGGGCGACGATCATGTGGAAGCTGTTGGAGCCGAGGTCGATGGCAGCGAGCTGGTTGCTCATGAGCGGGGCTTCCGGGGACGGAGGAGATCTTCGAGTGTCCAGGTGCCTTCGACTGCGCGGGCCCAGTCTGCTGCGGTGCTGGTCAGAAGCGCGGCGTTGCAGGTCGTCATCTGCACCTCAATCCCCGACAGCACGCTGGCGAGGGTCTCAAAGCCAGGGTTGTGGCCGACAAGCATCACCGTCTCTGCAGTCTGCTCCGCCAGCAGCGGCAGCGCTGCGCGGGGACCGGTGAGGTAGAGCTTGGGCAGGAAGGTGACCACGACATCCGGTGCGAGGTCTTCCATGGCCGCCCAGGTCTGCCGGGTCCGGGTGGCGGTCGAGCAGAGCACCACGTCCGGGACCCAGCCCGCCTCTGCCAGCCGCACCCCCATCGCCGGGGCATTCCGCTGCCCGCGCTTGTTTAGTGGGCGGTCGTGGTCAGAGGCAACGTCGGTGCCCCAGGCGCTCTTGGCATGACGAAGGAGGAGGAGTCGCGGCATGGAGATGGGTAACGCTAAAAGCGCAATGCTGAGCGCCGCAGCCACCACTCCCTCCGCACCGCCTTCAGCCGACGCTCAGCTTGACTGCCCCTGGATCAGCTTCAGGACCTCAGCGGCGTCGTTCTCTGGGAGGCTGCGGGCCATCTCGGCGAGGACTTCGGGATCGACGGTGCTGCTCATCTGGCTGGCGGAGGTGATGTCCGACTCATCTCCGAGGGAGTCCTTGGCCGTTCCCCAGTAGGCCCGCCGGGAGTCCGCGCCGTTCTGGCCGCCGTTGATGCGGCTGGTGATCGTGTTGAACTCCCCGCTGTCGGCGTAGTCGTTGAGGTCGTTGTTGGCCCAGTACGCCGCCGCGATGCGGAAGCCGACCTCTGGGGTGGCGGCCAGCTCGGGGTTGTTGACGAGGTCCACGCCGAGCTGCTCGCCGTAGGTGCCGTAGTTGTACCGACCGGTGATCTGGATCGGACCGCGGCCCTTGAAGCGCTTCCCGTCGCCCTCCTCGGTGTTTCCGAGGTCTTCCCGGCCCTCATAGCCAGCCCCCGAGGCGTACTCCTCCAAGGTCTGAAAGCCATCGGACTCGTGGGCGAGCTGGGCGATGTAGGCGGCCTTTCGGGCGTCAGAGTTGATGCTGGCCTCCCACATCGAGGCGTTGAGGAACGGCAGCCAGGAGGTGGCATTGGCGTCGGAGATGGTGGGGGCGATCTCCTGGAGCTGGGCGAGGGTGATCGAGCAGGTCAGGGCCTCGTCGATGCGCTCCAGGTCGTGCATGTCGATCTCGCCGGTCTGCTGGAGCTTGTAGGCCTCCTGGAAGTCCTTGATGACCTCCAGGGTGGTCTCGCCGAGCAGGCCGGTGGTGAGGATGGAGAAGCCGAGGCGGGTGAGCGCGGACTGGATCTGCGCGACCGCTGGACCGGCCATGTCCTCCGTGATCTCGCCGCCCTGGTAGATGTCATCGAGGGTCGGGGCGGCGGTGTAGGTCGCGCCGTTGGAGACGGCGTCGCCGGTGACCGAGGGCTGGCTGGTCTGCTCCTCGTAGCTGTCGGAGATGGACTCGTACTGGGTGCTCTCCTCGGTCGAGGTCAGCATGCCGGTGGCCCACTCGGTGGTGCCGGTGACTGTGGTCTTGGTCTCGGTCTCGGTGGTGCTCTCGGTGGACTGCAGCTCGTCCTGGGCGGCGCTGTTGCTGCCGAACTCTTCCTGCTCCAGGCGCTGGCCCCGCGAGGGTGGGCGGTTCTGGCCCCGGCGGGGACGTGGGCGGCGGTTGCGCTCGGCCATGATGGGGACCTCCTGAGGGGTGGATTCTACCACCTCCAGCAGTGAGATCACGGAGGGATCCGCCGCCGTGTCACTGCGCGCAGAAGTCCGCGGTGGACAGCAGCGCCTCGAAGACGACCTCGGTGCTGGCCGGGGCAATGAACTCAGCGGGGCCGACCGGGCCGTCCGCGCTCCAGTCGTAGGTGTACCCCAGGACGGTCCAGGGGTACTGCTGGGAAGCATCGCTGATGCTGTAGTTTGCAGCGTAGTTGTTGCAGACCCACTGTGCATGTCCTGCGGTGCCCTGGCAGGCCAGAGAGGTCACGTCGCCGTCCTGAATGATCGGCGGGGCGATGCGGCAGTCAGAGACCATGGGATCGGGGTTGCTGCACGGACGAAACAGCGCCGACGGGTCGACATAGACCACCAGGAAGGCATCCCGTCCGCCGCCAGCCGGCAGGCCGAGGAGCTGCTCCAGACGCAGATCACGAGCCGCCCCTTCGAGACCCTGGCAGGTCTGCGCGACCGCATCTCCGGCGGTGAACCACATCTCGCCATACAGCGGGAAGGCATGGCCAGTGACATAGGCTGGATCGCTGTAGTAGTCCGCGCGGGTCCAGGTCTGCACGCGCACCCGCCCGGCGTCGTCGAACTGCACTGTGGGACTGGCTTTGGTGAGGGTGAGCAGGTCGGAGACGACCGCATCTGCGGAGAGATACCGCGCCGCCTCAACCGCCTCGGCGTAAGGGTCGACCGGATCCGGAGACGCGGCGGTGACCGGTGGAGCGGGTGGCAGGGGATGCGGGCAGGCAAGCAGGAGCAGCAGCATGTGGGAAGGCTACCACTCCTGCCGGTGACTCCTCAGCTGCTGCCTGGCAGGTCAATTCCGGAGAACAGCGGGAACAACACCAGCACAAGCTCCGGCGGCAGCGGCACGTGCGTCACCACCTCGTGCTCCAGGAACGGACTGCCGCTGGCATAGCCGACCTCCGCGACCGTGCCCCGTCCCTCCTTGAGGGCCAGTCGGGTGGACAGGGTGCGCGTTGGCACCAGCCGAAAGGTGCTGCCGGCATGGGATATGTGCGTCTCGCGTGGCAGGACGCTCTTGACCTTGATGTCGATGATCACCTCAAACCCACAGCGCAGCTCTGCTCGCGTGGCATGACCGGTCAGCATCCCCAGCTCGGGCATCGGGATGGTCAGCAGCCGCGCGCGGGGCAGACCCCTGCTGTACCAGAGCGTGTAGCGCGATCGACTCCATCTCGACCTGGATGCCTCATACGTACCGATCACGTCGCCATTCTCATCTCGAATGAGGCGACGGCTCCGAAAGGCGTTGCTGATCGCCTTCAAGAACCCACCGTCTCCGCTCATGTCAGCGCAGTACTGGCCCGGCGGGAGGTCAGCGCCGAGCGGTCCGGGGAGACCGGCTTGCTCGCCCGCTGAAGACATGGGCCTGGAGGCTGGAGGGGGCTCGGGAAGGGGCTCGGGGGTGGGTGATCCGGCGAGCTGATCCTGCTCACCGGAGTCCATCCAGAGAAAGTGGCATGGATGGCAGATGTCGACCTCGACGCCATCGAATTGCACGATGGTCATCGACTGGCGACACGCCGGGCACGGCCCTCCCCGGCCCGAAGACTGGCGAACAGTCGTCCAGAACGACTTAAACCGATCGGCTGGAATGCTCTTGCGAAGCTGAGAGAGCTGGAGCGCGTGTCCGTCGCACTGTCGGCAGGAGTAGATCCGGAGCTGGTTGAGAGACTCCATTTCCAGCGCGACGGTGCAGCGAGGGCAGGTGTAGGTGACCATGCGTCTTTGTACCGTGTGTCGTCGCCGACAGCCTCAGGCCCACTCCGCCACCGAGAATCGCTCCATGTCTGTGATCGTCTCGCCCGCGAGCGGCCCACCAGCAAGGTAGCGTTCCCTCAGATCCACAGCAGGCAGCAGCTCCCAGCCCAGCCCCTTGAGGAACGGTCCGAGATTACCGGGCTTCATACTAAACGTCACCGGCTCCCCGACCATCGCGATCCCCGCCCGGGTCAGCCGGTCGAGCTTCATCCCGCCCTCAGACTCCGGCAGCCAGGTAAACACCACTCGACTGCCCGGCCCAGTGTGGTCATGCAGCGCTGTAAACAGAGCGCGAACCGCATCGAGGGGCAGGTACATCAGCAGCCCCTCCGCCACCACCACGGAGCGAATCGTCTGCCAGTCGGTCTTCCCGAGGGCCGCCGACAGCGGGTGCTTCGCGAGGTCGATGGGCACGAGCACGAGGTTGTCCCGCGCCATCCCCGCCGCTGCCACGCCCCTCGCCTTGGCCTCGCCGGTCGAGGGGTGGTCGATCTCGATGGCCCTCAGCGCAGGAAGCTCCGCTGCGAGCCGGGGCGCGAGGGTGTCGAGCCCGGCGCCGATGACGAGCAGTTGCTCTGCTCCGCCGCCGATGGCTTCACGGACCTGATCCTCAACAAACCGCTTTCGCAGTGGGAAGTGAGCCATCGCCCCGCCGCCGACCAGCACGTCGGTCGCCCGGACCGCGCGCCGATACAGCCGACTGCTGTGCATGCGAGCGTGCCAGCGACTCAGCAGCCCCGCCCCCTCCAGCAGCTGTTGCGTGGCCTCGACCAGCCCCGGCGGGATGATCTCCCGGTAGCCGGGCTGCTGCCCGAAGAAGAGCATGCCCTGTGCGATTCGCAGCGCTGTCTGACTGACTCGACCTTCCTTCATGCCAGCACTCTACCCCGGCGACTACAGTCCCCCCATGGAACACCCCCGCCTCGACTGGGGCGCCGCCTCCGCGACCGGTCCCATTCGCCACATCAACGAGGACCGCTGTCGCGCCGTACCCATCCCGGGCTGGGGCGGCATCTTCGCGGTGTTTGATGGCATGGGCGGCATGGTGGCGGCGTCGATGCACGCCGACCTCGCCCTGGAGACGCTGGTCCACCACCTCCGGAGCACACCCGACAGCGATCGGTTCACCGAGGCCGCCCTGCGCGGGGCAATCCAGGCCGCCCACGAGGCGGTGCAGCACCACAACGTCACCCACAACACCCCCGGCAGCGGCGGCACCCTCGCGGTCGCCATGGTCCACGGCTACCAGATGTGGATCGCCTGGGTCGGTGACTGTCGGATCTGGAAGCAGTCTGGAGACACCCTCACCGCGCTGACTCAGGAGCACCTGCTGATCAACGCGCTGATCGCACAGGGCAAGCTCACCCCGGAGGAGGCGAAGAGCTCCCCCTACAGCAACATCGTGCTCCGGGCGCTGGGAAGCGGCGACGCGCTCTGCCAGCCTGACGTCGGGCTGTTCCCCCTGAGCCCCGGTGATCGCCTCCTGCTGGCGACCGACGGGATGTGGCGTGTTCTCTCCGATGAAGTCGTCTCCACCAGACTCGCGCGCGGCGGCGCACAGGAGATCGCCGAGCGGCTCCTCACTGAGGTCCACGCCACCGACGGTCGGGACAACGCCACGGTGATCGTCGTCACCATCCGGTAGCCTTCAGCCATGCCGATCTGGATCTCCCAGGACACCGTCACTGCGGACACCCCCCGCAACCACAGCCGCACGGCCTGGCTCACCCCGCTCCAGGGCCGCATCCAGGCCGCCATCCGCACCTACGTTGCGGCCAATCCTGGTGGTGAGGAGGTCACCCTCGCGGTGTTCAACGCCATCCCGCCAGCAGACGTGGCGAAGCTCCTGCCCCCGAAGCGCACCATCGACGCCGGACGACGGGAGCTGGGACTGCGCATCCCCTTGGAGCTGATCGCGATGTACGGCGCCTGGCAGGTCGAGACCTACCGCCGCGAGAATGGGCGAACCGCCTCCCCCCGGCGCACCAACCGCGACTGGCCGCGCAACTTCACCCCCCACCGGGTCGCCCTCACCCCGCTGCACGCCGCACAGGGCACCGCGTTCCAGGAGGGATTCGCAGACACCGCGCTGTGGACCGACATCTTCGACGCCTGGCTGGCGGTGCTGTCCGACTACCGGGCCGCATCCGGGGACCTCGGCTGGTGGCACGGACCAGACGCCTGCGCCAGCCAGCTCATCGGGGCGATCTGGCGGCTCCCAGGCACCGTCTGCATCGCCCCCGCCCCCACTCCCGGCGACCTGTGGTTCTCCCATGACGGGACGGACTGTGTGCTCGCCATCCGTGCGGTCTCTCCCGCCGATGCCGCCAGCACCGGTGAGGCCGTCTCTCGCACCCTCGACCACGCCGCGTGGCAGCTCTCGACCGCGCCCGCCCGTCGGTTCGTTGCCTGCTTCGTCACCCCTGCCCTGACCAACCCCGACCGCCCGATGTCCGCTGCGGAGGCCATCCTCAGCGCGGCCTGGGAGGCGGCCGGTCCCGCCGGAATGGCCCGAGTCCTCGAGCGCGACGACCTCGCACTGACCGCGAAGGGTGGGATCGTCTGCCCGGGCGTGATGCTGCTCGTGCGGGGGGCCTGAGCCTACAGGTGATCCTCAATCTCGAGGAGGACCGCGTAGTCCTCGGGCGGCTGGATGTCGTCGTTCAGCACCCGCATGTCCCGGTCGATGAGGAGCAGTGCCGGGTAGGCGCCGCCCGGGGGAATCACCTGATCCGTCCAGGTCCCGTCGTCTGAGAGGACCGGCGCGACATTCTCACCCAGCTGGGCCCATTTCAGCAGCGCGTCCTGGTCCAGGGGGACGCTCCCGTCGCCGTTGTACATGACCGAGACCATGCTCACGCCCTCACCTTCGACCGCCGTGATCAGCTCATCGGCCCCCATCGCGAGGTGCGCGCAGGGGGCGCACCACTCCGCGGAGAAGTCGAGGAAGATGAGGTCACCGTAGAACTGCCAGAGGGAGACCTCGTCGCCGTTCTGGTCCATCAGCCGCAGGTCGGGGACGATCTGGCCCGTCTCGAAGCCCTCCGCCTCCAGGCAGGGCGGATCGGCAATGGACCAATTGTTCTCAGGAACCAGCCAGTCACAGGTGCCCTCCGGCAGCTCCGATTCCTGCGCCTCCAGGATCGCGTCTGGCGTCGCCAGATCTGGAGTGCAGCCCACCAGGAAGAACAGTCCGACACGCATATTGACCTCGCATCCACAGGATACCGATTTTGTGTCCAGGCGATGCAAGATCCATGAGAGATGGCAACCGAGCCGTCTTGAAGTACCTCTCTGTACCGGAGGAACCTCATGAACCTGCTGATCGCCCTCGTCACTACCGCCGCCGCAGACACTGGCACCGTCCGCGCCGCCTACGCCAACCTCATGCGCGCGGGCTGCAACCTCGACGAGGTGCAGGTCTGGACCCCGCTGGAGGCCCGGGTGCTGCGAAACACCCCCTACGCCGTCGCCGGCTATCAGTTCTCCTCCCCAGAGCTGACCGCCCTGTATGCCAGCGACGGCGTCTGGTATCAGCCGGTCACAAAGGACGTCACCCTCTCTGCTGCAGACACGGCCTGCGTGGCAAAGCTCAAGGCGCATGAGAGCGAGCTGCGCAGAGACTTCGCTTTCGCGGTCCCGCCGGCGGACTTCGAGAAGCGCCTCGCCACAGACGCCGGGGTCTTCGTCGCCCTGCACAGCTGGAGCCAGCTCACCGACCTGCGCAACCCCTACGGCAACGTCACCGCAGTGCGTGGAGCGGGCGGCGAGTGGCACATCTCCTGGCCCTGGAACGGCTGCGTGGACGACCCTGAGCAGGGCCTGGAGTGCGGCGGCTACTACATCGAGTGCCCCGTCGAGGGCACCTGCACCACAACCACCGCAGGCTGATCGTTCTGGACTGATTTGCGGCGGACATTGAATGTCACCGACACCCCCTGCGTCTTGAAAGACACACCAACAACGGGGGAATCCAATGTCCGCACTCATCATCCTGGCCGCTGCGCTGTCTGGAACTGCAGAGGCTGGAAGCTGCGACACTGCCGCCCGACCGGCCCGCTCCAGCCACAGCAGCCACAGCTCAAACCACAGCTCAAGTTCCAACTCCAACCGAAGCTCCAGCTCCAACCGAAGCTCCAGCTCCAACCGAAGCTCCAGCCGCAGCGGACACAGCTCCAGCCGCAGCGGACACAGCAGCCATGCTCGCCCGAGCCACAGCGCACACCACAGCCCGTGGTC
Organism: Myxococcota bacterium; assembly: GCA_047621685.1. GTDB lineage: Bacteria > Myxococcota_A > UBA796 > UBA796 > UBA796 > JAQXDW01. The sequence goes on along the minus strand of JBLHNG010000287.1, from coordinate 298 downwards.
CGCGTCCTACCGACCCGCTGCACGCACCGGCTACCTCTGGGTGGGTGGCAGCTACAACTACGGCGAGTACCGACCGGGCTACTGGCGACCGAGCGTGAGCCAGGCCGGGCACACCTGGGTTGATGGCTACTGGGACGGTCCCTACTGGGTCGACGGCTACTGGCGGACGCAGAATCGGTCGGGCTACAGCTGGGTCGATGGCTACTACAACGGCCAGACCTTCGTGGTCGGCTACTGGAACCCGCGCCCCAGCACTCGGATCATCGTTCAGTTCTGACCATTGATCTCGGCGGGATCC
>JBLHNG010000286.1:0-9679 GCA_047621685.1 Myxococcota bacterium | reverse complement strand
GCCGCGACGCCCTCGGTGACTTCCACAAACGACCGCGCGATGACCTCTCCGACCGCAGTGTCGCTCTCCACCCGGGCGTAGAGCATGGCCGACGCACTGACCGTGACCGGGCCGGTGTAGTCCTGGAGGGTGCAGGTCGAGTCGGGCTCGTCGAGGCAGTATCGAACCTGCCCGATCCCGCCTGAGGCGGCCAGGGTCACGGTGACCTCAGAGACGAACGCGCCGCCGTCGGGCGAGAAGACGGGCATCGCCTCGGTGGTGGTGACGCCCTCCACCCCGGTGTCCTCAGCGACGACCACCACGGTGTTCCCAGAGTCTGGGCTCGGGGTGGTGTCTGCTGCGGTGTCCTCGGAGATTGGCGCGCTGGTGGTCGCCGGAGTGCAGGCGAGCAGGAGGGCGGTGAGCAGAGACGAGGCGGACTTCATGGACACAGTATGCCACCGAATTCCGTTCACAGAATGCTGTCAACCCCTGGCTGAGGATCCGACCATCAGGCCATACAGTGCGGGGGTGCTGACACTCCTTCTTGCCTGCAAGCCCGATCCGACTCCTGAGACCCCGGCGGCGGCAGAAACAACCTGGATTCAGGACATCCTCGTCGAGCCTGCGGAGCTGATCCCATCCGCCCTGGTGGTCTCCTTCACCACCGCCGCGCCCGGTCGCGCCTGGGTGGAGTTTGGCCTGGAGAGCCCCGACGAGCGCACCACGCCGATCAGCACCGAAGGAACCGAGCACACCTGGCCAATCATCGGCCTGCCCCCGCTGTCGGACGTGGTCCTCCGAGTGGTCGCTGAGATCGACGGTGAGGAGTACGTCAGCGGCGAGTTCACCGCCACCTCCGGCCAGCTCCTCCCCGACTCCCCGACCATGACGGTGACCGTCAGCGACTACGAAGTGTCCCCGGAGACGACGCTGCTGCTCAGCGTGTTCGGCAAGCCCTGCCACACCGCGATGGCGTCGCTGGATGGCACGGTGTTCTGGGCGCTCCAGCAGGGCGACGGTGACTTCGCCGGGGTCACGGTTGTTCCCGAGCCCGGTCAGCTCGCCTTCAGCACCTACCCCCTCAACATCGATGAGCCTGGCGCCCTCACCCGGGTCGATCTCACAGGCTCAGAGCAGTCTCAGCTCACCACCCCCGAGGGACACCACTTCTTCGCCACCAGCCCGGCGGGAGAGACCTGGTGGCTGGCAGTCGATGAGCGCCAGATCGACGGCTCGCAGGTCCGGGGGGATGTGGTGATGCGGCAGACCTCTGAGAGCACCAGCGAGCCGATGTTCTCGTTCTGGGACGACTTCACGCCGCCCACCGATGCCACCTCAGCGATTGTGGACTGGACCCACGCCAACTGGCTGGTCTGGAGCGAGACACGGCAGACCCTCACCCTCTCCACTGCCCACACCAACCACATCATCGAGCTGTCGGCGGACGGGACGATGGAGCGGATCATCGGCGGTCCGGGCGCGGAGGGGGCGCAGTACACCTACCTCAACCCGCTCGATGCCTTCCGACGCCCGCACGGTGTGCACTGGACCGACAACGGCGAGCTGCTGGTGTTTGCCACCATGGAGGATGTCAGCCGGGTGATGCGCTACCGGCTCGATGAGGAGACCGGGACCATTGAGACGGTGTGGTCGTTTGGCACGGAGTATGGCTACAAGACCGCAGTGCTCGGCGAGGCGAAGGAGCTGTCAGATGGCAACATTCTGATCAGCTGGGGATCGACCGGGCTGCTCCAGATCGTCAGCCCCGAGGGGGTCGTGCTGTGGGAAGCGGAGGCGCCGTTTGGCAGCTTCTTCTCCCAGGTCCACCTGCTGGAGACACCCTATGAGGCGGTCGGCGGGTAGTCCTGCTCACCGATGCGCTGCTCAAGGACGTCCAGCCGATCCTGTCCCCAGATCGCGACCGGACCATACTGAAATGAGGGCACCCCCCACAGCCCGGCAGCGAGCAAGGCCAGTCGGTTGCGCTCTGCCAGCGCCTCTCCCTCTGGCCGGGTCAGCCAGGTTCGAGCCTGCGACCAATCCAGCCCGGCCCGGGTGACGATCGTGGCGAGGTCGTCTTCCACGGTGATGTCGAGTCCCTCCGCCCAGATCCCGCGCCCGGCAGAGGTCAGCAGTGCAGCCTCCTCTCCCTCAGACTGAGCGTAGGCGAACAGGGCGAGGCAGGATCGGATCCCCGGCCCGATCGGATCGCAGATGAGCCCGAACGACTGGCCCTGCTGCCGGGCGAGGCGGGCGGCGTCCCGGGCGATGGTGCGGACCTTCACCCCGGGCACGGTCAGCCCACGCATGACCATCGGCAGCACTGGTCTGATGATCAGACGCACTCCAGTCCGCCTCGCGAGGTCGAGGACGCGCTGGATGGCGAGGTAGGAGTAGGGGCTGCGGAAGGAGAAGAAGAACTCCAGCGGGGTGTCTGGAGGGACCGTTGCAGGGGGCAGCGGGTGGGCCTGGGGCAGCACACCCGACACCGAAACCCCCTCCACAGCGAGGCGCTCGACCAGGAGGCTCAGCCGGTCGATTCCCCAGTACCACTCGCCGCCGAAGTGCAGCATCCCGCTGAGGTAGTGACCCTTGCGGGCGCGCATGGTGTGGCTGTCGCGGAGGTGTGCGGTGGCGTCGGGGGCCTGCCCGCTGAGCGCCGCGGCGTCTCCGGCAAGCAAGGCATTTGAGATGGACACCAGGGCGTCGAGGTCGTCGCCTGCTGCCACTGCGAGGCGCTGAGCCTGGGAGAGCAGCTCCGGCGAAGGCGGGGTGCTGGCAGGGAGCGTGAGGCGATAGCGGTCTGCGAGGAGCCGGGCGTCAGACCACGACCAGCCTGAGAGGCGCTCGGGATCGGGTGTAAACGCGGGGTCGGGCGGGGGGACGATTCGGACCCGGAGCCCGACGACGCCCTGGAGCGGACGCAGCACCTGGAGGAGCAGGTGGCTGTGGGGATCGTCGAGCTGGTGGAAGAAGGTGACGTGGCGGGGACGGATGCCAACGACCCGGGAGAGCCAGCGACGAAGTCCGAGGAATCTTTCTCCGAGATAGACGGATACGAGGCGGGCTCTCAGCGTTCGAATCCAGGGCATGTCGGCTCCGGGTGGTCTGAGGGTGTAGCATTTTGCCATGACCCCGGTTGATCACATCGCACTGACCTGGCTGCGCGCTCTCGGTGCACAGCGCCACTTCGTCCCCTCCCCGCACGGCCCGCTCCACGCCCTGGATCTGGCTGGCTCCGGTGAGCTGGGCACCATCGTGCTCCTCCACGGCCTCTCCGCGCGCTGCTCCCACTTCGCCCCGCTGGTCCGCCACCTCCGTCGACACTTCTCCCGGCTGGTGATGCCCGATCTGCTGGGCCATGGATTCTCGGCAGTTCCGAGCGAGCCGATCCAGAGCGGGCAGCTTCAAGAGGCACTGGAGATACTCGTCGATGCCCTGGTCGAGGAGCCGAGGGCCCTGTATGGCAACTCCCTCGGCGGCTACTGCGCCATCCAGCTCGCCGCCGCCAGTCCGGAGCGGTACACAGCACTCGTGGTCAACTCTCCAGCCGGTGCGCGCATCCAGCAGACCACGATCTCGGAGTACCGGAGCCGGTTTCAGGTCAAGTCCCATGCTGATGCGATGGCGTTCTTAGAGCAGTACTTCGGTGAGCCGATCCCGATGCGTCCGCTGGTTGCCCGGGGGGTTCTGCGTCAGCTCCGCAGCCCGTTCGTGCAGTCGTACATCGAGCAGATCACCGACGCGGACTGCCTCGAAGCGGAGCACTTCGCTCGTCTGAAGATGCCCACGCTGCTTCTGTGGGGACAGCGAGATGGCATCATGATCCCCGAGCAGCTTGCGTACTTCCGGCAGCACCTGCCGCCGAGCGCTCGTCTCGAGGAGCCCGAGCACTACGGACACGCCCCCTACATCGAGCACCCCGCCGACCTCGCCGGACGGATCCTCGGGTTTGTCAGGGAGACTCGTCCCCAGGGGTGAGTCCAATCGAGGTGGCAAAGGCGTTGATCGCATCGCGGTCACCGTCGGCGTGCAGGGCACCGTCTGCCAGCAGCCGACTCAAGGGCGCCCCCCCCACGGAGCAGGGCCAGCCAGGCGGGAGGCAGCCCGCTGAGGGTGGCATCGGGTCGCCACCCCTCCCCCTCGACAATCTCCAGCCGCTCCCCCCCCGATGCGCAGCACGAACCGGGACGGCCCCAGCTCCACAGCGATCACCCGGCGCAGCGGTGCAGGCTGGTAGCGCCGGGTCAGCGAGATCATCGCCCAGCGCGGGCTGAGGGTGTCGTCGGGGCGAGGCCGGTCGAGGTCGTGCTCCCCAAATGCCCCGAGCGCGAACACCACCGGCTCCAGCCGCCAGCCCAGCGCCGTGAGCTGGTAGGCCCCCCGCGGAGTCTTCTCGATGATGTCGGCCTCCTGGAGGCGACCGACTTGAGCCCTCCCCCGGTGCTGCTGTTCATCCTCCTGGTGATCATCGCGTCGGTCGGTCGGGCTGGGGCTGTCGGGCCTGGGCCGGCGGCTGGCGATGGGACTTCCGCTGTGGGCGCTGATCGGGATGCAGGGCTTCCGGCTTCCGCTGGAGCTGCTCCTCCACCAGTGGTGGACGGAGGGCACCGTGCCGATCCAGATCACCTTCCGGAGCGAGAACCTCGACATCCTCACCGGCATCCTCGCCTTGGCTGCCGGGGTGGCCCTGTGGCGGGGCTGGCTGGGTCGCCGGGGGGCGGGGGTGGTCAACCTCATCGGAGTCGGGCTGCTGCTCAACGTGGCGCGCATCGTCCTGCGAACCGCACCCACGCCCTTTCAGATCCTCACCGATGAGCCGGTGCTGGAGCTCATCTACCATGCTCCCTATGTCTGGATCGCCACGGTCTGTGTGGCCGCTGCCTTCACCGCTCACATCCTGGTCTTCCGCAGGTTGCGGGTGGATCAGGCCGCTTCCCAGCGCGCTGCCGCCTGAGCCAGGGCCGCCTGACAGGGTCCGTCCAGGTCGAGCTCGCTCAGCGCCTCGGCGGCCTGCTCGTCGGTGCCACGAAGGCGGATTGCGTAGATGACATGGGCCAGCCTCAGCAGCCAGCCCGCCTCCTCCAGGGAGCGGGTGTCGTGGAAGACGTGGGTGTACCAGCCCGCGCTGTCGTGCATCCGGTGGTGCTCCACCAGCCCCCGACCGATGAGGGCCTCGCCCAGCTCCATCGGCAGGGGCAGGTCGAGGTGGCCGGTGGCGTGGAGGTGACCGAGCTGCCGGGGGCCGACGAAGAAGCCGACCGCGTCTCCCCGGATGTCGTGAAGCTCGACCTCGGGGAGGGTGCTGACGGACGCAATGAGGGACCGCATCGGCTCCCTGAGCGCCTCATCGGCACCCTCCAGTCGGATCGCGGCATCGGGGGTGGCTGTGGAATCCTCAACCTGCCCGGTGGTCGCCGGATCGAGGAAGGCCCGCATCCACTTCAGGCCGAGCACCGCCGATATCAGCGATGCCACGACCAGTCCGACGAAGATGCCGGGCAGTCCGATGAGCTCGCCGCCGATCCAGGCCAGGGGCACCGCGAGAACGATGGAGCGAATCACCGACAGGAGCGTCGCTCTGGGGGCGTGATCCATGGCGTTGAACGCGGAGCTGACCATCATCATCACCGAGTAGGCGGCGTATCCGATCGGCACGATGCGCAGGTAGATGACGATCTGCCGCTGGACATCGGGGGCGTCAGAGAAGATCCTCGCCAGCCAGGGAGCGGCCGGCAGCAGGAACAGCAGCGCCCCGAGGCCCCAGAGGATCGAGAACCGCACCGCCACCGAGAAGCCCTCAGCCACCCGCTTCTCCAGGTGCGCGCCCCAGCTCTGTCCGACGAACGGGCTCAGTCCGCTGCTCAGGGCAATCGGAGCAATGAGGACCAGCGCCTCGACCCGGGCACCGATGCCATACGCCGCCACCGCGCCCGCCCCATAGGTCGCCACGATCGCGGTGAGCAAGGCGGTGGCGATGGGTCCGAGGACGTTGGTGACGGTCGCGGGGATGCCCACGGTCAGGATGCTCCGGGCAGACGCGAGGAACGCTGCGGGGGTGGGAATGTGCAGGTCGAGGGTGCCCATCTTGATCGCCACGAATCCAGCGTAGACGAAGGTGATCGCCCGGGACGCTGCGGTCGCCATCGCGGCCCCCTCCAGCCCCATGCCAGGGATGGGTCCGAGGCCGAAGATGAGGATGGGGTCGAGGATGCCGTTGAACACTGCGGAGAGGATCATGACGTTGCGCGGGGTCTTTGGATCACCGTGGGCCCGCAGCACACCGTTGAGCATCATCGGCACGACCAGGAAGATCGCACCGAGGTACCAGATGCGCATGTATCCGCCGATGACCGGCAGCAGCTCCGGCTCCGCACCGAGCGCGGTGAACACGAGGTCCTGGGTCGCCAGCCCTGCGCCGGAGACCATCGTGACGATCACCACCCCCAGCAGGAGGGAGTGGGTCGCGAGGCGTCGGGCAGTGTCGATCTCCCCTGCCCCGACCACCCGCGCGACTGCGACGGAGGTTCCGATCATCAGACCGAGGCTGACGTTGATGATCACCCCGATCACCGGAAACGCGAAGCTCATCGCGGCGAGCTCGTCCGTACCGAGCTGGCCGGCCCAGTAGGTGTCGATGAGGTTGACGAGGATCATGAAGACCACGCCGACTGCCATCGGGGTGGACTGCTCTCGGAGGACCGTGCGGACGTCGCCTTCGAGGAGGCTGATTGGTGCGGACATTCCGAGCGGCTAACTCAAATGTGGCGGGACATTGGATGCCGCTCTGGGCTTATCTAGAAATGAACATGTGGTGTGGCGGCGAGGACGCCACAGACGCCGAAGCGATGACCTGTATCGCTGACGAGGACGAATCCGTGCTCGCGGTGCACATCTACAACCGCCTACACCGCCTCCTGTGAGTACCGTCCGGTGGCGTCAGCGGAAGAGTGGGGTGTCGGGCAGGAGGCCGCGCAGCCACCGGGAGCGCCCCTCACTCTACGCACACCCCATCCTCGTCGTAGGAGCAGAGCCAGTCACAGTCACCGATGCGGCGGCCGTAGCGGGTCGCGATCTCGTTGCAGGTTCCCCAGGTGTCGTCAAAGAACTCGACTGCAACCATCTCACCGTCGTCATCGAAGTACATGCGGCGCCCGGAGAACCCTCCGCTGATGACTGCCACATCGAAGCGTCCGCAGCGCCCAGTCAGCTCGACCTCGTCGGCGGTCGGCTGCTCGCAGGCCACATTCGCGAGGGAGCCGTACATCTGTTCGTCGAGACACCATGCTTCGAGCGGCTTTGTTTGGAGACACTCATCACATCCTGTCAAGGTTAGAAAAATCGCCAGCATCACGCACCTCCTGCATGCCTTGGTGTCGTGGGCTGACGGCTCCTTCATAGAATCTGAAGGTTTATGAGAACTGGAGTGCGAGGATGCACTCCTGCCCCCCTGGATTCGAAGCGGTTCGTGCCTGTCCTCGCCTGAAGTTCGGCAGGTGCTGGCTGAAGACGGCGGACTGCCGGTTCGGGGAGACGGCTGGGGGCGGCTGGGGGCGGCTGACTCCCTTATCCTCTATCTTCCCGCCGAGTCACGGAAGTAGCCGGCCTTTAGGCGGGGTAAACTGCCGATTCGTGGAGAGGCGCGGGTTGGAATCACCGCCGTACTTCAAGGATTCGCCGATCTCTGCTTTTGAGTTTGCCGACCTGTCCTGCTCGCCGTTGGCTTCTCAGCCTCGTGGCTCTCGATACCGAAGGGTCCTCCCTCACCCATGAGCTGAGGTTCGCCATCGTCGGCGCCATTCTTTTTCTGGCCACTTCGCACCCCTGCGCGCCCGACGCTTCGCTCTGGGCTGCTCATGGCTCTCGTTCGAGGGGGCTGCACTCTTTTCGTTTCGCTTCGCTCACCTCCAGTCGCCGCTCCCCTGTCATCCCCACCCGGGCAGCCACAGAGCATCTGCCCTCATCCGGACACCCACGGTGAATCCCCAGCGGCCGCACTTCACCTCACTCGATGTACCCCAGCGCCTTCAGCGCTTCCTCCATGTCCTCCGAGACCTCGATCGGCTCACCAGTGACCATCCCAGCGGTAATACCCGACTCCCAGACCCCACGTGCAGTCATCAGATCCGCCCCCTGTCCCTCAACCGGCCGCTCCTCACCGGGGTCCACCGACAGGTCGAACACCTCGAACCCGCCGTCGGAGAAGCTCGGATCCCAGATCCCCTTGAGCCGACCGTCCGGAGACAGCGCCAGCTTTCCCTCGCGCTGGCTGACGAGGGGCAGCGCACTGTCGAGACGAACAGACCACGCCAGGTCCAGCCCGAGCCCGCGGGTGATCGCATCAGCGGCAGCGGCGTTGGAGACGGTGGTCGGGACTGGGCCGGCGCCCTCTGCGACAAACGGCACCCAGGTCAGCGGCTCATAGACCCAGGAGCCATGCCCCGCGCGACCGTGCTCCCCGAGCATCTCGCCGTGGTCGGAGGTCAGGACGATCACGGTGTCTTCCCGGTGCTCCCCGAGGGCGGCCAGGATGTCGCCGATCCGGGCGTCGGTGTCCTCGACGACGGCATGGTACGCCTTGACATAGGCCGACAGCGCGCCCGCTTCGTCACGCCAGACCCGCTTGATGTTGAAGCCGGCCTTCTTGCGAACCCACGGCTTGCCCACATCCCAGCGCTCCTGGGCCGCCGCCGACGGTCTCAGCGGCTGGTGGGGTCCCAAGAGGTGGAGGTAGAGGAAGTGACGCTCGTCGTCATCCCAGCCGGCGACCAGACCGGCGACCAGACCGGCGGCATCCCGGTCCGAGGACAGGGGAGAGTAGCTATCAAAGCCACGATCGAAGCCAAGCTCCGGGCGCACGATCGGGTTGGCGTACAGCCCGGTGGTCTCAAAGCCGAGGCCAGAGAGCCGCTCAGCGATGGTGGGGAGGGCAGGGATTGGCGGGTAGGCCCCTTGCTTCTCCATCTTCGTCGGCATCGGGTAGTCCCAGCCGTGCTCCCTCAGGGTGGTCCCGGTGAAGATGGAGATCATGCTGGGTGCGGTCCAGGTGCTCGCGGCCCAGGCCCGATTGGCCGCCCCGCCGCGAATGGCAAGGGCGTCGATGTTGGGCGTCGAGGTGCGCTGGACGGAGCCCGCACGGAGGGTGTCGACGACGATCAGCAGGGCGTGTCGGCGTGCGCCAGCGGCGGGTGGTGGCGGATCGGGTCCGCGCTCACACCCCACGAAAAGCCCCATCACGGCCCATGCTCCGACCACGCTGCCTCCCGACAGCGAGATAACGCGGCGCGCTACAGTGAGGCGATGCCGTCCCCCCGCTTTGATCTGGTCCTCCTCCGCAACGCTCCGCTCACCCCCGACGAGCTTGCCGGGAGCCTGCGCATTGTCGAGAAGTGGCGACAGCGTCGGTGGGCCCATGTCGCAGACTTCCAGCTCATCGCACTGGAGGGGCTGGGCACCCACCGGGTCTGGGCCGGGTTTCGATACACCGAGCCTGATCGGGAGCTGGACGAGCTGCCCCGGATCGCGCTGATGCTGGAGTCGCTGCTTCAGGCGGTGTCTGGAGCACGCATCCGGGTTCGGGACGACCTCGCCATCTTCAGCCACGACCACCGGCGCTTCACCCTCAAGGGCACCGGGGGGCTGCCGGAGCTGGATCCGGGCTGGTCTCCGCCCGAGGAGGCATGGCTCCAGGTCGATC
>JBLHNG010000285.1:0-9681 GCA_047621685.1 Myxococcota bacterium | reverse complement strand
CCCCATTACGGACCTCAGCAAAGCCATCGGTGACAGGGGCTTGCCGGGACTTCTCGATGGGGCGTGTGATATCGCACCCGGCGTTGGCGAGCACACCCCATCTACGCCCAGGTCAACCCGGTCAAGACCCGAGAGGCGGTCAACGCTGTGGCTTTTACCCGCACACCCCAAGCCACCGAAGACTGCAAGCCTCAGACGAGCCCTCCAGCGCCCGCCCCCAGTCAGTCCGCCCCCTCTGTCGCAACTACCCGGAGCCGTTCTCGTCGTGCTCGCAAGGGCGCTCACCGCCACAATCGACTGCCACAGTCGCTGTCCAAACCCTCCCAGAGTACCCTTCAGATAATACTTCCCATCATTGTTATTTCAGGATTGCGGACCATCGTCCCGCTCAAAACTGAAAGTAAATGAACGCCGCCACCCCCGGAGGACCAAGCACCTCAATCCCCACCAACGCCACCGCCAATGCCACCCCCTGCCCAGCCGCCGGCAGCACCGAAAACCGCTCCTCCAGCCGAGTAAGAACCCGCTTTGGGACCCACTGGCTGCCAAGCCCCAGCAGCAACGCAGCAATCACCCCGGGGTGAACCGAGATCGGCTCGGACCAGCCCGACACCAGCCCGGTGAGGATCGTCCCAACGTCAGCCATGGACTGCGCCCGGAAGAAGATCCAGCAGAAGCACACATAGTGGAACACCAGCAGCCGACGCGCCCACACCGGCCAGCGGTGCTGCGGATATCGGGCCTTGAGGAGCCGCTCGACGGCGAGGTAGCCGCCGTGCAGCGTCCCCCACAGCACAAACCGCCAGCTCGCCCCGTGCCACAGCCCGCCGAGAACCATGGTCAGCATCAAGTTGCGGTATGTCCGCCAGGGCCCATCTCGACTGCCGCCCAGGGGGATGTAGAGGTAGTCCCGCAGCCACCGGGACAGGGTCATGTGCCAGCGGCGCCAGAAGTCTCGCAGCGAGGTGGCGGTGTAGGGGGCGTCGAAGTTGTCGGGGAAGGAGAGGCCCATGAGCAGGGCGAGGCCGATGGCGATGTCGGAGTAGGCGGAGAAGTCGCAGTAGATCTGCACTGCGTAGCCGTAGATGGCCAGGGCGAGCTGGGGGCCGGTGTGGGCGGCGGGCTCGGCAAACACCGGATCGACCAGGGTGGTGGCCAGCAGGTCGGCGATGACGGCTTTCTTGAACAGCCCGCCGACGATCAGCCGCCAGGCCCGAGCGGTGTCGATTCGCTCGGGATCCCGGCTGATGGTGAGCTGGGGGAGCAGCTCGCTGGCCCGGACGATGGGGCCGGCGACGAGCTGGGGGAAGAAGGCGAGGTAGACGGCGAAGTGCAGCAGCGGGGCGGGTGCCAGCTGCCTCCGGTAGACGTCGATGACGTAGGAGAGAGCCTGGAAGGTGAAGAACGAGATGCCCACCGGCAGGATGATGTCGAGGAGCGGCAGGTCCAGGGGCATGCCGAGTGCGGCAAAGGCAGCCTCGGTGGAGAGGATGAAGAAGCCGTAGTACTTAAACAGGCCGAGGATGGTGAGATCGGCGGTGATCGCGGCGATGAGGATGTGCCGACGGATCGGCGCGCGCGCCCGGTGGATCGAGACTGCGGCGAGCTGGTTGAGGAGTGTGGCCGCCAGGATCAGTGCAACGAACCTGACATCCCACCAACCGTAAAACACCAGACTCGCCGCCAGCATCGCGCCGGCCCACTGTCGGGGCCGAGAATTGAGCGCCCAGCACACCGGCAGCACGATGCAGAAGAAGGCCGCAAATTCCAGCGTGGGAAACAACACGCGGTATCCTTGCTCTATGCTGTTCTTGTTCGCAATCACAGGGTGTCGAGATCAGGCGAATGACACCGCCATGGTACTCGAAGGCCTGGACTACTCTCCGGTGCAGACCTGCGATGATCCCTCCCCGCTGGGGTGGACCGCGATTGGCGAGGCGATGCCCAGCCACAGCGATCCGGACACCGACCACAATTCGGGCGGTGGGCTGATCATTGAGGATCTGGACGGCGACGGTAACCTCGACCTCTCCGTCCTCTTCCTCAACGACGAGGCGATCCTGTACTTCGGGGATGGCGCTGGCGGGTTTCCCCGAAGCACGATGATTCGCGCCCCGGGTGGAGAGCCGGTCCTGGCGGATTTCAGTCAGAACGGGGCGCTGGACATCCTGCTGAGTACCGCAAGGATACTGTTTGGGGATGGTACTGGTGAGTTCCGACAATCAAAGCGCAGAAAGATAAATGGCGTTGGCATTACGCACCTTCCGGACGACTTCAACAACGACGGCATGCTGGACATTTTTTTTGCGCACACCGATCCAGGGAGCGATCCGGAGGAGATGCGCGACCAGGTGGCCTGGGGGAAGGATGGCGGCGGATTTACCCTTGATGAGGAAGCGCTGGCGCTGGAGAGTGCTGGGCGAAAGGCGTTTGATGCGGTGCTGCTGGACTGGGACAGCGACGGCGATCGCGACATCTATGTGGTCAATGACATGGGCTACGACTTTGGCGGCAACGTCCTGTGGCGCAATGATGGAGACACCTTTACCGATGTCACGGACGACTGTGCCTGCGGTGTGGTGATGAGCGGCATGGGTGTCTCGGCAGCGGACTACAACCGCGACGGCATCATCGATCTCTACATCACCGCGACCGCACACAATGTGCTGCTCGCCGGCGGCAGCGACGGCCTCTTCACGGATGTCACCGCTGCCACCGCCGCTGATCCGCTGTTCCAGGCGCATGAGATGAGCTGGGGGAGCGCGTGGGTGGATCACGACAACGACGGCGACCTCGACATCATCGTGCTCCAGGGCGATCTCTGGGCCTCAGACAGCGACCATGGCTCCGGAGAGTACGAGGCTCCAATCCACCTGATGTCTCAGGAAGAGGGGCTGTTCTCTGATGTCGCCCCAGACCTGGGCATCACACAGCTCGGCTCGTTTCGCGCAGTGATCGCTGCGGAGCTGAACGGGGACGGGGTGCCTGACTTCGTGGTGACCGATGTGGTGGAGCACCCGTGGGTGTTTCTCTCCGAGGGCTGCACCGAGAATGCCTGGCTTGAGGTGATTGCGCCGGAGCACAGCAAGGTCGTCGTCGAGTCTGGCGGCATCACTCAGACCGCCATCGTCTCCCGGGATACCGGCTTCTCCGCAGCCGGCCCGGAGCGGGTGTGGTTCGGACTCGGCGCGGCTCAGACCGTGGACCGCCTGACCATCACCACCCCCGACGGGGTCATGCTCACCGGCGAGAACATCGCCGCCCGACGGCGCGTCAGCGTTCCGCTTTGAAGCCGACCATCACGGTGCGCGGCGCGGTGGGGCGGGCTCCGAGGGGGCGCCAGGAGGTGATCGCGGTGGAGCCGGAGAGGTTGGTGCCGGTCACGTAGACCGAGGCGCGCTCGGTGAGGGTGGCGTGCAGAGCGGCATCGAGGAGGAGCAGCGGCGGGATGCTGCCATCTCCGGTGAGGTCATCGGGCCAGACCCCGGCCTCGTCGAGCATGCCGCCGTGCCAGGAGATGCCGGTCGAGAGCGAGCCCCGGGTGTGGGCGAGGGTGAGGTTGCCAGAAGCCTGGAGCCGGGGGGCGTAGGGCAGGCTGTCGCCGATCTCGACGGTGCCGAACTGATCGAAGCCAGAGGCGAAGCCGGTCTGGAAGGCGGACTGAGTCCAGGTGAAGGTCCCGGAGAGGGGGATGGACAGCTCGCCGGGCAGCAGGACGGTGTACCCGGCAGCGGCCTCAAGTCCGTAGATCCACACCGCACCGCCGTTGAACTGCTGGTCGACCTGATCGGTGTCGCAGCCGCCAGAGAGGGTGCACTGGCCAGTGATGTTGGTGTAGTCGTTGAAGAAGCCGACCAGCTCGATGTGGCGGTCGCCCTGCATGGTCCGGACGCCGGCCTCGTAGTTCCAGCTCAGCTCTGGCTCGACCGCCTCGGGCTGACCCGGCGCGACCGGGGAGAACCCGCGGTAGGCCCCGGCGAAGGCGTCCACCCAGTCTGTGAGACCATAGAGCACGCCGAGTCCGGGCAGCACGTTGGCCCGGGTGACCGGATCCTCGGGGTCATCGCCCTCGTCCAGCCGATTGGTGCGGATCAGCTCCAGCCGGGCGCCGGGGAGGATGTGCAGGCGGTCGATGCGGAAGTCCTCATGCACGAACGCGGCGAGGGCGGCGGCAGTGGCATGGGAGTCGAGGGTGATCTCAGTGTCTCCGGCAGCGGACAGCGCCCCGGAGACCATGTCGTAGGGCGCCTCATCGTGGATGCGGACCACGTCGTCGCCGTGCAGCCGGATCCCGCCTTCGAGGACCGACGAGGTGCGCTCGCCGTAGCTGGACAGCCGGGCAGTGCTCTGGAGACCGAAGCTGTGGAACACCCGATTGTTGCTGCCGATGAGGAGGGTCTGCTCCGCAGAGGCGGAGTCCTCTTCACCGCGCAGGATCGCCAGATAGACCGCCGCCTGACCGGAGGTGGAGTCGCTGATGAGCAGGTCGTGGATGTCGATGTCGCTGGCGAAGCGGTTGAACTTCGTCCAGGTTCGGTCCATGAAGTGGTGGTAGGCGACCGTTCGGATCTGGAGCTTGTTGCTGAGGCTTGAGGTCAGCGCCAGCTCGGCCTGGGTGCGGTCCCACGCCATGCGGCCCTGGGCCGTCGCGGCGTAGCGGCGGTAGGGATCGGCGGCGTAGTCGGAGGCGGACAGGCCGAGGTAGGTCTCGTTGGAGACCTCGCGGGAGTAGCCGAGCTTGAGTGAGAGTCGCTGGCGGTTGCTGAGCATCTTCTGAGTCTTCAGCATCAGCTCCGAGCGGTCGAATCCGGTGCCTCTGGGGCTGTCGGACGAAGTGCCATCGAGGCCCTTGAAGCCCCCGGAGTGCAGGTGGACCCCCTCCAGCAGCACCCCGCCCGCCCGCCCGGTGGTGCCGACGTGTCCGTGGACCTTGGCGGACTGCCACATGCCGGCGGCGACATCGATCTCTCCAGCGGTCAGGGAGGGGATCGGTCGGGTCAGCAGGTTGATCGCCCCGCCGACGGTCTGGGGGCCGTAGCGAGTGGCGGCGGGACCCTTGAACACCTCGATCCCGACCATCCGGGTGGACATCGGGAAGTAGTAGGCAGCGGGCGCGGCGTAAGGGGCCGGGGCGAGCAGGACGCCGTCTTCCATCAGGGTCAGCTTGGCGCTGCGGTCGCTGTTGGCCCCCCGGATGCCGATGTTGGGGCGCAGCCCGAAGCCGTCCTCGCTGCGGACATTGATCCCGGGCACCGCCAGCAGGATGCGCTCGATGTTGTCGTACTCGAACTGCTCCAGGGCCTCCTCGGAGATGGCATGGGCGGATCCGGCGACTCGGGGGGTGCCATCAGAGCCGTAGACGATCATCTGCAGCCCGACCTCGCCCTCGTCGGTGGCCGCCTCTTCCTCTTCTGTGGTGTCCTCTTCTTCGCCTGCGACCTCCTCAGCATGGGCGGGCAGGGCGAGGACGAGGGCGAGCAGTGTCAGCGCAGCACGCAGGGGAGAGAGCCACGCGGACAGGAGGTTGTTGGCATGGTTTGGTGTGGTCACGCCGAAGTGCTCCGGGGGGGTGTCTTCGATGATTAAGGTGCCTGCCAGGCGGTCCCAGACAGCCAACCAGGTGCCGTAATTGGCATCGTGGTGCGCTGGATCGGCGGAGTGGTGTATCTGATGCTGCGCCGGGCTGAGGAGCCACCGCTCGACCGCATCGGGGAACCGCAGCCAGACGTGGCTGTGGCGGAGGTTGCCGGTGACCATGTTCAGCAGCAGCCCCAGCGCGGAGACCCCCAGCAGGGTCACGTCCACCGCAGCCTCTCGAAACAGCCAGAAGAACACCGCGGTCACCGCGCCGGTCACCACCACGCTGCGGAGCTGGTAGAGCAGCGACTCGACCGGGTGGATCCGGTGGAAGGTCAGCGGGGTGAGCACGGTGGCGGAGTGGTGGACCTGGTGGAGCTGCCACAGCCGGGGCAGGCGGTGCAGCAGCCAGTGCAGGCCCCATCGGCTGGCGTCCCAGCAGACGAACAGGACGAGGCTGAACAGGATCGAGACGGTGAGGTCCGACAGCGGAGGCGGGGCGGGGATCCCAAAGGCGGCATCCAGACGGCGGACCGCGTGGGTCGCCAGCAGCCACGCCGCACCGACAGCGGTGGAGGTCGTCAGCAGGCCGAGGAGCTGCCGACCCAGGAGGAGCTGCACGTCGAGCACCGAGGAGGGGTGACGCAGCGCGGCGAGGGCGCCTGAGAGACGCCAGTCAGGCCGCACCCGCATCCAGAACACCCCGGCGATGACCGCACTCACCAGCAGGCTCCCCCACCAGGTCCGGCTGGCCGGATCGAGGAAGGGGGCGAGCAGGGCGGCGGCAAGCTCAGTCGTTGTCACCTGCGGCTTCCGAGGGGATCGTCAAGGCCAGGACGGTGGCCAGATCCCCCTTCAGGTTGTCGGTGACCACCTTGACCGCTTCATACAGCGCCTCGATCTCGGCGGTCTGGTCGCTGACCGCTGCGTCGAGCGGCGTGTCGATGGTGAGGGCAAGGGCGCGGGCGGTGTCGAGGTCGGCGAGGATCTCATCGGAGAGGTCGCCGTGCCCGAGGTCAGACAGCAGGTCGTCGAGGCCGGTACCGGCGCCGCCGGTGAACAGGGCCTCAAAGCCGTCGAGGTTGGCGACGATGGACGCCACACCGCTGCCTGACTCCAGCCCCTCGACCGCCTCAGGACACAGCGCCTCGCCGCAGTCGCTGATCCCCAGCGGGGTGCCGAGCTTGCGATCCTTGGTGACGATCTCCAGGTAGAACAGGGCGTCGTAGACGGCGTTGAGGGCCTCCTGCTCGGAGGTGTAGGGGCCGTCGATGGTGCCGTCGAGCTGCCCGGAGAAGTCCTCACCGTCTGGTGACCACGCGGCAGTCAGCGCCTCGGCCTGTGCGGCGAGCTGCACAGAGAGCACGACGGAGAACGCGGCACGGTTGGCCTTGACCCCGGACTCTCCAATGATCTCCCAGGTGCCCTCGGCGTTGATGTCTACCTGACCGGGGCAGGTGTTGTCCAGCCCGGAGAACAGGGTGTGCTCCAAGGCGTCGAGGCCGTAGGAGTTGACGAGGTTGGCGGTGAAGTAGTCGGGATCGTCCCAGACCTCGTAGGCGGTCTCCTGGTCGATCCGGCAGGGGTTGATGGTCGGCCAGGAGTAGAGCTCGTCTCGGAGATCCATGCCGCCGATGGTGGTCAGCGAGGAGCCTGCTGGGCCGATCTGCATGACCTCCAGGGCCTGCCATGCCGCCATCGTGCTGCGCCACTGGACCTGCGCGGTGGCGAGGGCATCGGCGCCATCACCAGACTCCAGGGCAGCCTCCCAGGCGGTGAGGCTGGCGCTGAGGCCGCTCACAGCGGTCTGGAAGTCCGCCAGCGCGGGCAGGACCACCTCGGGGCCGACGTCTGCCAGCAGGTCGGTCATCGTCGCGGACACCGCATCGGGGAAGCCGGTGCCGCTGTCGTTGCAGGCGATCGGGGGAACCACCACGAGGCCCGCGAGGCCGGCGAGGAAGCCCCAGGAGCCGCGGCTACCAGCCATCTTCGCCATCGTTGCCTCCGAGGTTGGTGCTGTCGTAGCCGTAGGCCTCGCCCAGCAGGGTGCGGGCAGTGCGGAGGTCGTCGGCGTAGTCGGACTGCGTGGTCTCGCTGGCGATGGCCAGGACCGGCGCGGTGCCGAGGAGGCTGTGGAGGGTCGCGAAGTCTGCGTCAGACAGCGGGGAGCGCGGGTTGAACTGCATGGACAGCGCGAAGCCCTTCAGCTCGCTCCAGTGCTTGGCGTGGTCGGCGAAGCTGTAGTCGGCGGTGCCCATCGCGGCCATGTCGCCGAGGACGTCGTTGATGTAGTGGATGACCGTGGTGGCGATGGCGTCTTCCCAGGCGGAGACGGCCTGATCCCGGTAGCCCTGAAGCTCGGCGAACTCAGCCTCGGTCAGCCCGGCCCCGGCGGTCTCAGACAGCAGCGCCCGCCCGCTGTAGAAGCCCGTCCAGGCCTCAGCAGTGAAGTCGGTGGCGGTGACGCTGCCGAGGTCCCGCTTGGCGGCGTTGGCCGAGTGGCCCCAGCAGACCTCGGCGAGCAGGTCGATGCTGCCGTCGCCGTCGGAGTCGATGACGCTGGAGTCGGCGATCTCATCGTCGGTCATCACATCGTAGGAGCGGGCGGCGCCGAAGTAGCCGAAGCCCTCGTCCCAGGCGTGCTCCAGGGCGGTGTAGGCCGCGCCGTCGTCGGCCTTGGTGTGGTCGCTGAGCAGCCCCTTGCCCTCGGTGTCGTCGTCGAGGTAGTCGTCGGTGCCCTGCGAGAAGCTGACCGCGCCCCGGAGGAGCTTCTCGGTGAGCTGCTGGAGGTCGCGGCCCTCGGGGGTGACGTAGATCGCCGGGACCGGCTTGCCGTCCGGATCGAGCGGGTAGTCGCCGATGGACCAGGCCACCGCCTGGGTGTCGATCTCGGCGAACCAGTGCTCCATGAGGCTCTGCGGGGAGGTGACCCCGTCGTCATCCCAGCCGACAAACGCCTCCGACCAGTCCGCATGATCCGTCGCGGTGTCGTTGCCGGCGAGCTTGCTGACGAGGTCCTTGCCCGAGGAGACGTCGTCGTAGGTGGACTGGAGTGGAGCGGGATCGGTGGAGACGAGGTGGTCGAGGGTGCCCGAGGTGTCGCTGTCGAAGGCGAAGTAGAAGCCCAGCTCTCCGGCGACGTCTCCAGACTCCGGATACCAGCCGCTGTTGATGCGAGCAGTCATGCCGCCGAGGTGAGCCTTCAGATCGTTGATGAGGACCTGTCGGAAGGCCTGACCGCTGTAGGAGACGGAGCTTGCCCCGGCCTCGAACGCGCTGGTGAAGCTGTAGGAGTCCGCATCCGCGTCCGTGTCGGCATCCGTGTCGGCATCCGTGTCCGCATCGGCCTCATCGGTGGTGCCGGTGTCATCCTTGTCACCGCAGCCGGTGAGCAGGGAGAGGAGCAGAAGTCGGGAGAGCGTCATGCAGAGTACCCTGGAGCTTGCTGAGGATGATATTGATAATCATTCTCACTAAGAGCGTCCAGCATATATATCCGAGGTCATCATCGATCGCCCCGATCTGTTTGTTCAGGCTGTTATTGGGCACTTTAATACCCGGTTATTGTGCTGTAAATTTCATGGGTATGGCGCCGATTTCATCCCCCAATCGGGCGCTGTAGTGGTAAGCTCGCGTCTCAGAATTCCGAGGTTTTCGATGATCCTGGCTTCCCTCCTTGCTTCCGTCGCCTCTGCCGAGCCCCTGCCCCGCGCCTTTGCGGAAGCTGCAGATGAGTTCGGCGTTCCAGAGCCGATCCTGCTCGCTCTGGCCTATGAAGCGAGCGGCTGGCAGCCAGATGTGGCCTCGCAGTGGGGTGGCTACGGGCTGTTCGACCTGCGGGAGCCGGGGGAGGGGGGCATGGACGTGGAGACTGCGGCGATGCTGCTCGACCGCTCCCCAGATGACCTCATCGACGATCCGATCCACAACATCCGCGGTGCGGCGGCGCTGCTGGCAGAGGCTGCTTCGATCGGCGGTGAGCTTCCAGAGACCGACGACCTGCTGGCGTGGTGGGGGCCGGTGACCTCATTCTCGGCAAACCACGCTGAGAACCTCCAGCACATGTACGCCGCCTACGTCTTTGACCTGATCAACACCGGCATC
>JBLHNG010000284.1:0-9704 GCA_047621685.1 Myxococcota bacterium | reverse complement strand
CGGAAGCAGCAAGCGACCCGAGGCTGGTGAGGCGGGCAGTCGCACAACAGGGGACGCCGACAGGGAGTGAGAGGCGAAGCGAAGCGGAGGCGGAGTGCAACGGAGCTGCGACCGCGGAGGGGACCCGTGGCGATCAGCGCCGGGGGCGCCCTCAGCCCAAGGACGGAGACGTCGCTGGAATCACCGCCGCCCTTCAAGGCTTCGCCCATCTCTGCTTTCGATGTCGACCGGTCCTGCTCGCCCTTCAGTCTCCTCAGCCGTTGGCTTCTCAGCCTCGTGGCTCTCGATTCCGAAGGGTCCTCCCTCACCCATGCGCTGAGGTCCGCCACCGTCGGCGCCCTCCTTTTTCTGGCCACTCCGCTCCACTGCGCCCTACCCGATCTGAGCGGCTTCGGGCTGCTCATGCTTCTCGTTCGAGGGGGCTGCACTCTTTTCGTTGAGTGCCCGTTTCGCGGCTTCGCTCACCTCCGGGAGTGCCCGCATTGCGGCCGCTCACCGGCAGGTCATCGCACGTCAGCCCGCTCAGTGACCCGTCCTGAACCACCCAGAGCGCCGAGTGGTCGCAGATCCGTGTGCCTACTCGTTGCTCACGAGCGCAGCCGTCTCATCCTTTACATCACCCTTGCCCCAGGCATTGTCCCGACTCGCCCGCCGCGCAGCCTGAGCCGCCTTCTTGGCCGTCTGCAGCTCCACCAGATGATGGTGAGTCGTCAGATACGGCAGGCTCTTGCCGATCATCTCATCCAGCGTCTCAAACCCATGCTGCTCCATGAACGCCAGCGTGCCCTCGATCAGCTCCGTGACCATGCCAAACCCCTGAAGCATCGGCCCGGTACAAGACTGCACCGTCCGTGCCCCAAGCAGCATGTGCTCAATGGCGTCTGTAGAGGTGGTCACCCCGCCGATCCCGGAGATGGTGATCCCGGGTGAAGACTGCGCAATCTCAGCAACCATGCGCAGCGCAATGGGCTTGACCGCGAGGTAGGAGTACCCACCAAAGGTCGAGTATCCCTGCACGGTCGGCTGGGGACGCAGGGTCTTGAGGTTGACCCCGATGCAAGCGAGGATCGTGTTGATCGCGCTGATTCCCGAGGCCCCGCCCGCCATCGCGGCCGCTGTGGGCACGGTGATGTCGGTGATGTTCGGGGTCATCTTCGCCCAGATCGGCACATCTCCGACGGCCTCGCGGACCCAGCGGGTGACCTCCTGAACCTGGGACGGGTCCTGGCCCATCGCCGCGCCCATGCCGGACTCGGGGTGGCCGTGGGGGCAGGAGAAGTTCAGCTCCAGGCCATCGCAGCCAGCGGCCACAGTTCGGGAGGCGACCTCCTGCCAACGATCCTTGTGGAAGGACTCCATGATCGAGCCGATGAGGATGCGGTCGGGCCAGGCGTCCTTCACCTTCTTGAAGTCATCCTCCCAGTCCTCAAACGGTCGGTCGCTGATCAGCTCGATGTTCTGAAAGCCAACGTTGTCCTTGCTCTTGGAGCGCAGCTTTCCGTAGCGAGGCTGGACGTTGACCACCGTGGTGTCCGACAGGGCGGTGGTCTTGGCGACCACGCCGCCCCAGCCCGCGGCGAACGCCTTGTTCATGATGGTGGCGTTGGTGGAGGGGGGACCGCTGCCGATGACAAACGGGTTGGGGAATTTCAGGCCATTGACGATGACTTCAAGCGTGGGCACAAGTCGCTCCTGGAATGCGCTGGAGCCACCGAGGTTATCACAGGTGCATTCTGGGATTGGTGATTTCAGATGCTTACGTCAGGAAGTCGGGTGCAAAGCACCACTGAGCGGATTCGCAAGTCACAGCCCTGCTGGTGATACCCAGCCGACATGGCAAAGCGCTCTCCAATCACTGCCGCCCTCAAGCAGTCCATCGCCAACCTCCCCCCCGGAGACTGCGACGGCCTCCAGGCCCTCATCGAGACGGCACGGTTTGACCCCGATCTGGC
This sequence comes from Myxococcota bacterium, assembly GCA_047621685.1. GTDB lineage: Bacteria > Myxococcota_A > UBA796 > UBA796 > UBA796 > JAQXDW01. Next base: position 7,752 of record JBLHNG010000284.1, on the reverse strand, counting down.
CGAGCCGCTCCGAGGTCGACCGGCCGATGAGGTGGCGGACACCCTCCTGCGGTTTTCCGACATCCGTCATCGCGGTGGACCGTTATCCCGCTTGACTGGTGCTCTTTGTCTGAGACGGGGGTTTCACCCCCAACCCCCCCCGCTACGCGCTGACATCCTCTCACACAGACTGTCCGCCAGAAGGGGGCGACATGACGGGTGCCGGTTTTCCGACATCCTCCGCTTCACGGACACGCTCTACATCGCCGGCGACTGCTACCTCGGTCCCTGGCCGGACGTCACCACAAAGGGCTACCCAAAGTCGCGGTTCATCTCCAACTTCTCCCGACTCCCCGAGCTTGTCGGCCGACTGTCCGCGCTGGATGCCCGCCTGCCGCCGCTGATGCTGGCGTGCGCGAAGACCCGCTGTGAGTGGAACCACGATGGCCTGTGGGCGCTCCGCCACCAGCCCGACAACGCCGCGATCCGCAAGTGGGTGACGGCGCTGGCGAGAGACCGGAATGAGTACCGCCGTGACGTGGGCGAGCGGATCCTGGCGGTATGGGAGACCGAGAGCACCTCGAGCTGAGCGGGTGTTGCAGGTCAGGCGGGATGGCTGACGGTTCTGGCTTCTCAGAGTGGCTGTCTGGGGGGATTGAAGGGGCTCGTGCCTGTCCCCGTCCCCGTCCCCGCCATTGAGTGTTGGTAAGTGCCGGCCAGAGGCGGGCGAGCTGACGGTTCAGGGAGCGGTGCGGAGATGGGCGGAGACGGGCGGGTGGCTGCCTTCCTGCGCTGACCGTTGAGTGACGGCAGTAGCCGGCCTTTAGGCGGGGTAAACTGCCGATTCGGGACACGGCGCGGGGACGGGGTGAGTCCGACGAAGCCGGTCAGGTGGCTGCCTAGCTGCGGACTGACCATCAAGTTCGACAAGTGCCGGTCGGAGACGGGCTGATTGTCGATTCGTGGAGAGGCGTGGGGACGGGGTGAGTCCTACGAAGCCGGTCAGGTGGCTGCCTTCTCTTTCCCTGACCACAAAGTTCGACAAGTGCCGGTCGGAGACGGGCTGATTGTCGATTCGTGGAGAGGTGTGGGGACGGGGTGAGTCCGACGAAGCCGGTCAGGTGGCTGCCTTCCCCCCAATTTTGTTGATTGTATTGTTTTGGATCGCCTTGCCTGGAGTCTCAGTTCGCCCGGGCGCGCGCAAGGGGCACCCGTAGTGGGCCGTGCTGGAGGGGCCGCACGCCAGATTCTCTGGCGGCCCCGGAGGCAGCAAGCGACCCGAGGCTGAGGACGTGGGCAGTCGCACAAGAGTGGACGCCGACAGGGAGTGAAGCGCGGACCGCGGAGGGGACCCGTGGCGATCAGCGCCGGGGGCGCCCTCAGCCCAAGGACGGAGACGTCGCTGGAATCACCGCCGTACTTCAAGGATTCGCCCATCTCTGCTTTTGATAGTGCCGACCTGTCCTGCTCGCCCTTCGGTCTTCTCAGCCTCGGGGCTTTCGATTCCGAAGGGTGCTCCCTCACCCATGGCCCGAGGTCCGCCATCCTCCGCGCCATGCTTTTTCTGGCCGCTTCGCGGAAGTCTCCATTCCCTCCGGTCTGGATTCTTCCGCTTGCTCAAGGGGGCTACGCTTCCTGCGTTCTCCGCTTTACAGCGGTTCTCTCCAGTCACCGCTCCCCTGCGACCCCCAGCATGACACCCGCGCACTTCACCACCGTCCGCAGGCTCAAGGGACCGTCCTGCACACCTCAGAGCGCCCAGTGGTTCCCACGCAACGCAAGGACTGCGGACCTCCCCACTGAGCCTCACACCACAGCACTGCGCCGCACACACCGCAGGATCTCCGCCGCCATCGCCACCTCAGCCACCATGTCCTGCGCCTGAACCGTCGCCGGGTTCCCCGACAGCCGTCCGGCCTTCAGGCTCGCACCGATCGCATCAAGCCCCGCTCGACTCACCGCCACCAACCCGCCCGCACTCATCGTCAGCTCCGGCAGCACCAGCACCCAACCCGCCAGCGTCACCCCCGGCACCGCCGTCCGGGCCAGCCCGGCATCCACCAGGTCGAAGCCCTGGCCCCGCAAGCCATCCACCACACTCACCCCAACACCATCAACCACCGCCCGCACGTTCATCACCCGGAACCGGGCCTGCTCGGAGGCGGCCAGGATGAGGGTGTCGATGGGGGAGGGGACGGTGCGGAGGCGGAGGCGGTGTCGGTCGAGGACGCCCTGTCGGATCGACTGATCGAACACTGCCCCGCGCCACGGACCCGGGACGCTGCCGTCCGCAGTGGTCGGGAGCTTGAGATCGGTGACCACTGCCTGAAGTGCCGGGGACAGCACGGACAGGGCGGCGAGGGTGCGGTGGAGACGGGTGAGGGCGTCGCGGTACTGGCGGTAAGACGTGAGGCGGGAATCCATCCCCGAGGAGATACCATGTCTGCGAGGAGCAGCGGTCATGCCTGGCGTTCACTACCACCACCACACCGTCCGGTTCGGAGAGTGCGATCCGGCGGGTGTGGTCTACTTCCCGATCTTCTTCGACTGGTTCCACCAGGCCATGGAGAGCTGGTTCGATGTGGCGCTGGGCACCCCCTACGCGGAGATCCTCCAGACCCTCGGCTTCCCGGCGGTGCACACCGAGGCGGACTTCCGGCGGCCCTGTCGCATCGGCGAGAAGCTGCGCATCGAGCTTTCGGTGGGCGAGCTGAGCCGCAAGAGCCTGCGCCTGGAGTACCGGGTGCTTGGGGACGATGACCGGGTGAAGGCCACCGGGGCGACGGTCTGCGCGGTGATCGCGCCCCAGCCTGGAGCGGGCTTTCGGTTCAAGGCGGTCTCCGTCCCCGAGTCCCTTCGCGATTCAATCCAGACCTTCATGGAGCGAGACGATGACTGAGCACACCCACGTTGTGACAGAGATGGATGAGACCGTCGAGGGCCTGATGTGGTTGCGACTGAGCCGCCCGGAGGCGCGCAATGCCTACAGCATGGAGATGGTGCACGGCCTCGTCGCCGCCCTGACCGAAGCGACCCTGGACGACGCTGTTCGTGCGGTGGTCATCACTGGTGAGGGCAGTGCGTTCTCGGCGGGCGGAGACCTCAAGCTGATGCAGGAGCACCGCGGCATGTTCGCGGGCGGTCCGGCGGAGGTCCGCACCCGCTACCTCGAAGGCATCCACCAGATCCCCCGCCGCATTGCCCGGTTCGACAAGCCCCTCATCGCGGCAGTCAACGGTCCGGCCATCGGTGCGGGCCTGGATCTGGCGTGCATGTGCGACATCCGCATCGCTGCTGCGTCCGCGAAGTTCGGCTCGACGTTCGTGCGGGTCGGGCTCATCCCCGGCGACGGCGGGGCCTACTTCCTCACCCGCACCGTCGGCTTCCCCCGGGCGCTGGAGCTGGTGATGAGCGGACGCATCCTCAACACCGAGGAGGCCCTGCGCATCGGGCTGGTCAGCGCGGTGGTCGAGGATGCTGAGCTCCAGGACGCCGCCCGCAAGCAGGCCGAGCGCCTCCTGCGGGCCTCTCCCATCGCTGTTCGGCTCGCCAAGCGGCTGTGCTACCGCGCCTATGAGTCCTCCCTCGAAGCCTCCCTGGAGCTGGCCGCCAGCTACCAGGGCATGGCCCAGACCACCGCCGACCACGACGAAGCGGTTGCCGCGATGCTGGAGAAGCGCCGGCCGGTGTATCGAGGGAAGTGACCTTTTAGGAGACCCGAGATCTTTTCGGGAACCCAACCGGGGATCCCCTGTCTATATCGGGGCGTCCCAGGCATTGCGTCGGTGTTTCCACCGGTAATGGGGGGCGTGCGTCCGCTCTGGTCTGAATACCCTGATGGAGAAGCCACCGATGAAACGAACCGCCATCCTCGCCCTTGCCCTGCTCTCAGCCCCCGCCTTCGCTCAGGACGAAGACACCGAGTCGGAGATCATCTACCAGGACATCACCGAGCACATCTTCGACGGCACCAGCATCGAGGGCACCATCATCGTGCCGGAGCTGGCCATCCAGCAGGAGCGTAAGCCGATGAAGATCGGCAGCTTCATCAACCTGCGCACCGACTTCAACACCGAGATGTCCGGCTCCCTCAACGAGGTCCGCTGACCTTTGAGGTTGGTATAGGGTAGTTTCATCGCTGGATTACTGTAGAATCACCCGGTGACACTTCCCTTACTGATCGCCTGCACAGGCGCCGATCCCGAGCCCGCTGAGAACCCAGCAGACTCGGGTGTCTCACTTGAAGACACCGGCGACACCACCGCGCCGCCAGATGGCTTCACCCTCGGCGATCCGATCACCACCACCGGCTTCATGCTCGATGTCGTCACCGGCTACGAGTGGACCGACGCGGTGATGCTGGATGCCTCGACCGCCCTGCTCGGTGGGGTGACCGGCTATGGCATCTTCGATGTCGACACCGCCGAGCTGATCGGAGACTACCGGGAGGCCCGGTCCTATCGGGTCGATGCCCACAACGGCCTCGCGATCGTCGTAGAGCGCACCGAGCCGCCGCTGGTGATCGATGTCTCCGACCCGCGCAATCCCTCCGATCACGCCCGGGGCTCCGGCGACATGCGCGATGGCACGGCCTACCAGGACGTCGCCATCCACGACGGACTCATCCTCATCGGCTGGCAGGAGCAGGGCGCACGCTTCTTCTCCGACCGCCTCAACGAGCTGGGCACCTTCCCCGGGGAGCAGGTCTTCGCCGTCGAGCTGTTCGAGGACCGCGCCCTGATCACCGATCTGGATGCCCTCATCCTCCTCGACGTCACCGATCCATCCGCGCCCACCGAGATCACCCGGACCGACCTGCCCGGCGAGGGGCGTGACCTCTCTGTCAGCGGCAGCCACGTCGCCGTCGGCATGGGCGGGCTGGGGGTCATGGTCTTTGACCTCACCGATGATGTCCTCACCCCTCGCGGGCAGGTCACCCCGCCGGGCTCCTCTACTGGCGTCTCCATCGACGGCGACTACCTCTGGATCGCCGGCTGGGAGCAGGTCGCCCTGGCGTGGCTGGGGGAGGGTGGCCCGGTGGTCCTCGGTCATGAGGAGCCGTCTCAGAGCGCGATGGGGATCGGCGCGGGCTTCGGGCGCGCGGTGGTGGGCGACTGGTACGCCGCCTCAGCGCTGGCCGTCAACGAGGGCGTCGGCGGGCCGGAGCTGGTCATCGAAGACACGCTGTGGTTCACCGAGGGCGGCAGCTCACAGTCCATCCGCATCCGGAACAACGGCATCTTCGACCTCACGCTGTCCTTGGAGGCCCCCACGACCGGCTTCTCTGCGGAGGCCGCAGACCTCACCCTCGCCCCCGGTGAGTCTCACACCCTCACCATCACCCCACCTGACACCCGGGACGAGGGCCCCGGACTGCTCGCCTACACCAGCAATGATCCCGACGAGCAGAGCGGGGTCATCGAGCTGGACTGGACCAGCCTCGGGGTCGGCAGCACCCACCCCGACTTCTCAATGCAGGGCTTCACCCTCCCCGACAAGACGCTCTCAACGTTCACCCTGTCGGACTACGAGGGACAGGCGGTCTACCTGGCGTACTGGGCGATGTACTGACCGGTCTGCAGTCTGGAGGTTCCAGACATCACCCAGTCCATTGCCTCGACCTGGAGCCCCGATGAGCTGGCGGTCCTCCTGGTCAACCCCGAGGACGACCAGTACGAGGCTGCCGAGTTCCTCCAGCAAGCTGGCGCGAGCCTGCCCTGCCTGCTGGACACCGACAACATCTACGAGACCTACCCCCGACACGAAACCTACGCGCCGTTCCCGGTGCATGTGCTCATCGACGCCGAGGGAGTCATTCGGTATCTGGAGTTCGAGAACAACCCCGAGGCCGCTCACGCCGCGATCGAGTCGGTTCTCAAGGCTCAGTGAGCCACCCCCCCCGGCTCGGCTCCATTAGAGCGCTCGATACTCAGCCACATTGCCAGCACGTTGCATAGGGGGCCGCAATACTCCCTGCTCTCGGCTCCCTGCCCGGTTATGGCCCGCGCTCTGTAATGGGTGACTGCTGTGTATACCTTCGATCCTGACCGAATTGCCAAGCTCGCCGCGCTCCGCGAGGCGGGCATTGAGCCCTTCCCCCACAACCTCCGCGTCGCCAACACCATCGCCGAAGTCCGTGCCCTCATCGGAGAGCGGGACAGCGCGACGCTGGGTGCTGACGAGACCGTCGTGACCATCGCCGGTCGGCTGATGTCCAAGCGCGATCATGGCAAGACCTTCTTCGCCGAGATCCAGGACCGCTCAGGGAGGATCCAGGTCTTCGTCAAGATGAAGATCATCGGCGAGGAGTCGTTCACCGCCTGGAAGACGTTCGATCAGGGCGACCACATCCACGTCAGCGGTCGGTTCATGCGGACCCGCACCGGAGAGCCCACCGTTCGCGTAGAGGTTCTCCAGCTCGCCGCCAAGAGCATCTCCTCGATGCCCGATGCCCAGCACTCGCTCACCCCAGAGTTCCGCAACCGGCACCGGTATGTCGATCTGTTCATGAACGAGGAGAGCCGGGAGACCTTCCGGCGGCGCTCGGCGGTCATTCGCTACATCCGCGAGTTCTTCGAGAACCGGGACTTCATGGAGGTCGAGACCCCGATGCTCCAGGCCATCCCTGGCGGAGCAAGTGCGCGGCCGTTCGTGACCCACCACAACGCGCTCGACATGGAGCTCTACATGCGCATCGCGCCGGAGCTGTACCTCAAGCGTCTGGTGGTCGGTGGCTTCGAGCGGGTCTACGAGATCAACCGCAACTTCCGCAACGAAGGGATCTCGACGAAGCACAACCCCGAGTTCACGATGCTGGAGTTCTACTGGGCCTATGCCAACTGGCATGACCTGATGGACCTCACCGAGGAGATGTGCAGCGGACTGGCAGAGGCGGTCTGTGGGAGCACCGAGGTGCCCTACAACGACGTCACCCTGAACTTCGCCCGTCCCTGGCGTCGGCTGCCGATGGCGACCGCGATCGCAGAGGCCACCGGGCTGAGCGAGGAGGCCGTCCGGGATCCCGAGCAGCTCCGCGCCCGCTGGCTTGTTGACCATCCCAACGACGCCACCAACCCTCGCCTGCCCACCACCATGGGCAAGTGGTTCGAGCTGCTCTTCGACGCATACGTCGAGGCCAGCCTCATCCAGCCGACCTTCATCACTCACTTCCCCACCGAGATCTCTCCGCTGTCTCGTCGCAACGACGACGACCCGGAGATCGTCGATCGTTTCGAGCTGTTTATCTACGGTCGTGAGATCGCCAACGGCTTCAAAGAGCTGAACGACCCGGTCGATCAGGCCGGTCGGTTCGCAGCCCAGGTTGATGCCCGGGATTCCGGTGATGACGAGGCGATGTTCTTCGACGCCGACTACATCAAGGCGCTCAGTTATGGCATGCCGCCGACTGCTGGCGAGGGAATAGGAATCGATCGCCTGGTGATGTTGCTGGCCAACCAGAACTCCATTCGAGACGTCATCCTCTTCCCGACGCTTCGACACAGCTCGGAGAGCTGAACCACCACTCATGCGCTTTGCCCTGCTTGTTGCCATGTCCCACCTCCGGTCTCGCCAGAGCGAGTCCGGCGTGTCCGTGATCACGCTGATCGCCATCGCCGGAGTAACGGTCGGGGTGACGGCGATGATCAGGGTTCTGGCGGTGATGGAGGGCTTCGAGCTGGATCTTCGCGACAAGATCCTCGGCAGCAACGCCCACCTTGTGGTGCTCAACTACACCGGCAACTTCGAGGACTACGATGCCGCGGTCGAGACGAT
>JBLHNG010000283.1:0-9713 GCA_047621685.1 Myxococcota bacterium | reverse complement strand
CGGCACGGGGACGGGCGGAGTTCAGACGGAGCCGGTCAGGTGGCTGCCTAGCTGCGGACTGACCACTGAGTGACGGCAGTAGCCGGCCGGAGGCGGGGTAAACTGCCGATTCGTGGAGAGGGGCGGGGACGGGCGGAGTCCTACGAAGCCGGTCAGGTGGCTGCCCAACGGACCCGCCAGTGAGTTCAGCAAGTGCCGGTCGCAGACGGGCTGATTGCTGATTCGTGACACGGCACGGGGACGGGCGGAGGCAGCCGGAGCCGGTCAGGTGGCTGCCTTCCCCCCTAATTTTGTTGATTGTATTGTTTTGGATCGCCTTGTCTGGAGTCTCAGTTCGCCCGGGCGCGCGCAAGGGGAGACCGGAGTGGGCCGTGCTGGAGGGGCCGCACGCCAGATTCTCTGGCGGCCCCGGAGGCAGCAAGCGACCCGAGGCTGGTGAGAGAGGGAGAGACTCTGAGTTGGTCCGCCGACAGGGAGTGCAGCGCGGACCACGGAGGGGACCCGTAGCGATCAGCGCCCAAGGACGGAGACGTCGCTGGAATCACCGCCGTACTTCAAGGATTCGCCCATCTCTGCTTTTGATAGTGCCGACCTGTCCTGCTCGCCCTTCGGCCTTCTCAGCCAGGGGCGCTCTCAGCCTCATGGCGATGGGCTCCGAAGGGTCCTCCCACACCCATGAGTTGAGGTACGCCATCGTCGGCGCCATTCTTTTTTCTGGCCACTCCACACCAACGCTGACCTCCGGTCCGCTAATGGCGCTGCGCTCAAGGGGGGCTCCACTTCCTCCATGAGTGCCCGCTCCAGCGGTCGCCTTATGGCTCCTCTCTGCGGTCGCCGCTCCCCCTGCAACCCCCCAGCATGACACCCGCGGGGAATCCCCGCCCTGCGGCCACACGTCGGCTCACTCAGCGACCCGTCCTATAGACCTCAGAGCGCCGAGCAGTCGCAAGGGTGAGTTGCCCCATCACACCACCACCACGACCTTCCCAAAGTGCGCTCCAGCCTCCATATGCGCCAGAGCCTCCGCAACCTCCGTAAACGCAAACCTCGAATCCACCACCGGTCGAATCCCCTCACCACCAACCATCCCATTCATCGCCTCAAACCCATCCCGATTCCCCACAAACACCCCCTGAACCCGCACCTGCCGCATCAAGATCGACTCCAACCGCAGCTGACTCAGCCCCCCCGACAGCACCCCGATCAGACTGATCGTCCCCCCCGGACGCACCGCCCGCAGCGACTGAGCCAGCGTCTCAGCCCCGCCAACTTCAATGACCAGATCCACCCCCCGCTTGCCGGTGATCGCCCGCGCAGCATCACCCCACCGGGGATTCTCGCGGTAGTTGATGCCGTGGTCCGCCCCCATCGCAGCGACCCGGGCGAGCTTCTCGTTGGAGCTGGAGGTCATGATGACCGTCGCGCCGAGGGCCTTCGCCAGCACCAGCGCGGAGAGCGCCACCCCGCCCGTGCCCTGGATGAGCACCGTGTCGCTGGCCTTGAGCCCCCCGAGGGTGACCAGAGCACTCCAGGCGGTCAGCATCGCGCAGGGCAGGCAGGCGGCCTCGGCGTCGGTGAGGTGTGCGGGCGGAATGACCACTGAGTGTGCTGGCACCACGACCACCTCGGCGAGCATGCCATCCAGCGGACCACCCCGGGTGTGGCGGGTCGTGTGCGGCAGCGGCGGACCGCTCAGCCAGCCCTCTGCGAACAGCGGACACACCCGATCCCCGAGCGCCACCCGCTCGACCCCCTCACCCACCGCAACCACCTCACCCACCCCATCGCTGGCCGGGATCAGCGGCAGGGGCTGCCGGGGGTTGTACTCGCCGCGGATCATCAGCAGGTCGCGGTAGTTCAGGCTCACCGCGCGCACCTTGATCGCGACCTCACCAGGACCGGGAGCGGGGACGGGCCGCTCCACCAACCGGAGGTGCGTCACACCGAATTGCCCGCTCAGTTCGACGACTCTCATCACTTCCCTCCACTGAGCTTGAAGCGTAATCCATGAAAGAGGGTGTAGGACTCCGCCGGCGGGGTCTCTGGATCGATGGTAAATTTCCATGTCGAAGCCGCGTCTATAGCGGCTTCAAGCAGAGGCTTGGAGCAGGTATTTCCCTCTGTCGCCTCCAACCCGCTCACCGAGCCATGGGAATCCAGATGCAGCTCAAGCTTGCAGAGCTCCTCGAAGTCCCCCTGCCCCCTCATCGAGTCTGGAATCTTCGGAACCACGTTGTCAGGATCCGGTGTCACATCAGAGAGCGTCACCACATTCATCGCCTCGACAACCGGCTGCACAACCACCGGAGGTGTGGGAACTTGCAGAGGCTCCGGAGTCGGTGCCAAGACCAGAAGGGCCACCAACACACCAAACAGGCCCACCAGCAGCACCCCCATAAACGCCATGGCCACCGGGTTCTTTCTCTTGCGGCTCACCGCGGTCGTCTCTGCGCGGACCAGCGCCTGATCCGTCTCGGACAGCGCCTCAAAGAGCGCGCGGTCATGGTCGGAGTCCTTCGTCGGCGAGCCCCGAAAGCGGCGGTCCTCTCCCATCGGCCCGACCGACGCCGGGGTCGCCTCCGCGCCGGTCAGCCGGATCTGGCGGATCCGGGACTGGAGGGCGCGCGGATCATCGGGGCGGTGCGCTGGATCGTGGTGGACCATGCCCTCCAGCAGCGCCCGGGTCGCCGCGGAGAGCTTCACGCTCTGCTGCCACTGGAACCGCCCGCTGCGCTGGTGGAGCGAGGCGGGATCCTCCCGAGACAGCAGGGCGATCGCAGTGGCCCCAAGTCCGTAGAGGTCTGTGGCGGGGGTGGCCTGTCCGGCGAACTGCTCCGGCGCCATGAAGCCGAAGGTGCCCGCCACGGTGCTGCCGCCGACCTGCGCATCCCGGATGACATCGCGCACGCTTCCGAAGTCGATGAGGGCCAGGGAGCCGTTTGGGCGGCGCATGATGTTGGCGGGCTTGATGTCCCGGTGGATGACCGGCGGGGAGAGCCGGTGGAGGTAGGTGAGCACATCAAGCAGCTCTTCGAGGATGTCGAGCACATCGGACTCAGTGTACCGACGCTCCTCCAGCTCCACCTTCAGCGAGGTCCCCTCCACGAACTCCTGGAGCAGGTACAGGCTGCGCGCCCGACCCACACCGCCAACGCACTGACCAAGCCACCGTGGAATCGCGGGGTGAGACAGCTGCCGGAGGACCCGCCCCTCGCGCTCAAACAGCTCCTGGCGCTTGGGATCGAGGCTGGTGCGGAAGGGCACCTCCTTGATCGCGAGCGCCGCGTCGGTCCGCTCATCGCTGGCCCGGTAGACCATGCCGGTCGCCCCCTGTCCGATCCGGGTCTGCAGACGATATCGCCTCTCCAAACGGGGTTCATTGTGGCAAACGTCGCAGGGAATGTTCTCAGTGTTCTCATTACAGTGGATGCAGATCATGTGACTCCCGCGTAACGTACTGGGTAGCCGCGTCGTGCATTGCCCCGCCGACAGCACACGCGATACACTGCTCGACCCCGGAGGTCTCATGAAGAAGATGATGCGCACCACGCTGGCTGTTGGTGGTCTGTTTGCCCTCGCCTGTAGCGGAAACAGCGAAGAAGACGGACCAACCAACGAGCCGCCCCCGCCGCCATCCACCGAGGAGCCCGTGGGCGAGGCCGCCCCCACCCTGGAGCCCGGCGAGGTCCCCTACGACTTCCCCCGGATGTCCTCCCAGGGCCGCGATGGTCAGTTCGCGCTGGTGCCCTCCCGGGAGTTCCTCGACCGCGCCATCGCCGATGACGGGCAGGGAACCTTCATCTACTACGGTGCGACCATCACGACAGCGGGCTCGCCAGAGTCCACGATCAAGAGCCTCGCCGGCACGACGTTCGCCATGCCCAACGCCATGATCATCCCCATCAGCTCCGGGCAGAAGGCCAAGAAGGGCGACATCCTGCTCGGTCACTGGGAGTCCGGCTCCGGCCTCCAGCGGGCAATCATGGTCGGGGGAACCTCAACCGAGCCGGTCGTTCGGTATCTGGACATGGACTACGACAACCCCTCGGGCTGGGGGCAGAAAGAGGACACCTGGCAGGCCGACCGGTTCTCCGTGCTCAGCGAGCCCTGGCAGGTCGGCACCACCGCGGCATGTGGCGAGAGCAACGACCGCAAGCACGGCATCCTCACCGCAGTATCTGGCGGGCGCCTCCTGGTCTCCGGCTTCGCAGGTTCCATCTCCGCGTACAGCCGCGATGAGTGCGTCGCGCTCTCCCCCAAACCGACCGTCGCTGCTGGAGACACCGTGTGGGTCCCGGTGGTCGGCAGCTACACCGAGGGCCAGGTCAGCCGGGTCGACGCCGAGATCGGTCGGGTGTTCGTCACCTACGACTGGGGCGGACAGCAGAAGGAAGGTGCCTTCGGCCTCATGGACGTCGCACCAGACTTCGTCCAGCCCACCGGCACAGTCGTCACCACCCCCGAGCCAGTCCCTGGTGAAGAGGCTCACCCTGGCGCTGGTCGCACCCGGAAGGTCCCCAAGGGCACCAGGGCCACCGGCCCCCGAGGAAAGAGTGGAAAGAGTGGAAAGAGCGGCGGCGGAGGGCGCTGATGGCTGACCGCGACACCAACCGCAAGCGGCAGAAGCGCGAGAAGAAGCGCCTCAAGGATCGCAAGCGTGCCGACGACGCCCGCAAGAAGCGTCGTGCCTCGCTGGTCAAGAGTCCGCAGAAGCTGATCGGGCTGCCCCTGTCCGACTGCTTCATCTCCGAGCACTGGCATGAGCAGGGGCCAACCATCGTCGCTGCGGTCAGCCGAAGTCACCCCAACGGCCGGATCACCGCCGCGCTGTTCACGGTGGATCTGGCGGAGAAGGGCGTGACCGGCGCGGAGCTGGTTCGAGACATCGAGGTCGACCAGCTCCCGGCGCTGCTGTCCCGTCGCGGCGGAGAGTCCGCGGTGGTGGAGTGCGCCCCGGCGCTGGTCGCCCGCGCTGTGGCCGACGGTCTGGCACTGGGACACTCGGGCGGACACCACCCGGCCCGGGCCTACGCCGAGGCTTCGGTCATGTTGGAGGGCATCGATCCAGCGGACTGCCCCCACGAGATGCTGACCGGTCCCGAAGCTGAGGCGCCGCTCAAGCCGGAGAAGCCAGGGCTCCTCGCAGGGCTCAAGAAGCGCCTCGGACTGTAGGGCTCAGCTTGGACTGCAGCGCTTATCGCGGGCCGCGGGCCTTGGTCTTGGTGCCCTTGGGGACCTTCCGCTCCCGAGCGGGCTCCTCGACAGCCGGCTCCTCGACAGCCAGCTCCTCGACAGCCGGCTCCTCGACAGCCGGCTCCTCGACAGCCGGCTCCTCGACAGCCGGCTCCACCGGAGCCTCGATCGTGATCATCTCAGCATCGTCTGTTCCGCTACAGGCCAGCGAGAACGCCACCAGCGCGGCGCCCAGGATCAGTGTTGGCTTCTTCATTACTCAATCTCCACAGGTTTGTGCGAGGAGCTTATCACCGGCCGCTCTCTCGAAGGAACTCCGCGAACAACGCCCCGGCACGGCCGCCGTCCACCAGTCCGCCCTGCTGGAGCAGGTGGAGCGCAGTGAGGCCCGCTGAGACGCGGTGTCCATCCCCTCGAAGCTGCCGCATGGTCGCGACCACCACCTCACCGATCATCTGATCGGGGTGGACGAGCAGGTCGAGGAGCGCGCCAGCATCGTGGCGGCTGAGGTGCCGCTCGGTCATCCCCCACGCCCCGCCAAACCGGACGTGTCGGTCCGGCGAGACCAGCAGCGCGGCAGCATCCTCCGCAGTGCCGTGGCTCAGCAGGTGCCACCCCCAGGCCATCGCCGCAGCCTTCCGCAGCCGCACCCCGCCCGATGCCAGCACCGCCCCGATCCCGGCAGCCTCCAGGTTCTGCCCCGACCGGGCCATCCACAGCAGCGCCTGGACGGCCTCATGGCGGACATCCGGTGCAGCATCCGACAGCGCAGCCCCCAGCACCGAGACACTGTCAGACAGGGGCAGGCCCGCTCGGGCCATGGCGACAAAGACCCCCACAGCCTTCAGGCGGATCTCCACCACTGGATGCGCCAGACACGCCCAGAGCGGCTCATGTGCGGCCTGTGGTGGCTCTCCGGCATCGCAGAACTCCGCCAGGGCGGTCAGGGTTCCGAGTCGGACGGCATCGTCGGGGTGGGCCAGCAGCTCCGCGGTCCGGCTCGGCTCCGTGCGAATCACCAGCCACGCGACATGGTCGGCCACGCCGCTGCTCGACGCCTCCTGCAGCAGCGGATCGAGGACCGACATCAGCACTGACACATCGATCCCGTCGCGTGCAGCAGAGACCGCAGACTCACAGGCCCCCTCGCGGATCCGAGCGAGCGAGCTGGTCAGCAGGTCGGCAGCACGCTGAGGGGTCTCCGACAGAAGCCGGCCCCGCATCAGCAGCCCGGCAGCCCCCCGAGACTGTAGCGGCTCGCCGCCCAGCGCAGCCTCCTCCAGAGCAGCCCGAATCGCCGGGGCGTCCGCACCGCTCAGGGCATCCCGGAGGCACTCCCCCACGACCAGAGCGAGCTGGCGATCTCCCAGCGCAGCCACCAGCCCCGCCACGGCATCTCCAGGCGCACCACCGGCCCGGCTCCAGTACCCCAGCACCTGCCCCGCCCTCTCGCGGATCGATGCATCGACATCCGACAAGGCACGGCCCAGCGCCCCGAGCGCAGCGGTGAGATCCGTGTTCGCTTCTGCGGCCTCCAGCAGCTCCTCGATCGCTTCAAGACGGGTCGAAATATTCCGGCTGCTCAAGGCAGCCGCGAGGTGTGCGATCAATGGGACTCCAGGGTGAGCGCCGAGACATTAGCGGAGCAGCCTACAAGCATCGCGGTGAGGATACCAGTCGCAACCTGAACTCGACTGTGGCACCCTGTAAGCCGCCCCACCGACCACCGTCAGGAGACTCGGATGGCCATCCCCCAGACCCGCCAGCAGCCCACCACCACCCCTGCGCGTCAGCGACTCCAAGAGATCGCCCGCCAGGTCCGCCAGGACGCTCAGCGCAAGCCCGAGCAGTACCTCAAGGACTCCGAGGTGCCCCACGGCGGGGAGTGATCGCACCACTTCGCCTGGAATTCCGAGCCCTTCGCCTGGAATTCCGCCGCCTTCACCGGGGATCCTGGGACGCCTGATCGGGGCGGAGACAGAATACGCCATCCACTTTGAGCCCGAGCCGGGCGAGGCACGCCTTCCAGATAAGGCGCTGTTCGCAGCCCTCCGGGATCGGCTGATGGCACTGGTTAAGAGCAGTGAGGGACGCGGCGCGTTCGCCAAGATGCGGCAGAAGCGCTTCCTTGAGAACGGCGGCGCCATCTACTACGAGTCCGCTGACCCCACGCAGCTCACCGGGCTGATCGAGGCATCGACTCCGGAGTGTCGCGGTCCAGGGCAGCTCCTGCTGTACCAGCGCGCCCAGGAGAAGCTGCTGTGTGAGGCGCTCAGCGGGCTGACCGTGCCCGGCGTGCTCACGCTTCGCAAGAACTGCCGAGACGCCGTCGGCAACATCTACGGCGCCCAGGAGAGCTACTCGGTCCCTGTGGCCACCGGGTGGCGGCTGACGCTGCTGCGAGTGGGGCTGGTGGGGGTGATCGGGGTGCTGCTGCCCTGCGCGATCGTGTGCCGGCTGCTGATCTACGGCCTGCTCGTCGTGCTCATCGCCATGCTGATCGTGGTGCTGCCCCTTGAGATCGCCCGGGGCATGTTCCGCAATCTGGAGGCCGAGGACCTGTTCGGATGGCTGGAGACCACCCTGCGGCCGATGAACCTCCTGGAAGGCTGGATCCGACGGGCCTGCCTCGCCCTGCCTGGCCTGCTGTTCATCCTCCTCATGCGCACCCTGGCCTTCCGCCCCCACCGCACCGACGCCGTCGGGTTCCTGGCCAGCCGTCAGGTGTTCAGCGGGGCGGGAACCCTGCTCGATGACGGTCGGCTGGCGCTGTCTGAGAAGGGCAGCGCGGTGCAGCGGGTGTTTCCACTGCGAATGTGGGGCAAGCATCGCTACATCTTCGACCCGGCCAACCTCCACAAGGACCTGCTCGGTCCCAGCTTCGGCGAGAGCCGTCGGCTGGCCCGGCTGCTGCGCCCGGTGTGGCGGCTCCAGGTGGGCATGTCCGACGCCAACATGTGCCAGGTCGCCGAGTACCTCAAGATCGGCACCACCGTGTTGGTGTTCGACGCCGCAGAGGCTGGCGCACTGACCGATGCCCCTCGCCTCGCCCGCCCCGCTCACGCCACCCGGACGATCGCTGAGGAGGGCCTCTCCGCCACGGTCGCCCTGCGCGGTGGGGGCAGCATCACCGCCCTGGCACTCCAGCGGTGGTATCAGGTGCGCATCGCGGCGTGGCTCACGGCGGCGGAGCTGGTGCCGATGGAGGCCCACGACGTGGTGAAGCGGTGGGACGACGTGCTCACCCGGCTGGAGCAGGATCCCGAGTCGCTGGTCGGCGAGGTGGACTGGATCACCAAGCGCGCGCTGCTTCAAGAGGCGGGCGAGGACCTGTCTGAGGCGGCTCGCAAGAAGATCGACCTGCGCTACCATGAGCTGGGTAGCGGCTACTTTTCATGGCTCGATAAAGCGGGCCTGACCATGCGAATGCTATCCGATGATGCCATCACAGAGGCCATGCGGGCCGCCCCCGATGGCACCCCGGCCACCCAGCGGGGCCGGCTCATCCGAGAGTCCGGTCCAGAGCTGAAGGTGGACTGGGACGAAGCCAGCCTCGGCCGTCAGGTGATCTCCTTCGCCGAGCATGCACGGCGAAGGCGCGATCAGGGAGAGTAGGCGGGATCAGGGAGAGTAGGAGCTGGAGGCAGTCGCAGTCTCGTAGGTTCCCGCGTAGACCGTGCTGGTGTAGCCGCTGGCGGTGTTGTAGCCCCCGGCAGAGACGGTGCTGTAGTCACCGCTGGCATTGTTGGAGATGCCGCCGGATGCCGAGCTGTAGAGCCCCGAAGCCGAGTTGTTCTTTCCACCGGTTACAACTGAGTAGTTCCCGGAAGCCGTTCCGCCGTTTCCGCCAACCACCGTCGAGTACTGCCCCCACGCCTCTCCAAACGCGCCACCGAAGACCGCGCTGCTGGAGTCCGCCGCAGTGCCGTACTGCCCGCCGACCACCACGCTCCGGGTGCCGACCGCAATGCCACCATAGCCACCGACAATCGCGGCTGTGCTGCCCTGGGCGCTGTTGAAGGTGCCGCCAGAGATGGTGCTGTAGGAGGCGCTCGCAGTGTTGTAGGAGCCCGAGACCACCGCGCTGTAGTCTCCGTTAGCAGTGTTGAACGAGCCGCCAAGCGCTCCCGCCCGCACCCCGGTGAGCACGTTATTGTAGCCGCCCACCGCGACCGAGTAGCTGCCGCTGACCGTGTTGTTCAGCCCGCCAACCACCGCACCATACGCGCCGTCGAGCTGGTTGCTGTAGCCGGACACCAGCCCGCCATAGGAAGAGACGGTGTGATCATCGCCGATGATGAGGTTGTGGGAGCCATCCACCGTCACCCCGCTGGCGTAGCCGATGAGCAGGTTGCCCAGGCCCAGCAGGGAGCCGGAGTCGGTGGTCGTGCCGGAGCCAGACTGGAGGTGGAAGTTCAGCCCGGTCAGCGTCAGGGTATCAGCACCGGTGTCGAGGGCGAGGTAGTCGTTGAGGTCCACCACGATCTGATCGTTGACCCAGGCGGCGTCCACGAAGTCAG
>JBLHNG010000282.1:0-9724 GCA_047621685.1 Myxococcota bacterium | reverse complement strand
ACCGATCTGCGGGAGGGGGTGCGCCCTCCCGTTCGCACCCTCTTGCAGACCGCCGCCGATGCCGCCGCCCGCCAGTCTGAGCAGGCCCAGGCCGTCAAAGACCTCGTCAGCGGGTTCTCAGACCCGACCATCATCGCCGGAGACTTCAACTCCACCCCGGACAGTGCCATCCACCACGACCTCCGGCGTGTCTTCACCGACTCCTGGGATGCCGCAGGATGGGGCTTCGGCAGCACCCGGACCGTCGGCATGCTGCCCATGCGCATCGACTACATCTACACCACCGATGCCCTGCGAACCCGACACGTCGACACCTTTGACTGCCGCTGCGACGGGGACCGGCTGTGCTCGGACCACCGCGGACTGACTGCGACCGTCACGCCCTGATCCGCGCGCCTCACTCCCAGAAGAACACCCGGGTATCGGGCATGGCACGCAGGGCTGCGGCGCCGGGGGTCTCCGGACTGCCGACCCGCAGCACGCGCAGGTCGGTGAGGGCGGCCAGCGGGGTGTAGTCGGCCACCGGACAGCGCCCGAGATCCAGCCGCCGAAGTCCGGTCAGGCCTGAGAGCGCAGAGACGTCTCGGACCAGGCAGCCGGCCATGGAGAGGGTGGCCAGCCCGGTGAGTCCGGCGAGCGGGGTGATGTCGGGGAGGTTGGAGTCGGTGAAGTAGAGGGTGGTCAGCTCCGACAGGCCAGCCAGGGGACGGAGCCGCACCGACGGCGCGACGCTCAGGGCCAGCTCTTTCAGTCCGGTGAGCCCGGCGAGGGGGGCGAGATCGGTGAGCTGACGGCAGCCCATGAGGAACAGCCGCTCCAGGTCGGCCATCGAGGCGAGGGGTGTGAGGTCGTCGACGGCGGTCGCGGCGAGGGAGAGGTGGGTGAGGGCGGTGAGGGCGGCGAGGGGGGCGAGGTCACGGACCCCCGTGCGACCGAGGTCGAGGAAGGTCAGCCGGGTGAGGGGGGCGAGCAGGCTGGCGTCTGAGAGCCGGGTGGACGTGAGAAACAGGCACTCCAGCTTCGTGAGCACCGACAGCGGCGCGAAGTCGGTCGCCGGGATCTCGGAGAGCCGCAGCTCGGTGAGGTTGAGCAGCCAGCTGAGCGGGGAGAGATCGCGGACCTGGGTCTTCTCCAGGTTCAGCGCGGTCAGCCAGTCCAGCCCGGAGAGCGCGGAGAGGTCCGCGAGGGTGGTCTGGGAGAGGTCCACGCTGTGCATGTGCTGGATGGCCTGCTCCAGCGCGGCGATGCTGTCGTCGTGCAGGTCGATGGCCTCGGCGAGCAGGCACAGGGCCTTGCGCTGGGCGCGGTCGGGGGGATGGGGGAACATGGGGGTGGCTTATCGCGCTACCCTTGAGCGGTCCTGACGGCTACTGGAGTGCCTCGACGGGGGTGCTGTAGCCGAAGGCGTAGCCAAGCTCGGTGTTGAGCTGCCACTCCACCTCGCCAGCCTCAGAGACCCGCTGAAGCTCTCCCCCGGTGCTCCAGGAGATGAAGGTGTCGCCGTCGTCGGAGCGGTGGGCCTCGCCCAGGGCATAGATGGTCAGCTCGGGGTCGTGCTCGAAGCGCCAGACCTCTTCGAGGGTGCGGGTGCCGTGGTCGATTGCATACTCCACGACCCGGCTCTCGTCGTCGCCAGTGGTGTGGTTGTCGAAGACCAGCAGCCGATCGTCCTCGATGAACTGGAAGTGGTGCTGTCGGAAGAACGGCTCGGTGTCCTCGGCGAAGGTGTAGTCGCTGATCGGGCTGGTTCCCAGTCCCCACTCCACCGTGGCGGTCTCTACATCCAGCTTCACGATGGTGCTGAAGTTGCGCAGCCCGAGGTAGGCCACATTGGCCTCGGCGTCGTAGCGCAGGGCGTTGGCGTGGGTCCAGGTGTCTTCGTTGATCGGCAGGACGTCGTATGTGTAGCTGTCCCAGATGCTCCACAGGTCCGTCACTGTGCCGTCGGGACTGAGCGTGACCAGCTTGTCACCGCGCTTGAACTCGCCGCTGACCTCCTGGTTGTCGTAGACCATGGCGATCAAGTCGCCGTCGGGCTTCTCGATGAAGTCGTGGTTGTGGCCGCTGACCAGCTGGCTCCGCTGGTGCTCGCCGTCCCAGGCCACCCAGTGGATGTAGGAGCTCGACCCACCATCGATGGTGTTGAAGTAGACGCCCTCGCCGTCCTGGCTGGGGAACACCCGGCGCGGCCCCAGGGAGTCGTCCTCCAGGAGGTGGTACCAGACGATCTCGCCGTCGCTGTCGATGATCACTGCGGCGTTGAGGGTGCCGATGAGCGGCACGGGGATGTACCCCTGCCAGGAGTCTGCATCCCCGTCGAAGGTCATCGTCGGCAGCTGAGAGGGCAGGCTGTTGGTGGTCAGGGTGAGGTCGTCGCTGGTGATCTCCTCCCCATCCAGCGAGCCGACCACCCGGTAGTGGTAGGTCGTGTCGGCGTGCATCCCCAGCAGCACCGCCGTGTGCTCGGTGCCCTTCGCAGTGCTCGGTGTCTGCATCCCGTAGCGGTCGGTCAGGCCGAACTCGATGTAGCCGGTGGCGGCTTCGTCGGTGCTCCAGCGCACTGTGGCGACCGTGGCGACCGACTCGCTGATCTCGGCGGTGACGTCCTGAATGTTCGACCTGCAGCCGAGCACCATCATGGCTGCGAGCAATGAGAGGGTGTGTGGAGTCGTGTGCGACATCAGAGTCCGTATGACTGGCGATTCCATTGGTCACCATGCTCGCAGCAGTTTGTGCGCGACCCTCCAGGGACGGCTGCGATGCGGCAGGTCGAGCGGAGTGGACTCACTGACCTATGGGCAGTCGGGGTTGCTCGCGCTGTAGGGGCACTCATCGTGGCAGTTGGACTGCTCGATCTCCTCGACCGGGTCGGAGACCGTGGTGGCGGACATCTCATTGGCCTCGACGACTGTGCAGTACAGCGCGCTGTCGCTGCAGGCACCGCAGGCACCGCCGAGTCCAGCGAGCAGGTCGCAGATCTCGTCGGCGTTCTCCAGGCCGAGGGCGGCCTCGAAGATGGGGACCAGCTCCCGGACATCAATGGCTGCCAGGACCGACAGCTCCTCCACCGCGTCTCCCTCGTAGGTCAGCCGGCCCTGCACCCGAACGTCGGTCATCGGGATCGAGGCGCCCTGGTAGTCGAGGCTCAGGGTCGCGACCTCGTAGCTGAACCACGGCGCGAGGCTGTAGTCGGCCACCAGGTCAACCGTGGCGGCGCAGTAGTCCTGCTGGCTGGTGGTGAACTCGGAGAGCCCCATGCGCATCGCGAGGGTCTCCTTGGACTCGTCGACCCCGTCGATCTGGAACAGCAGGCCGACCAGCTCGGAGGTCCCCAGGATCAGGCCGATGCCAGGAGGCTGCAGCCAGCTTGCATCGTCGAAGTCGGCGAAGAAGGCGGTGCCTTTCAGCGCGGCGTTGTCGGGGGGGATGTCGTCGGGGTTGGAGGTGAGGAAGGTGAATTCGCTCTCCTCAATGCAGGTGCTCGCGGTGGCGGTGTAGCGGGTCTCCGGGGTGAGGAGGTCGGCGGGGGTGAAGGTGTAGGTGGTGGCGTCGGTGTCCCAGGCGCCAGAGCCGGAGATGAGATCGCCGTCCTCGGTGGTCAGCGTCACCGTGGCGGAGGCGTCGGGCTCAGAGATCAGCACGGTGATGTCGGTGTCGATGCGGATGCCCGCAGTGCCGTCCCGGGGATCGTTGCCCGTCAGGGTCGCCTCGCAGTCCGCGTCGGTGTCTGCATCGGTGTCGGCATCGGTGTCGGCATCGGTGTCTGCATCGGTGTCGGCATCGGCCTCTTCGAGCGGGGCGGTGTCCTCGACGCCGGTGTCTTTGTCGTTGCAGGCCATCAGGGCCACCAGAACAAGGGCGGAGCAGCGCATCGGGAAAACCTCATCATTGCAGTTGGACAGTCGGATAATCGCTGTACGTCTTGACAGGTTAGCATGAGGTCTCCCCACCCGCGGGTGGACTGGAGAATCTGATGACCGTTGCGCTGTGGTGTGTGCTCGTTGCTGTGTTTCTGCCCTACATTCTCATCGGAATTGCCAAGTCCGATCCCGAATACATCAAGGGGGACCACAACAAGACCCCCCGCACGTATGAGGCCAGCCTGACCGGGCACCGCCAGCGGGCCTACTGGGCGCACCTCAACACCCTGGAGGCGTTCCCGCCGTTTGCTGCTGCCGTCCTCGTTGCCCACTACACCGGGGCGGAGCAGTCCAGCGTCGACATGTTCGCTGGAGCCTTCATCCTCTGCCGGGTGTTGTATGGCCTGCTCTACATCGTCAACCAGGACAAGCTGCGCAGCCTGGCGTGGGCGGGCGGGGTCGGCTGTGTGATCGGGCTGTTCGTCGTGTCGGCTTGATCTACTCGTACTCGTCGCAGCTCTCGACGTAGCCCAGCGCCAGGAGGCTCTCGCAGGTCTCTTTGTCCATGCCAGCAGCGGGATCGAGGGAGACCTCTGCGTCTAGCGCGGGCAGGCCCAGCTCGTTGAGCGCCCGCTCCAGCCGGCGGGTCATGTCGGCGACCTTGTCGGGCTGGGTGGGGGCGATGTCGTTGAGCTCACCGGGATCCGTCGCGAGGTTGTAGAGGAAGGTGCCGTCGGTGGAGTGCTGGATGAGCTTGTAGTCGCCGTCGCGGAAGGCCCGGTAGCGTCCGCGGGGGTTGACCAGCGGGCCAGTGCCGTTGGCGGTGCCCGGGGCGAACCGAGAGGCCATCAGCTCTTCCTCGAACCGCTCGGCGAGAAGGGGCTTGCCGACCTCGACCTTGTTGATGCCGGGCAGGAGGTCGCGGACCTGGATGATCGGGGAGCCGGGGATGTCGAGCATGTTGGTGATGGTGTCGAAGGTGCCAACGGTGGAGACACCCTGGCTGACCCGGGAGCCAGCGGGGATCTTGGCGGGGTAGCGCATGACGAGGGGCACCCGGAGGTCTTCCTCGACCATCGGGGTGACGTGGCCAAACGCGCCGTGCTCGCCGACGACCTCGCCGTGATCCCCGAGGACGACGACGACGGTGTTGTCCAGCAGGCCCTGCTCCCGCCAGATGTCGATCACCTGGCCGACGAGGTAGTCGGTGTAGAGCACGCCGCCGTCGTACATGTCGACGATGGGCTGGCGGATCTCTTCGAGCTCCGACGCGGTGAGCTGCCGGCCGAACTGCACGCCGAAGCTGACCTGTCCGATCTCCCGCAGCTCGCTGATGTCACGGTCCTGGTAGGCGTAGAGGAACTCGTCGGGCATCTGGTGGAATGGGAAGTGGGCTTCGAGGAAGTTGACGAACACAAACGCCGGGCGGTCGCCGTCGCGACGCTTCATCCAGCTGTCGATGTTGTCCACGACCTGCGCGCCGCCCTTGTCCTGGACCTGGCTGAGCCCCATGGCATCGACGATGCGGTAGATGAAGCTGAAGCCCCGGGCGGAGGTGCCCGACTGCCAGGCCTTGTCGTTGTGCATGAAGCCGCGGGTGAGTCCGAAGGCATCGGAGATGTGCGGGTTGGCCGAGAAGGCGTAGGTCTCGTAGCCAGACAGGGCGAGGTGCTCGGCGAGGGTCGGCAGGGTTCCGCCACCCTCAGAGAGGAAGCGGGTCTCGGCGTGGGCGTTGTTGCGGGAGGGGAAGGTGCCGGTGAACAGCGCGGCGTGGGCTGGCAGCGACCAGGTCGCCGGGGCGTAGGCGTCCTCGAAGATCACGCCCTCTGCGACGAGGCGGTCGAGGTTGGGGGTGGTCGGACGCTCGTAGCCATAGGCGGAGGTCGACATCGAGCGCACGGTGTCCATGACGATGAACAGCACGTCGGGCGCGCCCTCCTTTGCCTCGCCCTGTGTGACCGGGGCGCCCTCGTCGATGACGAGGCTGTAGCGGATGACCGGCACCAGCAGCAGGACGGCGAACAGCCCGACCGCCACACCCATCGCCAGACCCGCGCTGCGCTTCCACAGCCTCCGACCGATGGCGAACACCGCCACGGAGCCCAGGGTGGGGCCGATCCACATCTGCAGCTTGCTCGGATCCACCGCGACCCACCGCTCCAGACCGATCCAGCAGACCACCAGGGCCAGCGGCATCAGCCACTCACCGCGGGGGAGGCGGCGGAGGGGGGAGAGCAGCGCAGCGAACGGCAAGACGAGCAGCAATTCCATGAAGAACGACTGAATCGCCATGCCGGTCAGCGGTGGCTGCCCGAGGGCGACCAGCAGGCCGATGCCCGCGGCGAGGTGGACGAGAGCGATGGAGAGCCCGAAGCCAAGGCCGGTCTGGAGGCCGGCCTTGAAGGTCTCTGCGAGGGATGGGGTGTTCGTAGCCATAGTGGCCTTCGATTAACCGACGCCGCTCGATCCTGGCTGTCCATCGAGTGCGCAAAAAGGGAGCAAATTGAAACGGTGCCGCTTCACCGAAGGTGTTGCAAGCCGTTTCAGTTGTTCCGGATTGGCTCAAGCACTCCACCAGAGTTCTCGTGCAGTCTCAGAGACTCGGTCTGAACGGCGAAGAATCACCGGCAGATAAATGGCCATTTATCTGCCGGTGCCTCCGAATACTCGTGGAGCGTCTGGATTCTTACCCGATCAGCCAATGGTCAGTGTTAGCCGAGCCATATGGTCCGATAGAGGAGCGCCGCACTACCGGGGGCCAGAGGCCTCCAGCTCAGCGGCGACCACGATCCAGTCGCCGTCGTCTCCAGCCGTCGTGATGTCCTCCGCAGCCAGCTCGAAGCCGCCCATGTCCGGCAGCTCGAAGCTGATCTCCGGCAGCAGCTCGGCCGCCAGTCCGCCAGTCGCCAGGGCCAGCAGCCCCTCCAGGGACTCGTCGCCACCGACCGATGCGGCATCCTCAGTGATGATGTCGAGGGTGAGGTCTGCCTCGGCGATATCGAGGGCGATCGTCGGGCTGGCCAGGCTGCCATCAAGGATCGGGGTGGCCCCCGCGGAGAGGTGGATGGCGGCGGTGGTCAGGGGCGCGCTGGTGTCGGAGTCTCCCCAGATCTCAACCTGAAGCTCGCTGATGTCGAGGACCATCGGCTCCTTGCCGGTCGATGGGACGAGCACCGGGGGAAGCTGCGGGTACAGGCGCAGGGTCAGCGTGGTGTTGCCGGGGAACACGAGCTCGATGACTGCCGCCTCCAGGCCCAGCTCGGCGCTGGTGATGGTGGTGTTGACCCCGCCCGAGGTCCACAGCTGCTCCAGGATGCGGTTCAGGGCGTCGAGTGAGAGGCCGAGGAACAGGCCCGGATCGCTGTCGTAGTCCGGGGCCTCGCCGCCGAGGATGAGGCTGCCGGGGTGGGGAGGGATGTCGGCGTGGGTGCCGCCGCTGCTGGAGACCTCGGCGTCGAGCAGCAGGGTCAGGCCGTCGGTGGTGCTCTCGATGTCGCCGATCTCGGCGAACAGGTTGGCTTCTGCGGAGAGGAGGTCGAGGGTGGTGTCGATGCTGACCGACTCCAGGGCGTCCTCCAGGGCACCGGGCACGGTGTCCTCTACGGCATCAACCAGGGCGTCCTCTACGATGCCCTCGGTGTCGATGCCGAGGCTGGAGAGGGAGTAGCCGAAGGTGGAGAGGAGGGAGGAGAGGGTGCCGAAGTCCTCGTCGAAGTTGGTGAACGTCACGGTGGTGTCGGTCACGGTGGCAGACACGTCTCCGGGGCCGTCCACTGTGATGTCCACCTCGACCACGATCTCGACCTCGTCGGCGGTCAGGGCGCCGTCGGTGGAGGTGGAGGACCAGCCGCAGAGGTCGACGGCGATGTCGAGGTCGATGTCGAGGTCCGCAGCGGTCAGGGTGAGGATGAGGCCGTCAGCGGTGGGGGTGACCTCTGCGATGGGGGTGTCCAGGTCGAGGGAGTCGACGTCGACCTCGATGTCCACGCAGCCGATGCTGTCGGTGGCGACCGGGTTGCCAGCGATGAGGTCGGACTCGATGGCGCCGATGTCCAGCTCGTCGACCAGGGCCTCGGCGATGGTGTCCAGGCCGCCCTGGTTGAGGTGGGCCTCGATGGCGCCGAGCAGGTCGTCGGACGAGAAGCTGCCGGCGATCACCCCGATGATGGCGTCTGAGGCGTTGCCGTCGGTGTCGGTGGCGGCGAAGGAGAGGCGGTTGGGACCGGCGGTGAGGTCGAGGGTGTGGGAGAACGAGCCGTCGGCAGAGACCGACACCACGTCCTCGTTCAGGGTGAGCCCGGCGATGGCGCTCACGGCGTCAGTGACGGTGCCCTCTACAACCACCGAGTCCCCGTCAATCCAGGCCCCTCGCAGCGGGCTGATCAGGGCGACCAGCGGCCCCGCACCATCGACGATGACCGGCCCGGCAGTGGCGGTGAGCCCGTCGGCTTCGGCGGTGAAGGTGTAGGCACCGTCTGCGGTGAAGGTGGCAGCGAATCCGAGCAGGCCAGCCCCGTCAGCGGGATCGATGGAGAGGGTCGGATCCACGTCGAGGGGGTTGCCCCAGGCGTCTGCGCCGGTGACCGTGGCGGTGACGGTGTCGCCGATCTCTGCGGACTCCCCGCTCAGGGTCAGCTCCAGCGCGGAGAGGTCGCCCGGATCGATGGAGAGGTCGAGGCCGTCGGTGCGGGTCTCCCCGTCCCACTCCGCGGTGACTGCGACGGTGTAGTCGCCCTGCGCGGTGAGGGTAGCGGTCAGCGCCTCGGCGGCAACGGTGCCGCCGTCGTCGGTGATGAGCACGGAGATCGTGGCATCGACGGGGGTGCCGTCGTCGGTCTGTGCGGTGGCTTCCCAGGTCAGCGACTCTCCGGCGGTGCCGGTGGTCGGGCCGGAGACCAGCAGACTCCAGTCCTGCTCGACGGGCGTGGTCTCATCGAGCCCGCTGTCGGTGACCTCACCGTCTTTGTCTTTGCAGCCAGTCGCCACCAGCGCGGCCATCATCAGGATGAAGCTTCTCTGCATGGATCCTCCCCTTCGTCGGGGGAGTCTAACCGTCACCTGCGGAGGCTGTGTGTCGTTGCGGTTTCAGCGCCGTGGGTGCTATCAACGTGGGATGATTCTCCTGCTTCTCGCGAATCTCTCCCATGCACAGGAGCCCACACCGGTCCACTACACCGACGTGGTTGTTGAGCTGGCTCAGCCGCTGTACACCACAGCGATCCAGCGAGAGGGACACGAAGGCGCCTGCTGGATGCAGGTGGCCATTGATGCCATCGGGGAGCTGACCGCTGCGTTCCCGAAGGTGCCAGACGGCTGCATTGAGCCGCTGGCCGAGATCGTCGCTGAGGCGCTGAAGCAGTCGACGTTTCAGCCCTGGGTGGTCGACGGAGTGGCGGTTCCGTCGACGTTTCAGACAGTCCACCGGTTCGAGCTGACCCGGTATGAGTGGTGGGAGTCGGGTGCCCGTCCCGAGGACTTCCCCTGGCCTCCGCTGAAGCATGATGATCTGCCTGGTCCCTACACACCCAGCGAGTCTGACGAGGAGGGCGGTCCGACAGTGCGACACCGTGCCCGTCCTTCCTTCCCGGAGGAGGCGATCTATCATCTGGCGTCAGGGACAGATGTGACCTGCAGGCTGCGCATGTACTTCGACGTCCGCGGGCATGTGTATGGGGCGATCGTCGAGGCGTGCGCGGGGGAGTATGCCCAGGAGCTTCTGGAGGCGGCCTCGAAGTGGCGCTTTAAACCCTACCCGGAAGACGCTCCTGCACCAGGATCGTTCGTCTTGAAGATGGTGTTCAGGAAGAACTGACCCCTCCGACGCGCCTCAGGCGGCCCGGAAGCTCGTCGTGGGTGTAGAGGCA
>JBLHNG010000281.1:0-9739 GCA_047621685.1 Myxococcota bacterium | reverse complement strand
CACCTCCGATGCGAATGCCGCCCGAGCCCTCCTGGCCGATCCGGCACTCATCGCCCCCCTGCTGGAGCTGATGGATCAGCCCGGAGAGGTCCGGGTCCTGCCCGACGGGGTGCGGCTGTCGCTGCCGGGCTGGCCGACGGACGACCTCGGGATGCTGCTGAAGTCCGCCGTGGAGGTCGCAGTGTGTCTGGCAGAGCCCCCGAAGTCCCGACAGCGGCAGGGGCTGAAGACGACCTGAGGCCAGGATGATATCAGGTGCCCCCTCGCTCGGGAGCCCGTGTTGCCGTCACTGTTTCTCCTGTCAGCCGTGATGGCACCCAGCGCGCTGGCCGATGAGTCCCGGCAGGTCTCTGTCGAGCTGTCAGCGGGCATCCTCCCCGACATGGGTGGTCTGGGCTCCAGCATCACCCAGGAGGGGCGCATTTCGCTTGGAGGGGGCAGCCTCGCGCAGCTGTTCTCCACCGACCACCTGCTGATGAGCGAGCAGCAGAACGAGACGATCTGGCACAACTCCAGCCAGACCGACTCGGTGTTTCGCCTGATGTCAGAGGCGCCCACAAGCACCGGAGCCCTGCTGGGGGGAGAGCTGGGCGGGCGGATCCGCTGGGAGGCCGCTGACGGGCTGCCGCTGTTTGTCCAGGCTGGTGTGTACGCCAGCACGCGGCTGGCTGGTGGCCAGCAGGAGCGCTCCTTTGGCAGCCTCGCGACCGAGAGCGCACAGCTCTCCGCCATCATCGACGCCAGCGGGATGTCCTCGGACGACTACGACAACGGCCACCTGAGCACCCGATACAGCGCCTCATGGGTCGAGCTGCCGCTGAGCGTCGGCCTCAAGAGCCCCGACATCCGGCCACACTCGTTTGTGTATGGCTCGATGGGGGTCTCGCTGATGATGGGAGGGCATGTGCTCTCCATCAATGCCGACGAGAACTACACCAACGTCCTGGCCAGCCAGCTCGACACCAACAGCCTCACCATCACCAACCACTCCCCCGGTGCCCTCTCCGAGCAGATCGCGTTTATGACCCGGGGGCTGGGACTCAACTATGGGCTGGGCCTTCAGGTCGGGCTGGCAGAGCACTCGGCCCTGTTCTGTGAGACCAACCGCTCCGAGATGAGCCGCACCGTCTCTGGATCCGGCCTGACGTCTTCGGGCCAGCAGCTCTTCGCCACGATGACCGACTCGGAGTCTGGCAACATCGCGCAGGCGATCTCACTGAGCGGAGCCCGCATGCGGATCGGACTCCGCTACTACTTCCACTGACCCCTCACCTGAGGACCCATGCTGTTTCTGCTCGCCTGTGCCCCTGAGTTTGTCCCACAGTCCCTCTCTGGGGCGGGCTACGAAGAGGTCGTGTTCGACACCCTCGCGGCCAGCGTCGATCCCGACGAGGTCCTGAGCGCGACGGTGGCCGGGCTGCCTGCCTACGACCTGCGCACCACCGGCGGCGGGCGGCTGGCGATGACGATCCAGGGAGGGGCTGCGGGGGTCTACGATGTCGAGGTCCAGACGAAGACCGCGACGGTGACGGTTGGTGCGATCGAGTACCAGCCGCCAGCGGATCCGATCTTTGAGCGCACTGTCGCCATCGGCGCGAGCATCACCATGGGCTTCCAGGATGCCGCCACCGGAGCACGCGCACAGCTCGCCAGTCCGCCGGCAATTCTGGCCCAGACCGTGGGGGCCTGGATGCCCCTGCCGCTCCTCAAGGACGACCTGTGGCAGCCCGTCCAGCTGTCGGACATGGGGGAAGCACCGGGGTGTGAGATTCCCGCCCTGGGCGCGGTGGTCTTGGCAAGCTTCCTCGATGCGCTGGCATCGATGCTCGATCCAGAGACGGGCGAGTACGACTTTCGGCTCGCCCGAAAGACCCCGGATGTCGTTCCCCACAACGTCGCGATCGGCGGCTACCTGCTGAACACAATCCTGGAGGGGGCACCGGCCAACGACCCGATCTACTCCATCCTCACCTACCTCACGCTGCAGAACGACCGCACCCGCCTCGGTGATGACACCGGCCTCTCCGCGCTGGAGCGTCTGGAGGCGCTGGAGCCGACGCTGATCATCTCCACAGACCTCTATGGAAATGACATCCTCAGCGCAGCGACCTCCTCAGGGGGAATTGACTGGGATCAGGTCACTCCACCCGAGGAGATTCGAGCCGATCTCGCGCTCATCGTCGAGCGGCTCTCCGCGACAGGGGCGGAGGTTTTCCTCGGCAACCTGCCCCGACTCGACCGGCTCCCCAGCGCCATCCAGCAGCAGCACGATCCCACCGAGATGACGGCGCTGCTGGAGGTCCTTGATGAGTACAACGGGGCGCTGGCAGAAGAGGCCGCCCGGTGGCCCAACGTGCATGTGGTCGATCAATACCAGTACGTCGAGGACAACCTCGATGGCCTGACCACCGACGACTTCTCGCTGACCATGGGCCCCCTGGGAGGGCTGGTCTCCTACGACGGGGTGCACTTCAGCGACACCGGCAACGCCCTGGTCGCGGAGCTGTTCATCGAGCACATCGAGGAGGAGCTGGGGATGACGCTGCCAGAGGTGGATCTGGTCAACACGCTGCTGGGCGATCCGCACTCTCCGCTGGTCCTCGATGTCTATGGACGCAGCGAGAGCGACTGCGACTGAGCGAGCTTCAGCTCCACCGCGAGATCGATCCCCGACTCACGGAGATACCTACTCCTCCTCACCGACCCACCGCTCCAGCCACTGGCTCATCTCCCAGTGCACATGCCCCACCGCCTCTATCGAGCGATAGCCGTGGCTCTCGTAGGGCAGCTCCACCCAGCGGACCGTGGCGCCGAGCCCCTTGAGCGCCTCATACATGCGCTCGCTCTGCATCGGGTAGGTGCCGGAGTTTGGGTCCTGCGCACCGTGGATCATCAGCAGCGGCTCGTTGATCTTCGCGGCGTGGGTGAACGGGGACATGGTGATGTAGACGTCGGTGGCGTCCCAGTAGCTGCGCTGCTCGCTCTGGAAGCCGAACGGAGTCAGGGAGCGGTTGTAGGCCCCGCTCCGTGCGATCCCGGCGGCGAACAGGTCGGTGTGGGCCAGAAGGTTGGCGGCGGTGAACGCTCCATAGGAGTGCCCGCCGATGACCAGCCGCTCCGGGTCTGCCACTCCGCGAGACACAAACGCCTCGACCGCCGCCTCCGCGCCCCAGACCAGCTGCTGGACGTAGTTGTCGTTGGGCTCGGTCTCACCCTCTCCGATGATCGGCATGGTCGGCCCAGAGACCACCGCGTAGCCCTGGGTGAGCAGGAACAGCACGGAGCTGCCATAGGGGCGGGAGAAGGTGTGCGGTGAGCTGGTGATCTGACTGGCGGTGGCCTTGTCCTTGTGCTCCCTGGGGTAGGCCCAGAACACCGTCGGCAGCGGACCATCCTTTGGCCGCCAGTCCGGCGGGGTGTAGAGGGTGGCGGAGAGCTGCACGCCGTCGGCCCGGGTGTAGGTCACCAGCTCCTTGTCGAGCCCGGCGAGCTGAGGCACCGGGTCGGGGTAGTCGGTCAGGGCCTGGGGACGCCGACGGCGAAGGGATCGCAGCTGGTAGTTGGGCGGATCAGAGGCGGACTCCCGGCGGGTGATGAGCCGGGAGGCGTCATCGTCGAGCACATCGACGACGTACTCATACGAGTCCCCCGATGCCCGCCACAGCCGCTCGCTCTCGCCGGTCGCGAGATCCACCCGGTCGAGGAACGGGTAGACCCCCTCCGGCGAAGCCCCCTTGCCCTTGCGGTAGAAGGCGCTTCCATCGGGCGTAAACCGCAGCGACCATGCGCCGTGCTCGTTGAGCGTGCTCATCGGATCGCCCGGGTCGGCGTAGGCGTCCTGGTAGCTGCGGTCCTCCAGCAGCATCGGGGTTGCGGTCGGATCACCGGGCTGGATCCGCCAGCTGCGATACCGGCGGTTGTTGAACCACCACTCCCCGACCAGCGCCACATCGTCCCGCCCCCAGGTCACCTCGTTGAACCGATCCTCGCTGCGCCAGATCTCAGTCGGCTCACCGGTAAACGGCGCCTCAAGCAGGGAGAGGCGGTCGCGGTGCTCGGCCTCTGCCACAGCATCTCCACCGTCGAGGGCCTCCACGAAGTACAGGGTCGCCGCCGCATCCGAGCGCCAGCCGACGGTCCGCCGACCAGTCCGGGTCGAGCCGCGGGCGATGGGTATGTCATCGGCGAGGGGCAGATCGGCGATCTCCACCGTCTTGCCGCCGTCCCGGGCGATGACCACGGTGCGCTTCGGGAAGCGGCTGGCTGGGACATGGTACGAGAACGGTCGATGGATGGTGCGAACCAGGATCCAGGCCCCATCCGGTGACAGGGTCAGCTCGTCGATGAGGTCCGGGGCGAGGACTCGGGTGGTGGTGCCATCGAGGGCGATGTGGTCGATGGCGCTGGTGAGGTAGTGCTCAAACAGGGCCTCGTCGTGGGGACTGGAGAGGAGGCTGGTGTAGGTGCGTGCCGGGGCCACCCGGCCGATGTTCTCCTCGATCCGCGGTCCGGACAGGCCGCTCTCCTGAGGCACCTCCCGGCTGACCACCACCTTGCACAGCACCCCCTCGTCGCCGGGCAGCCAGTCGCAGGGAGCACCATAGGCGGCGTTGAGCACCGGACCAGAGAGCTGCCGAGCCTCACCATCGACGTCCACCACCCACAGGGCAATGCCGTCGGCCCCGGTGAGGGTGAACATCAGCCGCTTGCTGTCCGCCGACCAGTCCAGGTTGCCGATGCGCGCTCCCTCTGGCAGCACCACCTCTTGGACTGCACCACCCTCGGTGGGACGAATCCGCAGCGCGGTGTAGGCGTAGTCCCGGGCCGGACCAAAAGTCGCCGGGTTGATCTTGATCCCGGCGACCTTGACCTCTGGCTCGGCCAGCTCCGCGATCGGCGGCAGGGCCGGTCGCTCAAGCTCCGCCATCCAGGCCCGATCCGGTGAGAAGCTCACGCTCGGGGTCCAGGGGGTCGCCAGGATGGTGTTGATCGGCTCGGGCGCGGACTGCCAGCCGTCGTCTGCCAGCGCGAGGGGGAGCAGGAGCAGCATGAGGACCTCCGGATGTGGGGAGAGACTATCGACCCCTCCGCTTCGCCGCGCGACTAAACCGCACCACCGTCCGGTCGATTCCCATCGCCCGGCGCACCGATCGCATCGTGTCCGCCGCCACATCCCGCATCTTCTCCGAACCCGCCAGCACAAGCTCCTCGACCAGCCCCCGCTCAGCCTCGAAGGTCGCCCGTCGTGCACGGATCGGTGCCAGGGTGGCCTCAATCGCCTCGGTCAGGTGCCCCTTGACCTCGCCATCCCCCACCGTCCCCGCCGCATACCGCTCCTTGAGCTGCGCCACCAGCGCCCGGTCGGAGCAGAACAGATCAAGGTAGATGAACACCGGGTTGCCAGCGACCGTGCCGGGGATGTGGGCGTGAATTCGGGCCGGGTCGGTGTACATCCGGCGGACCTTCTTCGCGACGGTGGTGGAGTCATCGGAGAGAAAGATGGCGTTTCCAGCGGACTTCGACATCTTGCAGCGGTTGTCGGTGCCCACCAGCGCCCCCTCCATGCCCACCCGGGCCACCGGCTCCGCGAAGGTCTCGCCATAGAGGTGGTTGAAGCGGCGCACGATCTCCCGGGTGATCTCGACATGGGCGAGGTTGTCCGCCCCCACCGGCACCACGTCCGCCCGAGGCAGCAGGATGTCGGCGGCCTGGAGCACCGGGTAGCCAGTCAGAAGGAGAGGCTGCTCGGTGAGGTCGGCGTGGGCAGCCATCTCCTTGAGGCTCGGCAGCCGCTGGAGCCGCCGGACCGGGACCAGGGCGGACAGCAGGGTGAACAGCTCGCCGGTCTGGGGGATGGCGGACTGGAGGTAGATGGTCGACTTCGCCGGGTCGATGCCCACCGCGAGGTAGTCGAGCACCATCTGCCGGGTCAGGTCAGGGATCTGGGCGATCTCCTCGCGACTCCGCCGGGTGGTCAGGCTGTGCAGATCGGCGATCAGCACGAAGCAGTCGTGGGTGTCCTGGAGCGCCACCCGGCCGCGCAGGCTGCCGACGAGGTGGCCGAGGTGGAGGCGTCCGGTGGGTCGGTCGCCGCTGAGCATTCGCTTGGTCATGGGGTCCTCTCATGGGACCGGTCGGCAAGCGCACCACCAACGATAAAACACGAAGGCCCGTCGCTTCCGACAGGCCCGATTGGTTTTGTATGGAGTGGGAGCCTGTCTATGTGACAGACCACCACCAGCTGAACATGTTGTGCATGCACTCCATGTCCTCAGCGTAATGGTGCCAGTACGACTCGCCCACACCCATCACACAAACCCGTAGGCTGCCACAATAGCCGACCGGCTTCCAGGCATCAGGCAAGGCAGCATCCGGCGGAACTCGTCCTCCCGAATCCGCTTGTGCTTCGCCTCCACCCGGGGGCGCTGCTCCAGCCAGTTGGCCACGGTGAGATCGCTGAGGTCGCAGACATCGGCCCGACTCACTGCGACGGACGCCCCGGTCTGCCGATGGGTGACCACACCCTCTCCAGCCTCAAGGAGGGCATAGAAGCTCTCCTTCTCCATGACTCCAAACAGCCGGGCAATACGCTCGGCTTCCCCACCAAGCAGCGCCACGACCTGTGGCCGAAGGTCATCGGGGATGGTCTGGTGGGTGTAGCTCTCGGTGCCATAGACGGAGTGGAACAGCCCGGCATCACACAGCGCAGGGCGGGCGCCGTACTGGGCGAGAAGGGTGCGAACGCCTTGTAAATGCGCCATGAGGCTGGTGACCCCGTGGCCAGCGGTTGCCGTTCCGTGAGACTGGAGGAATGCTGTCTTGTGATCCAATGGGAACCTCCGGGCCTCCCCAGAGTCTATCGGGAGCAGTGGTGTCCGCTGACCTAAATGAACTGCATGACCTCCGCCAGACTGCCCGTCGAAGGCGCTGGCGCTGGTCCATCGTGCTGCTGATCGGCGCGGCCCTGCTCGTGGCGACCCCCTGGCGAAACCTCCCGGCTTCCTCACCGGAGAGCGCACCCTGTCCGGCGAGCCGACCTACACCCCATCCCACCCCGCCACGCTCCACGCCATCGATCTGGAGGCGGTGCACAGCGAGCTGATGCCTGCCTGGGTGATCGCGGCGTCCCGCGCCGGTGAGGCCTACGGCGGTGCCCGGGAGTCCGCGGC
Organism: Myxococcota bacterium; assembly: GCA_047621685.1. Lineage (GTDB taxonomy): Bacteria > Myxococcota_A > UBA796 > UBA796 > UBA796 > JAQXDW01. The sequence goes on along the minus strand of JBLHNG010000281.1, from coordinate 2,570 downwards.
CTGGCAGCGACTCTCCTCCGCCATCGCCGATGATGACAACCTCACCGACCTCGCCGAGGACCTCCGCGCCGATGTCCTCGCCGATCCCTGGAGCCGCGCCGCTGACATCCGCTACCGACTGTGGGCCTGGAGTGCCTACCTCGACAGTCAGGGGAAGCCCTGGCGGCTGGAGGGCGAGGTCATCGATCCGGGGGGCGGGGCGTTTCTGTATGTGAAGTCCTACCGGGTGATGGCCGACGGCGCGGTGGTCCTCGCTGATCAGCGGCTCCGGTTCCGGCTGCTGAGGCGCGCCGACTCCACCAGCGCGGTGGAGGGCTACCTGGGCCACGCAGGAGAGGGCGGGGGAGAGGGCGTGCTCCTGCTGGCGGACCGCCTCGCGATCTTCGCCACCGACACCCTCTGGCCGCTGCTGGATTCGGCAGACGACGGGCGCCGCATCGGGCTGGCCCGGGCCTGGGCGAAGCCGGTCCGTGGAGAGGTTGCTGAGATCCTGGGCGATCAGGTCGCCCCGCTGACCCGGACCGCCACCCATCGCCGGACGCTGCTGGCTGCCTGGGAGGGCATGCAGGATCGCTACGACTGCATGGACTACCGCATCCACCGCATCCCGTGGCAGGGCCTGCCCGACCACCACCAGGCGCTGATGGCGCAGCTCGTCGCGCGGGACGCCGAGCTTGCCTGCCCGGCGGTGACTGCCGAGGAGCACGCGGCATTCGTCGCCTACCAGGAGGCCATCGCCGCCGAGCCCGGCGTAGAGGCAGCCCTCGAAGGGCTGCTCGCCGTCGCCGCCCGTCCCACCGCGCTTCACGAGACCCGCCACCTCGCCGACCGCTCCGATCCACCGACCTGCACCGGCTGTGACCTCGATCCTGGCGACTCAGTCAACGAGCTGTCCGCCTACCTCACCAGCTTCGCCCACCCCGAGGTCGGCCACCTCGCGCTCTACCAGGCCTGCCGGGCGACGAAGTCCGGCCGCGGACGCCACGCCCTCGCCGTCTCCATCGCCACCCGACACATCCTCCCCAGAGGCTGCGCCAACCCGCCCCCCGACGACCTCGCCGCCCGCGCTCTGGCTGCTGAGGTCAGCCTGTTTGGCCGCGACCAGATCGCCCAGATCCCCGCCGACTTCCCCGCCAGCGTCGCCCTGCGCTGAGACCGCTCAGATTGCGATGCAGGTGTACTTGATCTCCAGGTACTCATCGATGCCGTGTCGGCTGCCTTCCCGGCCGATGCCCGATCGTTTCACCCCACCAAACGGGGCCTGAGCAGTGGACATCATGCCGGTGTTGACCCCAACCATGCCGAAGTCCAGCGCCTCGGCCACCCGCCAGGATCGGCCGATATCCTCCGTGAAGAAGTACGCCGCCAGCCCATAAGGGGTGGCATTGGCCAGGGTGACCGCTTCCACCTCATGCACGAACTCCCGGATGGCAATGACCGGGCCGAAGATCTCCTCGCTCCACACATCCATCTGCCCGGTGACCCCGGTGAGCACTGTAGGCGCGACGAACAGGCCATCACCGGTCGGCCTCCCCCCACACCACACCGTCGCGCCCTTCCCGATCGCATCGGCTATCAGGCGATCGACCTTGTCCCGTGCCGCCCGGGAGATCATCGGCCCGATGGTGGTGGTGGACTTCAGACCGTGGCCCTGGTGGAGCTGGCTGGCGTGGGAGGTGACCATCGCGGCGAACCGGGTGACGAGGGAGTCGTGGACCAGGAAGCGGTTGGACGCCACGCAGGTCTGGCCACAATTCCGGAACTTGCTGGCCATCGCCCCGTCGACCGCTTTCTTCAGGTCGGCGTCGTCGAACACGATGAGCGGCGCGGACCCGCCCAGCTCCAGAGACAGCCGCTTCAGCGTCGGCGCGCACTGCTTCATCAGCAGCTCACCGACCTCGGTGCTGCCAGTAAACGACAGCTTTCGGACCACCGGAGAGGCGGTCAGCACCCCGCCGACCACCTCGGGCTTTGCGGAGGTGACCACATTGACCACCCCGGCGGGGATGCCAGCCTGCTCGCAGAGCGCGGCGAGGGCGAGGGCGGAGAGCGGGGTCTCCTCGGCGGGCTTGGCGACGATGGTGCAGCCTGCGGCGAGGGCCGGCGCCAGCTTCCGGGCCAGCATGGCGCAGGGGAAGTTCCAGGGGGTGATCAGCGCACAGACCCCGACGGGCTCGCGGGTCACCAGGATGCGCTTGTTGGGCTGCGATGCCGGGATGGTCTCGCCGTAGACCCGCCGTCCCTCCTCGGCAAACCACCGCACGAAGCTGGCGGCATAGCGGATCTCCCCCTTCGCTTCTGCCAGGGGCTTGCCGTTCTCATAGACCAGCAGCTCCGCGAGGGAGTCGAGGCTGGTCAGCATCAGATCGTGAAGCCGAACCAGACAGTCGCTGCGAACACTCGCGGTCAGCGCACGCCAGTCGGGAAGGGCACGCTCTGCCGCAGTGATCGCCGCCTGGGTCTCCTCGGCACCGCAGTCTGGCACCGAGGCGATGGTGGCACCGCTGGCTGGATCGATCACCGGGAAGGTCGCACCGCTCCGGGCGCTGATCCACTGTCCGCTGATGTAG
>JBLHNG010000280.1:0-9761 GCA_047621685.1 Myxococcota bacterium | reverse complement strand
AACGACAAGGGGCCTCAGGTCGATGACACCGGCTCATCAGATACCACCGACGAGGTCTCAGACATTGCCTGCACCCCCGCCAGCATCGACTTCGGCGCGCTGTCGGTGGTGGAGAGCGAGATCGCCAGCCAGCTCGTCACCTGCACGAACACCGGGCTCGGCGCCCTCCTGATCGAGGACCTCTACCTCTCCGGTGAGATCGCTGATCAGGCCACGATCTCCGCGATCTCCACGCCCCTCATCCAGCCCGACGGCGCGGCCCAGTTCTCCGTGACCTACACCCCCACCACGGACTCCAGCGACTCCGGTGCAGTGATGGTCCGCTCCAACGATCCCGACACGCCCGTCACCCAGATCGACCTCCAGGGAGAAGGCCTCGCCCCCATCCTCTCGGTCTCTGCGGCGAAGTTCGACTTCGGCACCCTGTCGGTCGGCTGCGAGGCGGAGCAGGACATCGAGATCCGCAACGATGGTCGGGACACACTCACCGTCGATTCCATGTCGCTGTCGAGTCTCGGCGACTTCATCGTGTCCGCAGAGGCACTGCCCTGGAGCCTGGAGCCAGACGAGTCGCTCACGGTGACGGTCCGCTACAGCCCGCTCGCTGAGGGCTCTGCGGCGACCAGCCTCATCCTGGAGACCAACGATCCCAGCTCCCCACAGAGCCTCACCACAATACTCGGGGCCGCGTCGTCTCCTGGCCAGCAGATCGACACCTTCTCCCAACGCCAGCAGCCCACTGATGTCCTGATCGCGGTGGATTCTTCCGGTTCTCTGGGCGACGAACGCTACGGCATCTGGACCAATTTCAGTGCGTTCACAGAGGCTCTCGGGGATCGGACCGACGACTACCGCATTGCCCTGGTCGTGCAGGACTCCGGGGCCGTCTATGGCGACACCGACTACATCGATTCGACCAACGTGGTGGATGCAGACGAGATCGCCTCCGGGATGCTGGAGGCGATGGCTGGGGGGGACACCGAGAAGGGATTCACCATCCTGTTGGCCGCGACCGCCGTCAGTGACTGGCTGCGGGCCGACTCCCAGCTCAACCTCGTCGGAATCTCCGACGAGCCTGAGCAGAGTGACTACCTCTACACCCACTACGTCTCGGAATTCCAGTCCCTCCGTGCGAACCCGGCCGATGTGAGGGTCCATGGCATCGGCGGGGACTACCCGGGTGGCTGCGACAGCGCCCAGCCCTACACCGGCATGTACGAGGCCACCGTGGCCACCGGCGGCGGCTTCCTGTCGATCTGCACGAAAGACTGGCAGGACACCCTCAGGGAGCTCGTCGCTCACTGTGGGGTGGGCACCGACGACCTCTCCCTCAGCGCGTGGCCGGTGGTGGACACCATCGCGGTGACCGTCGGCGGTCAGGTGACGGAAGACTGGGTCTATGACGACGTCGCCAACACCCTCACGGTGCTAACGGAGGCCACCGGAGAGGACCCGAGCGTCGCGATTTCCTACACCATTCAGGGGGAATGCGACTGACAGACCCAGGCGGCACCGGACACGCTAAGGTGTCGCCGCGATGTCCGAACTCGACACTACAGACGCCCCACTTCCCGCAGCGCTGAAGCAGCGGGGTTGCGCGATCACCGGGCTGCTCGGATCGGGCGGAATGGGGCGGGTGTATGCGGTTGAGGATCCCCGGCTGGAGCGGGTCATTGCCCTGAAGGTGGCTCGGGGAGTGGCGGGCAGCTTCGCATGGCAGCGCCTCCAGCGTGAGGCCCGAGTCACCGCGAGGCTCGATGGAGTGGGGGTGGTCGCGGTCCATGAGGTCGGCACCCTGTCCGACGGTCGGCCCTGGTTCTCGATGTCGCTGGCGGAGGGGAGGGCGCTGTCGGCGATCCTCGATGCGCCGCTGTCACAGCCCGAGCGCCTCCAGCTCGTGGAGTCGGTCGCTCAGGTGGCGGCGTTTCTGGCTCCGATTCATCGGATTGGGGTGGTCCATCGGGACCTGAAGCCGGCCAACATCCGGATCGGGAAGCGGGTGACGCTCCTGGACTGGGGGCTGGCCCGGGTGCTGTCGGCTGGAGATGAGGAGACGGATCCGGGAGTGGAGCAGACCCGGGAGGGCGCTCGGCTGGGAACGCCGAGCCGGATGAGCCCCGAGCAGGCCGCCGGGATCGCGGTCGATGCGCGGGCGGACGTCTGGGCGCTGGGGGTGCTGCTGTGGGAGGTGCTTGCCGGTGAGACGGCCTACCCCGGCGAGCGGGCGCCGGCGGTGATCACCCGGGTGCTCCAGGGGCCGCCGTCGATGGCGCCGGTGGCCTGGGCGGGTGTGGCGCTGGTCGGGGTCATCGAGGGGGCGCTGTCCCCGCTGGCGGATCGCTATGCCGACGCCGGGGTGCTGCATGACGCACTCATGGCGGCGCTGGCTCCCCGACCGCCTCGGCGCTGGAAGCCCTGGATCGCGGGGATGGTGGGGATGGTCCTCGCCGCCGCCGGGGCGCTGTGGTTTCGTCCGGAGGCCCCTCCAGCTCCGGCCCCTGCTCCGTCGCAGCTCCCGGAGCTGGTGGCGTCGCTGGCCGCCGCCGCTCGGGATGCTGCCCGGGAGGGGCGCCGCTATCGGGCGGAGCTGTTGGCGGCGGATGCCCTGGAGCTCGGCGGAGAGACTGAGCTGCGTGGGCTGCTGCTCTCCCCGCACCCGCGCCCGGTGCTGGAGCTGGATGTCGAACAGCCGAAGTGCGGAATCGGCGATATGCTCTCCCCGGACGCCTCCCTGCTCGTCTGCGCCAACCCCGGATTCACTGCTGGCTATGGCATCGACGAAGACGGGATCAACCTCCGCTGGCGTCAGGACGTCGAGATCCACCAGTTCCAGTTCCTTGGCCTGGACATCGTGCTCGGTCAGATCCCTGCGCAGTCGTCCATGGTGCTGCTCGATGCGGAGCACGGCGGCCCGATCCTGGACTCTAAGAAAATGGCCACCGGCTGGCTGATGCCTTCCCGAAAGCCAGGCAGCCTGCTGCGCCTGTCAGGCTCCAGGCGGGGGCGCGAGGACTGGCTCACAGAGCGGGTCGCCCACTACGATGAGCGGCCCGCCCCCTGCGCCGCCCAGCTTGCCGCGATCCTCGCTGATGGCAGCGAGCTGCACGCCTGCACCGGGGAGCTGATCCGAATCGACGGTGAGACCCTGGAGGTGCTCTCCCGGTGGCCCCTCCCTACTCCTGAAGACCGGGGCATGCGCATGATCCTCGACCTCTCCGGGGAGCGGGTCGCGCTGCTGCTGCACAGCGGGCACTACGCCACCATCGATCTCGACGGCGAAGCGACATGGTCAGCCTCGCCGATCGCCCGTGCCGGCTCCATCGCCATCTCCCCCAGCGGCCGGTATGTGGCCCTCGGCACCTTCCTCGGGACGAAGGTCTGGGAGCGGGAGAACCCGGAGCGGCTCTGGCTGCTGCCCGGGCGGGGAAAGGTCGTGTCCTTTGACAGACAGGAGCGCCTGATCCTCCAGGGCTATGACCGCGTCCAGCGGTGGCGAATGCCGGAAGACACGGGCCAGGTGTGGTCGGTCGGTGGGCGGATCCTGGAGCTGGACTGGGGCGGGGGTGGCCTGCTGGCCCGTCGGGTGGACGGCACGGTGCTGCGCTGGTCGGATGGAGCGGTGATCGCAGAAGACGCCACGACGGTTGCCACTGCATCTGGACATGATCGGGTGGCCGTTGGGCTGTCTGGTGGGCGGGTTCAGGTCCTGGGGCAGCCGCCAGTGTCTGTCGGCGATGTCTGCCGGAGCCTGGAGTGGTTCGATGCAGACACCCTCGTCTGCGCACCCGCTGGGCCGGGGCCGATGCTGATCGATGCAGAGACCGGTGAGGTCGACCCGAGCGTCGGCCTGCCCGGCTCATCGTGGTTCACTGCCTCCAGCCAGGGGACGGGCACGGTCGCGCTGCTGGAGTGGTCTGGAGCCGTGTTTCGCCTGGAGGGCGATCCGCCACGCCTCACCCGGTTCTCGACCGAGTCCTGGGCCAACACCCTGGCGCTGCCGCCGGATGGGGCATCGGTGATGCTGGGCGGGAGCTGGGGTGCGGGGCGACTGGATTACGCCACGGACACGATCACCGAGCGTCTCTTGCTGCCCACCCGGGTCAGCCGGCTGGTCTGGTCACCGGATGGCCGCTGGCTGGCGGTGACCACCTACGAGGGCGACCTGTTCCTCTACCTGAAGGGTGCGCTGGTGGCGCGCACCATCCTCAGCAGCAGCCAGACCCTGCTGGCGGCGATCTCACCGGACAGTCAGCAGCTCGCGCTGGGGGGATCCGCCGGGCTCGTGGAGGTATTCAACCTCTCAGAGCTGGAGCGACCGCTTGCGGAGGTGATCGCAGAGGTGCGCGCGGCCTGGGGGGCGCAGTAGACTCTCCCCATGGGTGACAGACCCCCAAAAGACGGCCCGCCCACCTGGCCAGAGGACTCACTGCCCGCTGCCATCAGCGGGGAGTGGCAGTTTGACGAGCCGATCCCCGTCGGAGAGTCCCGGTACACCCGGGGCACGGTGCTGGGACAGGGGGGGATGGGCATCGTCTACCTCGCTGAGGATCCCCGCCTGAAGCGTCAGGTCGCGCTCAAAGAGGCCCGCGGACACCCTCATGGCCCCGCTTCGATTCGCCTGCGCCGTGAGGCCCGAATCACCGCTGCCCTCGATCACCCCAGCATCGTGCCGGTGTTCGACACCGGAATCGATGACGATGGCAGGCCCTGGTACACGATGCGAGTGGTCCGGGGGCGGACCCTGGCGGTCGTGCTGGAGGGGCTCGACGACCTCCCCGCCCGGCTGAGGCTGCTGCGTGCCTTCCTGGCGGCCTGTGAGGCGATCGCCTACGCCCACCACCGCGGCATCGTGCACCGGGACATCAAGCCGGACAACATCCTGCTCGGCCCGTTCGGAGAGACCCAGGTGATGGACTGGGGGCTGGCGAGGCCGGTGGGCCGAGAGGGCAGTGACTGGGACGCAGTGCTGTCAGGGACCGACGCCACAGCGGTCGGCGCGGTGCTGGGAACCCCGGCGTACATGAGCCCCGAGCAGGCGTCGGGGGATCTGGTCGATCAGCGGTCGGATGTCTGGTCGCTGGGGGTGTGTCTGTTCGAGCTGCTCACCGGTGAGCGCCCGTTTCAGGGCACCACTCAGGACATCCTCGCCAAGATCCTCACCACCCCGATTCCTGAGCCCACCGCCCAGGAGGCTGAGCTTCCGCCGGAGCTGAGCACCATAATCCTCCGGGCCACTGCCCGCCGCCCAGAGGATCGCTACCCCGATGCCCGACAGCTGGCCGCGGATCTGGAGGCGTGGCTGGACGGTCGCCGGGTCTCTGCCCACCGCTACTCCGCCACCGACGAGCTGATGCGGACCTTCACCCGATTCCGCCGGACAGTGCTGGCAGTGGGGGCGGTGGGGGCAGTGGCGCTGGTCGGGCTCGCGATGGCCTGGGGAGTGACCCTCAGCGAGCGGGACCGCGCCCTCGATGCCCAGCATGACCTGGAGGATGCCCAGCGCCGCTCCGACGCTCACCTCGCCCAGTCCTTCATCGCCCAGGCTCGGGCTGCCTCTCGGGCCGGTGCACGGGGAGAGGCGGAGACTCTCGCCGCCCACGCCCTGCTCCTCCACGAGCTTCCCGAGGCCCGCGGGCTGCTGATGGACGGCAGCGCCCGCCCTCGCCTGCTCAGCGATCACGCACTCCCCGACTGCATCGAGTCCGGCCTCAGCCCGGACGGGACCGAGCTGGCTTGCCGGCGGGAGGGCTCCCTGGAGCTGCTGTCGTCGGACACCCTGTCCTCGCGCTGGAAGGCAGAGGCTCAGCTCAGCTCGCTGTCGTTCACCGGAGCCGGACACCCCTTCGGGTTCGGCCCTCAGGGCTACCTGCTGCGCATCTTCGATCGAGACAGCGGCGGCCTGGTGCCCACTGCCCGGCCCTACTGGATCATGGCGGACCGGGCCGTCGTGGGCAACCATCCCCACCGGATCGGGTCCCGCAACGCCACCGGCGGCTACATCCTCGATCTGAGTACCGGGGAGGGGTACAATGTCAGAGACATTGCCCGCCTCTCAGCGATCTGGGCAGACGCGGACGGCACGATCCTGTCTGTGCAGAACGGAGAGCTGGTGTGGTCGGCCTGGGACGAGACGGAGCTGAGTCGGCAGGTCTTCATCGAGGACTGGAAGCCAACCATCAGCCAGGTCTCCACCATCACCGTCGGCATGGAGCGGATGGTGATGGGCTTCCTGGAGGGTGAAATCGAGGTCCGGAAGCGCGAGGACGGAGCGCTCATCAGCGCCGTCCAGCTTGCTCCAGGCATGATCAGTCAGGTCGCCCTGTCTGACAACGAGCAGTGGGTGGCAGCGGTGGATGAGTCGGGTGCGGTGTGGCTCTGGCCAGTGGATGACCCTGGCGTTCGGCTTCGGATACCAGAGAACACGACCGACATCCGGTTTGTTGGAGACAAAGAGCTGCTGATTCTCGGAAAGCGGCTGCGACGCTGGGCGCTTCCAGAGCCCGGGCTGTTGAGTCGGCTCTCCGCACCGGGCGGGGTGACCACCATTGATTGGCAGGGGGAGCTGCTCGGGGCATCGCTGGGCGGCGGTGAGGGACGGCTGTGGCGCCTGACGGACGGCATGGTCGAGGATGTCCCGATGCGATCTCTGGGGGCCTGCAAGGACGTGGCCATCTCCCCGGATGGGACGCGCTTCGCGGTGACGGCGCTGGGGGTGTCGCCGTATGTCGGCGCGATGGGGGGAGGGGAGCCGCTCTTGTGGAACAAGAATGGCTGTCGAAGGCTGGTCTGGCTGAAGCCCGACCTTCTGGTCTGCAACCCCCAGGAGAACGGCCCCGAGGTGTTCCGAACCGACGGCACCGAGTATCCCGGCCTGAAGCGAATCGGGGCGGAGCTGATCGACGGTGAGCCCGACGCCACCCACACCCGGGCGATCCTGGCCGCGCGGTCGGGAGACGTCTTGATGCTGGAGGCAGGTGAGCCGCCCGTCCTGCGAAACCTGTTCAACCTGCCAGAGATCGGAGCCGTAGCCATGACATCGGCGGAGGCCGGGGAGATCCGGCTGGCGACCGTGCTGTCGAGCAGCGTGCAGGTCCGCAGCAGTGATGGCGCGGAGATCTGGTCAGCCCCCACCGACACCCACCTTCGGGATGTCGCATTCTCCAGGGACGACCGCCTGCTGGCCGGTGGAGAGCGAAACGGACTGGTCCGGATCTGGCGGGCGGAAGACGGTCAGGAGCTGGCGGTGCTCGACGGGCACATCGAGCGGGCTCAGGCGGTGGTGTTCTCTTCGGACGGCACCCAGCTGGCGAGCGCGAGCTGGGACGAGACGGTGAGGCTGTGGGACCTCACCGTGCTCGATCGCTCCCCAGAGGCGCTTATAGCGGAGGTCGAGGCCGCGTGGGGGCTGTCGCTGGAGGAGGCGCTGGGCAGCAGCATCGGGTGGTGACAGATCGGCGACAGGTGTCAGCGGGAGCCGGTCGGCCTAATCCATTGGGGTGCGGCACTGGTGTCGCGAACCGCGATCCGACTGAAGATAAAGGACATGTGGCATGTTCTCTCCCATGCTTGCTCAGGTGACATTGAAGACCGACGACGGACTGTGCCACACCCTCGGACACGGCGATCTCATCGGTCGCCTGTGGACCGCTCGGCTCCAGCTGTCCGATCCCCGGGTCTCCGAGGCCCACGCCATGGTCAGCCTCCGGGGCGGGCAGCTCAAGCTCCTCGCCCTGCGCGGCCTGTTCGCCATCGGCGGTAAGCCCCGCAAGGACACCGTTCTCGCCGTCGGCCAGCGCATCGCGTTTGCCCGGGGCCTGGAGGTCGAGGTGGTCGAGGTGGGTCTGCCCGAGGAGGTCATGGGGCTGTCTGGCGCCGACCTGCCTCGCCAGCCTCTGCCCGGGGCCTGCTACCTCGTCTTGCGTCCCAACCCCGCCCTGGTCTCCCGCTCCCAGGACGGTCAGGTGGCGGCGTTCTGGTCTACCGGAGATGGCTGGCAGGTCCAGCGCCCTGGTGAAGATCCGGTCGACCTGACCGTCGGCTGGACGATGGAGGCAGAGGGGCAGCGGTTCACCGCCGTTCGCATCGGCCTGTCCCGGGCCGGCCAGCCCCGCACCCACATGGTCGGTGCGGTCAGCGCACCGATGCGGCTGGAGCTGCACTGGGACACCGCCCACATCCACCGCTCCGGCATGCCGGCCCTCACCCTCCGCGGCCACCACGCCCGGCTGCTCAGTGAGCTGGCCAGCGTCGGAACGGGAGTGGACTGGGAGCAGCTCGCCCGCATTCTGTGGACCGACGAGGTCCACCGGGACCGCCTCCGTCGTCGCTTCGACACGGTGCTCACCCGGCTGCGGGGCAAGCTGCGAGATGGCGGAATCAGCCCGAACCTGGTCAGCTTCGACGGCAGCGGCAACCTCGCACTCGTCCTCAAGCCGGAGGACACAATCGACGACCGGAGCTGAGTATTCACGGTAGGATGCGCAGATGCTTGCGCTCCTGATACTCGCCTGCTCCCCGGATGAGCCAGACCCGCCCCTGCAGGTTCTGGACGACTCGGGCACGCCAGACACCTCCGACACCGCCGTCGACACCGACACCGACACCACTCCACCCGACACCGGGCCGGCCGACACCGAGCCGCCTCCGGTCACCGAGGAGGTCATCGGAGATCATACCCTCGAAGACGACTGGATCTTCGCCTACGACGTCATCCATGAGGTCGAGATCACCCTGCCAGAGGCATCGGTGACTGCCCTGGGGCTGGAGCCCTACACCTACACCGAGGGCAGCGTCACCTTTGACGGCGAGGCAATCCCGCTGATCGGGGTGAGGCTGCGCGGCAAGATCGGATCGTTTCGGGAGCTGAGCGGCAAGCCAAAGTTCAAGCTGGACTTCAACCAGTACGTCGAAGACCAGCGGTTCTATGGACTGGAGACGCTCTCGCTGAACAACTCGGTGGTCGACTGCTCGTATCTCAAGGAACACATTGGCTATGCCCTGTTTGAGGCGGCTGGGGTGCCGGCATCTCGCACCGGCATCGCCCGGGTGTCGGTCAACGGCTCGCCCTATGGGCTCTATACGATCATTGAGGTCCCCGACGACCGCTTCCTTCGGCGTCACTACACCGATCCGAGCGGCAACCTCTACGACGGCAAGTACGTCTGGGACGGCTACAACTACACCCTGCTGGACTTCGCCGAGGGCAACGACACCCTGTTCCAGCTCGAAGAGGGCACCGATGTCGGTCACGTCGACATCACCGAAATCTCCTCGACGATACTTGAGGTGGCCCTCACCCCGGACTACTACACAGGCACCTCCGAGGTGGTCGACTGGCCCCTGCTGCACCGGATGTGGGCGGTCGAGCAGTTCATCGGGCAGAACGACGGCTAAGGGCTGAACACCAACAACTACCGGGTGTATTTCGACCCGACGGATGGCCTCGCCGACCTCATCCCGTGGGATCTCGACTACTCCTTCCTCAACGACTGGGAGTGGGGGCTGTCCTGGATGACGCCGCCCGGGAAGCTGCTGCTCGGCTGTGTCACCGACAATGAGATCTGCGGGAAGGCCCAGCAGGCCGTGGTTGCGGAGATTCTCGATGTGGCGGTGAAGCGCGACCTCGTCGGGCTGTTCGATGACCTCGCGCTGCTCATCGACGACGATGCCCGGAGCGATCCCCGCCGGGAGTGTGCGGAGAGCAGCATCGACACCGAGCAGGCCGAGGTCCGCGCCTGGCTTGAGGCACAGGACGCCGCCAT
>JBLHNG010000279.1:0-9784 GCA_047621685.1 Myxococcota bacterium | reverse complement strand
AGCATGCGCGCCGGGGACCGTCGGGCGCTGACCCCCCGGATCACTGGTGACCCCGACTTCTCCGACGACGGCGCCTTCCTCGCGGTGCCGCTGCTGCTGGTGGACACCGCACCGACCGAGGACAACACCGACACCAGCTACGCCGACGAGGGCCTCATCCCCGGCTCCAATCGCTTCTCCGGAGCGGTGATCGAGCTGCCGGTGAGCAGCGGCATGCCCGCCCCTTCCGCCGCTCGCCTGCTGGGGATCCGCAGCGGAAACAGCCAGTACTCGCCGGTCACCGACTTCTTCGGCTCCTACCCCTCCGCCGCGATCTACGCGCCCGGTGAGCGGGTGCTGTGGGTGGCCATGGAGGGCTCAAGGGTGGTGGTCACCCTCGACGCCGATGTGCCGCTGGACGACCGGGAAGCTGGCGACCCGTACTTCGAGCTGCGCCCGATGGCTGCCGTCGCAGTGGATGCCGGCCCCTGCGGTGTGGCCTTCGATGACGGCAAAGCCTTCGCCTACAGCTTCCTCGACCAGCTTGTCACCGCGCTTCCCGTCGCGGATCTCGCCGAAGCTCGGGCAGAGCACGCCGAGGCAGCACTGGCAGCACTGGAGTCTGAGGGGAGGGAGCTGGAGGCGGCGTTCGACATCGAGCTGCCCGAGGCGATCTGGCTCACCCACGATCCCGTCCTGCTCGATTCCCTGTCGAGACACCCGACGACCGAGGCCGCGCTCGATGCGGATCTTCAGACCGGGCTGACCCTGTTCTACACCGCCAACGATGGCCGCATGGGGCGGGAGGGCGCGGACGTCTCCTGCACGACCTGCCACGCCGAGGGCCGCAACGACGGGCAGACCTGGCACCTCACGGTCGGCCCCCGCCAGACTCCCTCACTCTCCGGTCAGATCCGCGACACCGGGCCGTTTACCTGGTCGAGCGATGTCGAGACGATCGCCGACGAGGCTCGGAACACCAGCGTCCGCCGGATGGGCGGGGTGGCGCTGAACACCAACGACCTCGGCAGGCTGGAGGACTTCATCGCGCAGCTGCGGCGGGTGCGGCTGCCGGAGGCTGTTGATGCCGAGGCGGTGGCTCGGGGGGCGGTGCTGTTTGAGCGCGCGGGGTGCGGGGACTGCCATGTTGGTGAGACCCTCTCCGATGGAGCGCACTACGGGATCCTCGACGATGTTGCGGCGAACACGCCGACGCTGAGGGGGGTGGTGAGCACGGCTCCGTATTTCCATGATGGCTCTGCGGAGACGCTCGGTGAGGTGCTGGTGGCGAGTGACGCGGGGCTGATGGGGAGCACTGGCGGGTTTACGGAGGGGGAGCGGGGGGATCTGGTGGCGTATCTGGAGACGCTGTGAGCGTGAGTGGGTTGCGCCGAGTGTCCTCCAGGAGATGACGCTGAGCATGGAAGCCAGAGGACATCCGGCGAGCCGCGCTGCAGAGCGACCACGCCGCCCTCTCCCACAGTTGAACCCTCTCACAAGGACCCAGTAATGAAAATAGACCTTGTCCAACGACTTGATTCCAACGGTGGAAGGAGGGCCTATCGCTGGACTCTGCGACAGGACGACAATGCCCACCATCACCGGGTGCTCCACACTCAGAAGAGCCCCTATCTGATGAACCTCCGCTGGAGGGAAACGAAGGACTCTCCCGTACACGAAGTCGGGCTGTTTCTCCTCGACCTGAATGGCCTTCTGGCGACCGGCTACATCCGGGGAGAGCCGGCAGGGACGTCTGGCCCCGAGGTGCGCGTAAGGGTCGTCATGAAGGGGCCAGGTGCATTCTATTTACAGGTCCGTGCGGGAGAGCGGTCTGTTCGACTTCAATAGCTGTACCAGCGGTTTTCCGGACCGTGCCATCGCATCGTATGGTACGATTATTCGATGCTTCCACTGCTGATAATCGCCTGCGACGGAGACTCCGGACACACATCCGAGGCGGGAGACTACGCCGCCTCAGATCACGGGCACGACTCCGAAACACCAGACTACGCGGCCAGCGATCACGCGCACGATGTGGTCGAGGGCTACACCGATGAAGATGCGGTGGCGGCCGTGCAGAACCCGGACCCCTGGACGGATCCCGACCACGCAAACCTGAAAAACCTCTGGCACGACGACGAGCGTGGCTACATGTGGCTCGACCAGGCCCGCTGGAGCATGGACAACCGCACCGACCCGGCGGCGATCGGTGATCGCCATGAGCTCATCCAGATGTTCCACGAGTCGCTTGAATGTGACGACACGATGGCCTTTGCCGACTGCAACTCCACGACGGCCCTGAAGATCTACGCCAACGGCCCGCGCATCACCGACAACGACTGGTCGAAGGCCGGCCATGCGGCAGCGGCGGTGCGGCGGTATCACACCCACGCCAGCGGCATCTATCTGGTCAGCTACGGCCAGAACTTCACGCCCACCGACTACGGCTACGGCGTCATCGCGCCCAGCGGTCTGCACCTGGAGCCCCACGGTGCCCACCAGGCCATCCGCATCGACGGCACGGCCAACGCCGGCGAGAACATGCGCATCGACGTGATGGCTGGCGGCACGGGCCAGGCGATCTACGGCTCCACCACCCCGGCGTATTACTGCGACGAGCTTGGCTTTGAGTGTGATGAGACCCGGCTGCAGACCCTGCGCGGGGGCATCGTGCGTCTGGAAGACGTGACCATCGAGCGCACCGCAATCGATGCACGCAATTCCGGCGTCGTCACGGTCTCAGACAGCTCGCTCGGCGTCGAATCCTTCTACAGCTGGCACACCGACGCGGACTCCAGCCTGCCCGTTCACTGTGCATGGAACGACACCGTGACGTTCGACAGCCTCATCAAGGTCACCGCATACTCCACCAGTCCTGACCTGCTCGTGGCCCACAGCTACGCCATCGTTGCAGTGTGGGGACCGGGCGGGGCGCCCACGGCCTGCACCGACACCCAGAACATCAAGACCAATGCCTCGGGTGTCTACGGCTACGACTTCGGCACAAGCGTCGAGGCTGGGGGTGGCTATGCCATCGCCATCCTCGGCCCCGACCCTGATCCGCTCTACCCGGGCGACTGGGACGAGGGCGACCGGCCCGCCTTCCTCTACGAGGTGCTGGAGCCGATCTGAGCTCGATCAGTTCCCGATCAGTTCGATGTATCCGTGGGTGGCTGGGAGGCTGATGCCCGGCTCCCAGGAGGTGGAGGTGCTGAGGCGGGTACTCACGGAGGCGGCTCAGATTCGGCACTCACGAAGTGGAACTGCAACCACGGAGGAGGCCGATAGCGAGCAGCCTGAGGACGGAGATCGTGGTGGAAGTACCTCCTGACTCCGACGACTCTCGAATCGTGGTCTTTGATGTTGCCTGCCCTGTTCTGCTCGCCCTTCGGTCTTCTCAGCGTCGTGGCATTTGGCTCTGGAGGGTTCTCCCTCACCGGTTTGCTGAGGTACGCCATCGTCGGCGCCATGCTTTTCCTGGCCACTCCGCCCCAACGCAGACCTTCGGCTGTGCCCGCTCCAGCGGCTTATGCCGCTGCGCTCAAGGGGGGGGGCTGCATTCCCGGCGTTCCCCTTCGGTTCTCTCTGGTCACCGCTCCCCCTGGACTACCCACCTTGTGGCCCCCAGCCGGACACTCGAAACTCACCGCACGTCGGCCAACTCACCTCACTCACCAACCATCCCTACAGCGACCCACTCACAAACTCATGGTAGATCGCCCGATTGTCCCCATCCAGCTCATCCACCCCAGCCAGCGCCGCAATCAACTGCGCCACCCGCTGGTTCGCATTGTCCAGCTGCCCCGCCTGGGCCTCATAGATCGCCCGATGCAGGTAGGTCGCACCAGGGGCGCTCGGCAGGGTCAGCGCGTTGTAGACATCAGCGGAGAGGTGGAGCAGCCAGGAGGGCTCCTCGGCGATGCAGGTCGCGGTCCGAGACGCACCATGCAGCAGGCCCACCAGCCCAAACACGTCGCCGGGCATCAGGTCGGCGATGCGCTCGTTCTTCTCATTGCGCACCGCCCGATACACCCCGATCCGCCCGGTAGCGACGATGTAGGCGTCTCTGCCGTAGGTTGCCTCCTCAAGGATAATGTCGCCGTCGGCCACCGAGACCGGCCTCAGCGCCTCGGCCAGCGTCGCGATGGCGTGGTCGGGCAGGGTGCCGAACAGCGGAGAGCTTCGGAGGACCTCCCCGACGTCGGGCATCGGGGTGTCGCTCAGGCTGTGGCTGAAGCCCAGCCAGCTCCGAAGGCGAGCCAGCAAGCCGCCCGGGGCAACCGGCTCCAGGCCAGTGCCCACCGACAGCGCGCTGAACCGCTCGTTCATCTCCCGCAGCCGGGCCGCCGCCGCATGAACCGCCTGACCCTCCAGCCGGGTGACCGCGACATGCCCCCGCTGGCGCAGCAGCTCGATGCCGTCGCGCTGGAAGATGACCCCGACGGTGGGGGTGCGGGTCACCACGGTCGCCCGGCGCTTCCGCTCTAGGCCAAAGATCGCCATCTCTCCGAGCATCGCGCCGGGACCGACCTGGGCAATGACCACCGGGGGCTTGCCGACGATCACATCCAGCTCGCCCTCGACGATGATCATGAAGGCGTCGTCCTGCTCTCCCTCTGCAAGCAGCACCTCGTCAGCACCGACCGAGAACGGGGTGCCGGTGACCTCGACCAGCTCCTTGAGCAGGGCAGGGGAGAAGTTCGACACAGAGCTGAGGCGTCGGAAGATGTTGTGGTTCATGCGACGTTTTTATCTCCGCAGCTCCAGACGTGCCCGTCAGCTCGGATCACGCTCTCGGGGACGACGTCGTGTCCCTTGTGGCAGCTGAGGCAGACATAGCGGTCGGTGGTCATGCCTGGGATCCTACCGCTGGTCGTCGACAAAGTGCAGGACGACCGGGCCGCCGAGGATGCTGCGCTCGTTTCGCACCAGCACCTCGAAGTGTGCGCTGAGGGCCTCGGTGAGGTCGGGAGCGTGGGCCAGCGAGTCGGAGAGCTGCGGTGGAGTGACCGTGCCGGTTCCGTCGAAGTTCCACCACACCGTCTCGCCCCACAGCTGATGCATCGCGCCGTCTTCCCACAGGTAGAGGTCCAGGCTCACCGCGCTCGCGTCGGTGGTGCAGCCGGAGCGGATGGCGAAGCTGACCTCGCCGATGCCGTCACCGTCTGCATCGGACACCTCGACATCGTCCGCCATGGCGAAGGTCTGATCCCCGTCGTCACAGACCGGGGCCGTCACAGCGAGCTGTCGATACCAGTAGCGCTTGCCGTCATCGAGGACCGAGTGGGTGACCGTGATCGCCTCTTCGCTGTTCCAGGTGAGGGTGTTGCGTCCGACTGCATCATCCCAGACGAGCGTGCTGGCATCATCGGTCGTGACGATGGCGGGGGAGGCGATGGCGGAGAGGACGGTGGTGAGCAGGATCATGAGGGGCTCCGGGTTGCCCTCATGGGTTGCAGGAAGCGTGCCTGCCGCAGACCTGCCGGAATCATTAGAATGCTTCAAATTGTAGAAAACTGTCTATCAACCAATCGACCATCGCTCGGATCGGTAGAGTGTCGCATGTCCAAAGTACACAGCAACCTTGAGCGCCTCGCGAGAGGCAAGCCGAAGTATGAGTCCTGGCAGAAGGTGACCGTCCTGCTGGATGGCCTCTCCCCTGAGGCGCAGTCCGATGCGGTGGACTGCTTCGAGGCTGCCTCTACCCACTGGCCGACCGGGCTGGACCCATGGACCGGCTTCTCCCTGGAGCCCGGGATTGAGCTGCGGCGCTCCCCGACGACGTGGGTCAAGGAGGTCTACCTCGGCCAGCACGCCCCCAAGCACCGCTGCATCCGCATCCTGGAGAGCCCCCGACGGCCGATGCGCGGGCAGAAGCTGGCAAACCTGCTCAGCGAAGGTGCTGAGACCACCAACCTCTCCCAGGTCGGCTACAACCAGCAGAGGGTGTCCGCCGGCTACCTCAAGTCGTGGAAGGGGGAGGGTGCGTGGCAGCAGTGGCAGGCGCTGCGGCTGTGGACCTGCGAGCTGAAGCCGGGTCCCCTCAAGGCACTCGTAAAGGCCAATCTCACCTCTCTGAGCAGCCTGAACCTCACCCAGAACCACATGGGTCCGGCCGGTGCGGCGGTGCTTGTGAAGGCCCCGGGCTTCTCGGCGCTGACCGGGATCTCCCTGGACTACAACCGCCTGGGCAGCGAGGGGGCGGGACACCTCGCAAGAGCGGACTGGATGCAGCGCATTGAGCGGCTGGATCTGGCGTATAACGGCCTGGATGATGTGGGACTTGCCGCGCTTGTCGAGCAGGGACTGCCCGCTCTACGCTGGCTGAGTCTCGCGGACAATCCCTTCGGTGCCTCCGGTGCCTGGATGGCCGGGCTGCCCGCGCTGGAGCACCTCGACCTCTCCGGCACCCAGCTCACCGACGCCGCGCTGACGGAGCTGCTGGGGCATGGCGAGAAGCTGAGCAGCCTTGTGGTCAAGAAGACCGGAATCGGAGACGCCGCCGCGAGGTCCATTGCAGGCCATGGCCCCTCCCTGAAGACCCTTGACCTCAGCGAGACGAAGCTGACCCCCACCGGTCTCGCCGCCATCCTCACCGGGCCGGTCGCCAAGGGCATCCGGGGACTGCGGCTGAGAGAGGGTCTCGACATGGCGAACGCCCAGCGGATCCTCGATGGTGCCTGTCCGAAGCTCAAGAAGCTGTGGTGGCATGGCCCATCGGTCGCGGAGCCGGTCTCGGACGCGCTCAAAGCCAGTGGGTATTAATTAGGCACCAGTCATCGCAGTGGACAGTTATCCCGCTTGACTGGTGCTCTTTGTCTGAGAAGGGGATGAGATGACCGGTGCCATTAATTATCGGCGTTACGACTCAAACATGTCGCTGACTGCGGAGACGACTGCCGACAGATCACACCCATAGAGATCTGCCCCACTCAGCGGACCAAGCTCCAGCAGGTGGAGCGCACCGTCTGCCTCACAGACATCCAGCACATACGCAGGCTCGGGTGGGGCAATGTGGGCCGCGATCTCCGCAGCAAGCCGCCAGGGCGCCCCCGTTGGTTCCGCCGCGTCTGCCTGCCGACCCTCCGCGATGTAGCCACTCCCGGTCACAACCTGGCGATTCACAATGACGAATCTCCACTCACGCCCAATGTCTCGAAGCGGGGCGACCACCACCGGGAGCTGATCGTCTTCCCAATAGATCCCATGGTCGAGCGCAGAGAGGGACATCGCGCTCGCAGAGATCACCCGGCCTGAGAATGGCTTGAGCGGGCTGTCGGGACGAACAAATGCGGCATCTCCTGCGCCGACTGATCGATAGACCGCCGCGGCGTCTGCCACAAGCTGCTGTGCGGGCAGGGTTCGGTGCCGAGCATGCAGCAGCCAGCGATCCGCCCGGGGATACCAGGTGGAGCAGCGAAAGGCGTTCACATCGCACAGCGCACCCGGGGCCCAGCTCGGACAGCGGGCCTTGATCGCAGCGGCATTGCCGAGGCTGCCGTGAAACATCACCGGCCCCCGCACGCGAGGCAGCCCGTCGTCCCACCAGGCATCATCCCAGAGCCGCAGGGTGTGCCCGGTCGACCGAATCGCGGCAGACATGCGCACCTTGTAGGTGTCGTCGAAGACATCCGTCTCAATGAGCCACAGCATGCCAAACCGTAGCCTGGCATGGTTCCTGCTCCCACCGGTTGCCATGGAGGCCGTCATGAAGAGAGCGGTTGTGGTGGTGGGGCTCATCCCGTTGGTGTTGTTGGGGATGCTGGTCTTGTCGATGACCTGGGCTGTGCCGGTCAATTCGCTGAAGCTCTGGCAGATGGAGCGCGACTTCAAGCACCAGCACCATCCCGCCGACAGCACGCTGCTGGAGTCGGTGTCGCTGCTGGGTATCCTGGACGGCAACGGCAACCACTGCGACTTCCTGGTCGGCCAGTGGCGTCAGGGCGGCCCCGACCAGGATGCGATCCGAGCTGTCTACACCGATCCGATCCTCAGCCTGCACTTTCCTGAGGGGTCAGTCTCGGAGGACAACTACGCACCCGATGCAATCCGGTATCGGAACAATCCTAAGGTTACGGGTGCCTATCTGGTCTACGAGTATGATGGTATGGGAGCACCGGCTGGCGACATGCGGTGCTGGTGACCCGGCTCATTCCTCACCACCGAGGCGCTCTGAGAGGGCCTCACGCAGCGGGACCAGGTTGAGTCCGCTGCCCATCTTCACCACCGTCACCCCCTGCTCATTGCAGGCATCGACGACCATGTTGCTGGCCTTGTGAGAGAGGAACCGGATGACGACGAGGCACAGGTTGATCTTGCCGGCGAGGATGCTCTCTCGAAGCTGGAGGACCCGCCGGATCTGCTTGCCGCTCTCATGCCGGATGTCCGTAAATCCGAACGTGTCCTTCAGCAGGGGGTTGAGCTTCTTTGGCCGATCTCCGCCGAGGATGATCACGCGCCATGTGCTGGTGATGGCGTGGTGTGGCCAGGGGGCCACCACAGCCAGTGGCTGACTTCGGTCGCTCTGGTTGTGGTGCCGTCGAATGGCCTTTCGCACCTTTCGCAGCCGGGGCGCATCTCCAAGAGCCGACAGCCGGCTGCTGAGGAGCTGAACCAGCCTGGGATCATCATCATTGACCCCGGCCTGAA
The DNA here is from genome assembly GCA_047621685.1 of Myxococcota bacterium. GTDB lineage: Bacteria > Myxococcota_A > UBA796 > UBA796 > UBA796 > JAQXDW01. The sequence continues at coordinate 1,156 of JBLHNG010000279.1, read as the reverse complement.
GTGCGATCAGGACCGACGGGCGGATGTCTGGGAGGTGGAGGCGGGCCTGGAGCGTGGTGAGTGCCGTCTCCGGTGTGATGCCTGGTGTGCTGTCCGCTGGGGCCAGCCGTCGCCACACCCGGAGGGCATCCTCAAGCCAGCTCCCATTGCGGGGACGATGCTGCCGAGCGAGACCGTAGACGAAGCCCGGCTGCTCCCGCTCTGAGTACTCCGTGAGCCGACCGAAGAACTGCGACAGGACGGTGCTGTGCGTCTTGTCCAGGAGCCCCTGAAGGTGACGCCCCCATGCTGCCAGCAGCGCGGTCAGATCCTGCTGAGTGTTCTTTGGCATCCCCCGCCAGGTGTGAGGGTTGATCTCCTGGATTCGTTGTAGTTGAGCCTTGAAGCCGGCTGCTGAGGGTGGCGGGGAGAGCGCATCAAGGATGCGATCGAGCGAGCTGATTGGTGGTGCGGAGGCGCTCCAGTTCACCCCCAGGCCGCCGGTGGTCAAGGTCTGGATGCTCTCCAGAGACGCTGGAACCTGTGGGATCGGCTCTGTGACGGGTTCGGCTTCGAGGGTGTGTGTTTCAGCAGCGTAGATCTCCTCACTGAGCACGGGCTCCTCGACAACCGGCTCCTCAACAACCAGATTCTCTGATTCAAAGGCGTCTTCATTCTCGGTCTCGGGGGACTCCAGGATGATATCGCCTCCGCTCCGATACCACTGGAGCACCTGACGGCCCAGGTGGACCAGTGCGGCGTCTCTTGTGGACTTAGAGACCTCCATCGCAGACTCAATTCTACCGGTTAGATCAATGGATGCAGCCAGAATGGTGAAGATCCCCTCCAACGCATCCTGAGCTTCATTCGCTCGCTCCAGCGCTGCTTCCAGCGCAAGATTGTCCCTGTCATCAACTTGCTCTTCCATACAAACTCCGGGCTCATACTCAAGATGCGCAGCAGTGACTATGACGGACAGTGCTGTTGATATTAAGCAGTATATCGGCCTCGGAACGGAAACTAATTTCGCTTCTATTTCAGATGATGCTCAATTCAGTCTCTCCGACCTTCCGCACCTACCCTCTGTGCATAATTTCTTTTAATTACTAAGGTTCAACCGTCGAGCAGGCATGGGAAGCAGGCACATCTGAGCCCTCGGGGCGCTGGGTAGCCAGAT
>JBLHNG010000278.1:0-9800 GCA_047621685.1 Myxococcota bacterium | reverse complement strand
GCTTGTCGTAGAACGCCACCAGCTCGATATCGGCGATGGTGATGCCCGCGAAGTCGAGGGCCCACCGGATGGCGTTTACCGGAAAGCTGGCGTCGTGCTTCTTTCGCGTAAACGACTGCTCGTTGCTTGCCGCGATGGGGACGCCATCTTTGAGCAGGCAGATTGAGGCGTCGTGATAGAAGCAGGACAGGCCGAGGATGTACATCAACGCTCCGTTGGGCGAGGGGATAATACCCCGACCAAGAAGCGCACTGACGCACTTGACCTGCAGGGCATGATCCGTAATCTTGTCCGCTGCCGTGAAAACCCGGATCCGGAGACCCCATGCGTGCCCTCATTCCCCTCTGCCTCTTCGCCATTGGCTGTGACTCGGAGGGCTCAGACAACCCGCAGTCCTCCGCCGTGGATCCGACCGCGGGCTGGTCCTCCGAAGCGGACGCCGACACCGACGCTGATACGGACGCCGACACCGACGCCGACACCGATGCGGACACCGATGCGGACACCGATGCCGACACCGACGCCGACACCGACGCCGATGCTGACCTCGCCATCGCCGGATCGTGGACCGACAATTACGGCGGCGACCACGTGATCGACAACGTTTTGTGGGCGCAGTACGGCGCCACAACCAACTTCGACATCTCGCAGTACGACAACGACGCGATGTACGCCATCGCCCAGAACGATGCGAAGAACAAGTACAGCCCGGAGCTGTGGAGCCGGTTTGACTGGACCTGGGATGCTGCGAGCATCCTGTACTACTGCCAGACCATCTACAAGGCGGAGTCCGAGGCTGACGCGCTGGACGCCGATGCTGCCGACAGCACCCTCCCTGCGGTCAGCGGCTGCAATGGGTTCGCCTGGACGATTCTCGCGAAGTAGCCCGCTACTTGTTGTTCGGCGCTACTTGTTGAGCTGACGGGCGGCGCGGTGCGCGGCCTGTGCCTGACGCTGGGCCTGATCGATGGTCTGCCCGGCGTCGCTCTCGGTCTGGACCTGTGCTGCCGCTTCGATGTCGGAGAGGGTCGCCTGGAGCCGGATCCGATCCTCAGCGTCGGCGGAGGGCAGGATCGCCTCGATCTCGTCGGCTGAGGTGAGCAGATCGACCCGGGCCGGTGTGGACAGCTCGCTGGTGAGCAGTGCCCGGCGGGTCTGGCGGAGCTGCGCCTGGAGCGGGTCGGTGTCTGCGTAGCTGGCCTGAACGAGCAGGTGCCCCCGCCTCAGCGGGCCGCTGCGCCGTCTGCGCACCAGGATCCCCGCTGCGATGAACATGCCAACAACGCAGAGGGCGAGGGTTCCCGCTGCAGCCACGGCGGGCAGGAGCATCGGGATGCCGAGGATGCCGGCACCAATGAGGCCCACAACGGCGAGAACAGCCGGGATCATGAGGCCCACAATTGCGACCGTCGGCACGGTGCGTCCGTCCTGGAGCGGGCGCACCGTGAGGTTGGCACCAGATATCGAGAGGCGGGCCTGGAGTGCCTCTGCCGCGGCCTTCGTCTTCGCCCCGCCGACCGGGAGCAGGACTCCCTCCTCGGCGGCTTGCTCCATCGCGCCGTCGGGGATGTCTGCGACCGCTGCGAGGCGGCGTCGGATGCTGGCGGGGAGGTCTGCCGGCTGTGCGACGACCTGCCAGTCGGCCTTCGGGAGATCGCGACGGGCGCCGGTCTGAGCGGGTGGGGTGATCACCGAAGGGCGCGAGGGAGGCGGTGCCTCGACGACGGGCGGGGCCTGTGGGAGAACGACGGGCTTTGAAGCGGGCAGGCCATGGAGTGCAGCGGTGCGCTGGTCGGGGTGAGGGGAGAGCAGGCCAAGGATGAGGGCGTCGAGCGGTGCGGGGAGGTCGGGCACGATGCTGCTGGGGGCGCGGGGCGTCTGCTGCTGCCGGGTGAGATCCTGGACGGTGCGTGCAGAGAACGGCGGGCTGCCGGTGGCGGCGGTGAACAGCACCACACCGAGGCCGTACAGCGCGCCTTGCTCCGGGGTGCCCTCGCCGGGGGCCTGGTGGAGATCGGGAACCGCGAGGGAGCGCTTTCGGGCGACGCCGTCGGGGCGCAGGGACACCACCCCGTCCGAGCCGACCGCGAGATCCGTGGGAGAGAGCCGTCCGCTGAGCGTGGAGCCGGCGGCCACCACTGCGGGGGCCAGCCACGCCGCGAGCGCGGTGAGGGTGTCGCCGTCGAGGGTGTGCGCTGGCCAGTCACTGGAGGTTGGATAGGCCGCCAGGGGGCGTCCGCCGTGCTCTCCCCAGGCGATCGGGGCCTGGAGGGCACCGGCGGTGCAGAGGCCGTCCCGGGCGGCGATGAAGGTCTCCTCGGCTTTTGGGCGGACCCAGACTGCCGGGGTCGGCTGGTGCAGCTCGACCGACTCGCCGCTGGTGGTGTCCACCGCAGACCACCGGACCAGCTCTCCCCGAGCCGGCAGCGACTCTCCGACCTCAAAGCGTCCCAGGACGCGGTCACCACGCTTCATCCTCCCTCCCATGAGGCATGATATCCCCCCATGCCCGACCTTCCCTCCCGACCCGCCGGTGGTCCTCTGGTTCCGCCCATCCTGGCTGCCGCAGTCACGCTCCTGGCAGCGACCTGGCGGGTGCGGCACATCGACGGGCATCTCCTGGAGGAGGCGGTGGCAGACGGGGCGGCGGTGCTGGCGTTCTGGCATGGCGAGCAGCTCATCATGGTCCCCACCCATGCCCGGCGGGGATTCCATGCGATGGCGAGCCTCAGCCGAGACGGAGAGCTGCTCGCCCAGACCATCACGCGCCTCGGGTATGGCGCCATCCGAGGCAGCAGCAGCCGGGGCGGTGGGTCAGCCCTCAAGCAGAGCGTCACACTCCTCAGCCGGGGCGTCTGTCCGGCCCTGGCAGTCGACGGGCCCCGGGGACCGCGCTTTGAGCCCCATCCCGGAGTCCTGATCATGGCGGCTCGGACCTCACGGCCGATCGTCTACGGCGTCGCCCATGCCCGGCCTGCGCTTCACCTCAGATCCTGGGACCGCTTCGAGATCCCCGCCCCATTCGCCCGAGTTGAGATCGCCTATGGACGCATCGAGGCGCCTGTGGACGATGCCCCGGAGACCATCGAGAAGGCCCGCCAGCACCTCGGCGAGCGGATGCGGGCCACCTCGGAGCAGCTGCGCGGCGGAGTCACTTGAGGCTCAGCCTGACTTCGACCACTCTTACTTCGACCACTCTTACTTCGACCACTCTGCGGTGACTTGAAACTGCGCGATGTCGGACTGACGGGCCATGCTGACCTCCGAGTTTCCGTTGACCCGGATCCCGAAGGTGACCGACATCCGATCCGGCGCGTCCTCACCGGTCGTCAGCTCCTTGAGGCGACTGGTCACCTGTGCTGCGAGGGTGAGCATGTTGTCCAGGACGTCTGCCTGGGAATGGTATACGGCGCCCCCTTTGTCGATTCCCAGCGAAGCTTCAGCGTCGATCTGGATGAAGGTGTCGTCCTTCAGGCGGGTCTCTAAGAACATCTACTTGTCCTTCTTGTCAGCACTGCCGGTTGTGCTGGCTTCAGTGCTGGCACCGCCACCGGCAGACAGACTCTTGGGACGGTTCAGTCGAGCCATGACGACCTCCGCACCGTCATCGGGGACGCCAGGACGCGAGTACGGGGTTCTTGTCTCCGGAGCAGCATCGGAGTGCTCTCCCGAGAATTGATCCAGGATGCGTCCGACTTGCTTCTTCAGCCGACTTCTCAGTCCCATCAGCCCCTCCAGGATGAACAATTTGAGTTCACGAGCACGGGAATCATACCAAGGCCGAAGAGCCCCTGTGGTATGACCTCGGCCAGAGGTGAGTCAATGGACCGCAGCATTACATTGGAACAGGTGATCCACTTTCTTCTTGAGACCCCAATGTTCGAGGAACTCGACGCCGCCGAGTTGTCTGAGATCGTGCACATCATGCAGGTTCAGACCTTCCGAAGCGGGCAGCCGATCTTCAGCGAGGGTGATCACGGAGACTCCTGGTATGTGCTCTTCCGGGGCACGGCGGAGGTCACCAAGTCCACCCCGTTCGGTCCACATCGCTCCGTCGCAAAGCTTGCCGAGCACGCCTGCTTTGGTGAGATGGCCATCCTCGATGGCTCCGAGCGCTCCGCGACTGTTGCCGCAGCAGACGACGCCACGGTGTTCCGTTTTCCGCGGGTGCCCTACCTCCAGCTGCTCGAATTTGGCAACCTCGGCGCGTTCAAGCTCGTCCACGGCATGGCCCGGATTCTCTGCCAGCGACAGCGGCGGCTCACCCAGCAGGTCTCGGATCTGATGGAAGAGGTTGAGGAGGAGCGGCGGCCAGAGCTTCGGCGAGATCTCGGTGATCTCCTCGATACCTACGTGGTCTCCGAGTAGCGCATGGTGCTGCTGACGCTTGCCCTCGGCTCGTCAGTCGGCTCGTCAGTGGCTCGTGCCGCCGATTCCTGCACCGACCTGCGGCTCCAGCCCAGAGCGGCCGTTTTGACCGGCTATGTCTGCTCAGAACTGTCCGAGGGACTCAGCCTGTGCACCGCATGCGGCAGCCGCCCGGTCCGGGTGACGGAGCCCGCGGAGTGGGGAATGGATGTGGCGTCCCTCTCAGGCTTCGTCAGCGCGTCCGCTCAGGCCGCGCTGTCTGCGGAGCGCCCGATCCGCCAGGAGATCGCCGACATGCCTGGCGCGGCGTACTGGGTCTCCCAGGTCGGCGATGGCTATGACGCAGCCGGGCTGCTCCACCCCGAGCGCCTCTCCGAGATCGCAGGCACCACACCGGTCATCGGGGTTCCGGCGGTCGGCACCTTCCTGATGTGGATCCCCGGTGATGCCGAGACCGACAAGGTCATGGCGGTCGGTGTGCGGCGGATCTTCGAGTCTGCCGAGTATCCCGTCTCCGACAAGATCTACCGCTGGCACAACGGCGCGTGGCGGGTCTGGGGCGAGGCGACGCCGTCTGGCGGCTGATGGTTCCTCACAGACATCGGCAGATGGGATAGGGACGACTCCAGGTGAGGTGAACCCGGTGAAATTACTCCGAAGCTTCGGCCGAAAGGTCGCCACCCGAGTCGCGGATCGTGTCTCCAGGAACGAGCTGTTCGAGCGGCACGGCGAGCGACCGGCGCAGCCTCCGCTTCCAAGCGTGTCCCAGCCAACCCCTGAGCCCGCGCCGGTATCTGCCTCTGAGCCCGCGCCGGTATCTGCCTCTGAGCCCGCGCCGGTGGTTGTCTCCGAGCCCGCTGAGGTGCCTGCAGCCGCTGATCTTTCCGGCTGTGTGCCGATGGATGCTGCGGAGGTCAAGACCCTGCTCGGCCCATCTTCGCGCACTCGAATCGTCAACCACTGGGCGACCTGGTGCGACCCGTGCATTGAGGAGCTGCCCCTGCTGGTGGACCTCCACGCCCGGCTCGGGGATCGAATCGAGCTGATTGGAGTGAGCTGGGACCTGTTCGAGGGCGGACAGATTCTCCCCATAGCCATGAAGGTCGCGGCGTTCTCCGAGGAGCACGGCCTGACCTGGGGCTCCGCACTGGTGACCACCCCGGCGGAGTCGTTCTTCGCCGCGCTCGACATCGACTGGAAGCGCATCCCACAGACCTGGATCATCGCTCCTGACGGCACGATAAACAGGCGCATCGAGGGTGTGCTGGATGCCGAAGCCGTCGAGGCCCTTGTCGCAGAGCTTGGCGGATGATCGCCCTCCTGCTCGCTTGCCGACCGCCACAGGCCCCGGTCGCACAGTCCACTCCAGGCGAGCTGGTCATTGCCCACACCAACGACCTCCACGCCCACTTCCTCCCTGAGCCAGCACCCTGGCTGGAGGGCAGCCCCTCCATCGGCGGCTTTAACGCCATCGACGCCCACCTCCGTGCGCTGCGTGCTGGCGGCGACGTGCTCTACCTCGACGGCGGCGATGTCCTCACCGGGACCCCGCTGATGGAGTTCACCGACCGGGGCGTGGAGGGTGGCGCGATGCTCTCCTTCCTCGACGCCGTCGGCTGCGATGCGTTTGCGCTCGGCAACCACGAATTCGATCGGGGCTTCGAGCACACCGCGAAGTTCGTCGCCGCCTCGCCCGTGCCCGTCCTCTCCGCCAACCTCCAGGATGCACTCGGGGCTCCGGTGTTTGAGGGGCTGTCCGCCAGCCGGGTGTTCGAGGTCCGCGGAGTGCGCGTCGGGGTCATCGGGCTGACGACCGCGAGCCTCGCCCGGCTCACCACCGGAGACACCGCCGCACGCATCAACGTGCTCCGTCCCGAAGACGCCGCCGCTCCGCTCATCGAGACCCTCGCGCTGGAGTCCGACATCCTCGTCGCGCTCACCCACATCGGCATCGAGAGCGACCGTGCGCTCGCCGCGGCGATCCCGGAGCTGGACCTCATCGTCGGCGGTCACTCTCACACCGCAGTGAACCCACCGGAGAAGGTGGGAGACACCTGGATTGTGCAGGCAGGCTCCTATGGGCGGCAGCTCGGGGTGCTCAAGATGACGGTCGAGGATGGTCGCATCGCGACGTTTGAGGGCGCGCTGCGAGACCTCACCCTCGATGATTTGCCCGCCGCTCCCGGTGCAGCGGTGGTCGCCCTGACCGAGCGATGGCGCGGCGAGGTGGATGCCCGGTTTGGCCAGCGCATCGGCACCGTCCCTGAGGACATCCGGCGCGGGGAAGGGGAGAGCGCGATGGGGCGCCTGTCCGCTGAGATCGTCCGCCAGTCCACCGGGGCCGACATCGGCATCATGAACTCCGGCGGGCTGCGTGCAGACCTCCATGCCGGAGACCTCACCGTCGGCGATCTCTATGAGGTCTTCCCGTTCTCCAACCAGATCGTCACCTTCCAGGTCTCTGGTGAGGCCCTGGTGGCGATGCTCCTGCGCAGCGTCGCCCGGGAGCGTGCGGATCGCTCCCCGCTCCAGCTCGCCGGGGTGGCGTACACCTGGCGGCTCCGGCTGGATGCCCCGGAGCTGGTCTCTGCCACCATCGGCGGGATCCCCCTCGACCTCGACGCGACCTACACCGTCGCCACCAACAGCTACGTCGCCGAGCAGTGGAAGTACAACCTCGGGGTGGCTCCGGTCGGCGTGTCGCCAGCTGGGACGACTGTGCTGGACGCCGCCGTGGTGTTCGCCGGGACAGGACCGCTGATCCTCCCAGGCCAGCCCAGCGCCACGCAGCAGGCACAATAGTCGCTGGATCCTGTGTTAGTGTCGCGCTCCTTTAGCGGGGTGTGACATGGGCGAACTGATTGCGATCTTCATCTTGCTGGCGGTCGTGGCGTTCGTGATCGCCCGGCTGCCGAGCGTGGAGGAGGTCAACCACTCCGATGCGTTCAAGCGCCGACGGGTGATGAACTGGCTGCCCCTCGGGCTGACCTATGCCTTCCTCTACATGGGGCGGTACAACCTGACCGTCAGTAAATCCGCCTTTGAGGAGATGCAAAACGCCAGCGGCGACATCCTGATGGGCAACGCTGACTTTGGCTACATCTTCACGGTCGGTGTCTGGGTCTATGGCTCGTCGTTTCTGCTCAACGGTCCGCTGACCGATCGATACGGCGGCAAACTCGCCATCCTCACTGGCGCAGCAGGCTCGGCAGTAGCGAACCTGTTGATGGGATTATGTTCGTGGTCCCTGCTCAACCAGGGGCCGGGAGCTGAGTACATCGCCGAGAACTTCGTACCAGTCTACTCAGTGCTCTACGGCATGAACATGTACTTCCAGAGCTTCGGCGCGGTCGCGATCGTCAAGTGCAACGCCCCCTGGTTCCACGTTCGCGAGCGCGGCGTGTTCGGGGCGATCTTCGGCATCCTAATCTCGCTGGGCATTTACTTTGCCTTTGATATTGGTCGCAAGATCGTCAACACCGAGAGTCTCGGGGTCATCGGCGTCTTCCTGATTCCCGCGGCGCTTCTGACGGTGATGTGGGTGGTGGACTTCTTCATTGTGCGCAACACCCCGGGCGAGGCCGGACTGGTTGACTTCGACACTGAAGACGCCTCCTCCGGTGACGATGGGCCTCAACTCGGGCCGCTCGCAGTGTTCAAGAAGATGCTGACCAACCCGATCATCCTCACCATTGCCTTCATCGAGTTCTGCAGCGGCTTCATCCGTCAGGCTCCGATGCAGTGGTATCAAACGTTCGCCAAACAGACCGATGGCACCCTCCATCTCAGAGGCGACTTCATCTATGACCACTGGGGCATGTGGCTGTGCTGTGCGGGCATCCTGGGCGGCGTGCTGGCCGGTGTGATCTCCGACCGGGTGTTCAACTCCCGGCGCGGACCGGTCGCTGCGATCCTCTACGGTGGCGTGCTGGTCGGCTCCATCGCTCTGCTGGCGCTCTACAAGACCCCGGCGATCGACCTCGGCATCACCACCCTCTCGATCCCCGGCGTGATCGCCATCCTCATCTCGATGTGCGTCATCGGTGTGCACGGCATGCTCTCGGGCACTGCCAGCATGGACTTCGGCGGCAAGAAGAACGTCGGCATCGCGGTCGGCATCATCGACGGCTTCGTCTACCTGGGCACTGGCGTGATGTCCCTGACCTACGCCAACATCCTCCCCCAGGAAGAGTTTGACGCCGCCGGTGAGCTGACCGGTCCCGTCACCGATCCGGGCAGCTGGGTGGGCTGGCCGGTGTCGATGATCATCGTCGCAGTCCTCGGCCTGCTGCTCGCCACCCGGGTCTGGAACGCCAAGCCCAAAGGAAAAGCCGCCGCACACTGAGGTGACGGCGGCTCAAGGAGCGTAGCTTGAGAGAAGCGGCTTGAGGGAAGCCGGTCTGCTGCTCAGTCTCGGCGGGGCGGGGGACCGATGGGCATGTCTTCCAGCTTCGCAGTACCCGGCTCGTAGACCGTGGCGTAGAACTGAGGGTGGACCATGTGCTTCTCGCGCAGGTCCGGATCCCGACGGATGGTCATCAGCTCAGCAGACGGGGCCAGCCCGGCATCGAAGCCGCTGTACGGGATGTTGAAGTTGGCCTTGGTGGTTTCCGCATCGACGCTGAAGTCTTCGGAGAACCAGAGGTTCATCTCATTGAGCTGGTTGGCGAACCGGCGGACCGGGCGACGCAGCTTGCTGCCGAGGCTGACCACGGGACCGGGCAGGACCTTGTAGTTGGGCTCGACCTCGACCGCTGTGCAGGCCCGCTTGAAGGCCTCCAGGGCGGTCATGGTTTCGAGACCACCGACCTCGATGGTGCGGTTCTTCACGCTCTCCTGGTCGAGGCAGGAGATGAGCATCAGGGCCAGATCCCGGGTGTTGATCGGGTTGATCTGGTTCTCGCCGTTGCCGGGCAGGTAGACCTGACCCTTCTCCCGAACCTTCAGGGCGAGGTCGAGGAAGTGCTGCTCGTGGAGGCCAGTGCGGAGGATGGTGTACTCCAGCCCCGAGCTGATCAGCAGCTCCTCTGCGCCCTTCCGACTGTGGAAAGAGGGCACGGAGTACCCGCGATCCACACCCATGCAGGACAGCATGACGACCCGCTTGATGCCGCGCTCTTTGGCGATCTCAAACAGCTTCGCGTGGCCCTCGATGGTCACGGAGGTGTGGTTGTTCTCTCGGCTCTCGGTGCGGACACCAGAGCAGACGATGAGGTACTCCATGTCGCGGGCAGCACGGCGAACACTCAGCTCGTCGCGCAGGTCGCCGAAGAAGTAGTTGCAGCCGGTGTCATTGAGCCAGAAGTACTCGCTGCCTTTGCGAACGAGGCTTCTGACATCCAGCTTCAGACGACGGAGGGTGCGAACCACCTGCTCTCCGACACGGCCAGTCGGTCCGGTCACAAGAATCATCTTTGGACTCCGCTGTGAAT
>JBLHNG010000277.1:0-9847 GCA_047621685.1 Myxococcota bacterium | reverse complement strand
ACGTGATGTACGAGCCGATCGATCCAGTCCTCACCATCGAGGCTGCGCTCGACAAGTCCAGCCCGATCATCCACGACAACAAGCGCAAGCCCAGCAACATCCTGAGGCGGGTCTTCCAGAAGTATGGAGACACAGACGCCGGGTTTGCCGAGGCTGACCTCATCGTCGAGGAAACCTACGAGTACCCAGGCTCCACCCACGTCCCCCTGGAGAGCCACGCCGCGCTGGCGAGCGCCTCCCCCGATGGCACCCTGACCCTCTACTCCTCCACCCAGAACCCCCACTACATGCACCGGACCCTCGCGCGGGTGCTGAAGATGGATGCGGCGGACATCCGGGTGATCAAGCCGGATGTGGGTGCGGGCTACGGCGGCAAGTGCGACACCTTCGTCACCGACATCTGCGCCTGCGTGTTCAGCCAGCGGCTGGGTCGACCGGTGAAGTTCGTCTTCGAGCGGGAGGAGGTCTTCTACGCCCACCGGGGCCGGCACCCGGTCCGGATGAAGCTCAAGATGGGCATGAAGGCCGACGGCACCCTGACCGCCATCGACTTCTCTGCCTGGGCAGACGGTGGGGCCTACGCCAGCTACGGCGTGGTCACCTCGTACTACCTCGGCGTGTTCATGACGATGCCGTACAAGCTGGAGAACTACAAGTTCCTCAGCCACCGGCTCTACACCAACAAGCCTCCCTGCGGTCCCAAGCGCGGACACGGTGCCATCCAGCCCCGGTTCGCCCTGGAGATGCACATCGACCGCATGGCGCTGCAGCTCGGCCTCGACCCGGTCGCGGTTCGCCTCCAGAACCTCGTCGAGCCGTTCTCTGAGACCGTCAATGGCCTCCAGATCACCTCGATGGGGCTCAAGGAGTGTGTCGAGAAGGTCCTGACAGCGAGCGACTACTACAACAAGAAAGAGAACCTCCCGCCGGGTCGTGGCATCGGCCTCGCCTGCAGCGCCTACATGTGCGGCGCGCTCCATGCCGTCTACCAGAACAAGATGCCGCACTCCGGGGTCCAGGTGAAGCTCGATCGCTCGGGCAAGGTCACCATCTTCTCGGGCACTGCGGACGTCGGGCAGGGCAGCAACCACATGCTCGCGGTGCTGGTGTCGGAGCGGCTGGGCGTCACGCCGGCTCAGTGCCGGGTCATCGAGGCCGACACCGACCTCACCCCCGTCGACCTCGGCAGCTACTCCTCCCGGGTCACCTTCATGGCTGGCAACGCCGCGCTGCACGCCGCCGATCAGCTGCGAGAGAAGGTCTTCGAGGCTGCTGCCGAGAAGCTCAAGTGCGAGCCTGGACAGCTCACTGCCGCCGATGGGCTGATCAGCTTCGGCGAAGAGACGCTGAAGTGGGCCGCTGCGGTGGTGCTGGCGGAGGTAAAGTTCGGCTCGCTGGGCGCCATCGGCTCCTACCGTCCCCCAGACATCGGCAGTCGCTACCGCCGCTCCTCCGTCGGCCCCTCCCCCGCCTACAGCTTCACCGCCCAGGTCGCGGAGCTGTCGGTGGACGAAGAGACCGGCATGATCGTCATTCACAAGATCTGGGCAGCCCACGACCTCGGACGCACCCTGCACAAGGAGATCGCCGAGGGTCAGATCGAGGGCTGTGTGTACATGGGCGTGGGAGAGGCCATGACCGAGGAGCAGGCCTACCGGGCCGACGGCACCCTGCTCGCGCCCTCCCTGCTGGAGTACCGGGTCCCCACGGTCTACGAGACCCCGGAGATCGAGGTCATCCTGGTGGAGTCCCATGACCCGGGCGGCCCGTTTGGTGCCAAGGAGGCCGGCGAAGGCCCGCAGCTATCCACCGTGCCCGCCATCGCCGCCGCCCTGCACGACGCCACCGGACTGTGGATGTCCGCCCCGCCTTACACCCCGGACAAGGTCCTCAAGGCGATCCGCCGAAAGGCGCGTCAGGAGAGAACCCGCTGATGCTTCCCTTCCCCACATTCGCCTACGAAGCGCCCGACCGCCTCAAGGACGCCCTCGCCATCGCCGCAGCCCCGGGCAGTCGCATCGTCGCTGGCGGCACCGACCTGCTCCCGTCGATGAAGCACCGGCTGTTCACCCCCGACACCCTCCTGTCCCTGCGACGGGTCGAGGGCCTCACAGACATCGCCCCCACGCCAGACGGCGGCCTGTCCATCGGCACCATGGCTACCCTTCGCACGGTCCGCCGCAACCCGTTGGTCTCTGGGCACTACCCGGCACTGTCCGAAGCCTGCCGGACCATCGCCACCGGCACCATCCAGGCAATGGGCACCCTGGGCGGCAACGTCATGCTCGACACCCGCTGCCTGTACTACAACCAGCCAGCGGGCTGGCGAGAGTCCATCGGCGGCTGCCTGAAGGCTGAGGGGCAGATCTGCCACGTCGCGCCCAAGGGACGAGGTTGCTACGCCGCCCACTCCGCAGACACCATCCCCGCGCTGTGGCTGTACGGCGCGTCGGTGGAGCTGGCGAGCCGGTTTGGTGTGCGTCAGGTCACCATCGCCGACCTGTACGACGAAGATGGGCGGACCTGGGTGAAGATTCAGCCCGGCGAGATCCTCACCCGGATCATCCTGCCCGCTCCGAGCGCGCCGGTGGTTCACCGCAAGCTGCGGCTGCGCAACGCCATCGACTATGGGCTGCTTCTTGTGGCGGTTCAGCGAGACGGTGTTGGCGCGCGCGCGGTGATCTCGGCGATCGGTCCACAGCCGATCCTGGTGCACGTGCCGGCGGCGGGGGATCTGCCGGAGGCTGCGTATAAGGCTGCAAAGCCGCTGAGCACGCATGCGATTGCTTCGGTGTGGCGGAAGCAGATGGTGCGGGTGGAAGTGAAGCGAGCGCTGGCCGAGCTGTAGTTCTTCACCTGACGGTGAGGTGCTCTAAAGTTTCTTCCGCGCTTCCTTCGCTGCCTTGCTCTTCGGCCACAGCCGCTCGACATCCTCATAGAACAGCCGTGCGTTCTCCGGCTGGTCCTGAGCCTCGAAGCACTCCCCCTGCCGCAGCATCGCCCAGGCGGCCCATGGGCTGTCCTTGTGGCCGTCGATGACCTCCTGGAACCGCAGCACGGCGCCGGAATAGTCCTCGGCGTTAAACGCAGCCTCTGCCCGACGGTACAGCGCCTCGGGGACACGATCGTGGTCGGGGTTTTGCTCCAGGAAGCGGTTGAGCACGGCCTCAGCAGGCTTCTCACGTCCGGCGGCGAGGTGCTGCTCGGCGAGGGCGATGAGGGTCTCGGCATCGGCGTCGTCGGGGACCGCCTCGGGATCGGTGGTCCTGACATCGGCCTGGCCATCGCCGGTGGTCGAGGCCGTGCCGGGGTCGCTGGTGGGGGGCTCGATGTCGGGGGGTGGGGGTGGGTTGAGGCCGAGGTTCTCTTCGAGCTGCCCAGCACGATCCTCCAGCCAGGCCAGCCGGAAGGAGGCGTCCTCGCTCAGCGCGGTGAACGACTCGCTGGTCACCCCGTAGTCATGGCCGAGGACCTCCAGATCACCACGCAGCCGAGAGACCTCGCCGCGGATCTCTTCGAGGCTCTCCATCGCCATGATCTCCTCCTGACCCCGCGCCCGGGTCAGCTCTTCCAGCTGGCTGGTGCGCGCCTCGACGTTGTCGAACTGGTTCTCGAGGTTGTTCAGCCGGGTGGCGTGCAAGATCATGTCGCGCCGGTAGGCTTCAGTGACGGACTGGCCGGTGCGATCGAGCACACAGCCGGTCAGGAGCGGGGCGAGCAGGGTAGCAATCACATTCACCTCAACGTTCTACTCAGAGACAGGGTCGCCCAGAGACAGGGCCGCTCGAAAAACAGGGTCGCTCGAAAAACAGGGCCGCTCGAAAAACAGCTCACTCGCTGACCAGGATCTCAGCCCGACGGTTCGTCGTCCAGGCACGCTCATTGGCACCATACTCCAGCGGCTTCTCCTCTCCATAAGACACCGAGGAGATGCGACTGGGGGTCACGCCCTGGCCGATGAGGTAGCGCTGCACGGAGTCCGCGCGGCGCTGGCCGAGGGCGAGGTTGTAGTCGGTGGTTCCGCGCTCGTCGGCGTGGCCCTCGACCCGGTACTGCACATTGGCGAGCCCGAAGCACTCACTGGCGGCGGAGAAGGTCTGCCGGGCATCGGCGTTGATGGCGTGGGAGTCGAGGTCGAATCCGATGCGCATCGAGCGGCACTGGTTGGGAATTCCGGTGGCCCCGGTTCGAACCACCACACCGGCACGGAGGGTGGCGGAGGCCCCGTCGGGGTTGCGGACCCGGACATCGTAGCCACCGGGGGTCAGCGCGGGGACGGAGACGACCAGGGTGTTCTCGTCGCGGAAGACCACTGTGTTCATCTCTTCGGGGCCGACCCAGACCTGGGCACCATCCGAGAACGCGCTGCCGTAGATGGTGGCTCGAAAGCTCTTGCCGGCCTCGGGGCGACCGGGCTCAACGGCGGTGACCTGAAGTGCGACCTCCGGGGGAGGGACGTCGATGAGGTCGGAGCCATCGTCTTCGACCTCCTTGTCTTTGCGGCACTTCGCCGCGAACAGGAGCGGCATGAGGATGAGGAGGAGGGAGAGTCTTGAAGTCATTTGAATGGATGCTCCAGGAAGGAAGGAGGGGAGCGGGGAAGGGGCAAGGAGGGACCTGCTCAACAGCCAAGCAGGGGTTCCGCTTCCTTAGAGCCCCTCCCCGGTGTTGTCAAACATGGTCAAACACCCGACCAACGCGGGGGTTCCCCCGAACAACGCCGAAGACAGCCGCTCACTTTCACTCCCGCTGCCACCGGATAAGAGATACTCAAACCATCGGTGCAATCTACCCATGGGCGGCACCGTAAGGAACGAACACTGTCAAGGAGCGAGCTTGCTTCCGATTTATATTGGAGCACTGGCGTTGGGAGGCGTGCTGATCACGGCGAGTGTCGTGATGGGCGGCAAAGACGCCGATGCAGATTCAGATGCCGACCTCGATCACGATCATGACTTCGATCACGATCATGACTTTGATCACGACCACGACTTCGACCATGACATCGACGCGGATGCCGATGCGGACTTCGATGCCGACGCGGATGCGGGCGGCCCCGGCTCAGAGCTAGACGCCGACCTCGACGCCGATGCTGAGGCCCTGTGGCTGCCGTTCCTCTCGATGCGGTTTTGGACCTTCGGGCTCGCCAGCTTCGGGCTGTCCGGCACCCTGCTGACCCTGCTGTCCATCAACGCCATCATCTCCGCTGCGTTTGCTGGCGTGATGGGAATCGTGATGGGCTGGCTGGTCGCCTGGACCTTCCGCAAGCTCAAGAGGAGCAGCACCGGAAGCCAGACCTCCACCTCCTCTCTGCGCGGCTCCGAGGCCACCGTGCTGCTGTCCGTCGGCCCGGAGAAGACCGGCAAGATCCGGCTGATCATCGACAACCAGCACCTCGACCTGCTCGCCCGCACCCAGGACGACGCCCTCATCGAGCGAAGTGAGCGGGTCCTGGTCGTCTCCGTCGAAGGCGGCATTGCCCAGATCACCCGGGTCCGCGGCCTCGATCCCCAGGACACTCGCCCCCGACAGCGTCGGTCTGTCACGACCTGAACCATTGACTACCATCCAAAACCATAAGGAACTCACATGGAAGAAATCCTGATGAGCGTGACCTCTGCCGCCTGTGTCGGCATCGGAATCGCCGTGGGATTGCTCGCCGTCATCACGATCGCCAAGCAATTCTTGTTCATCGGCCGCCCCAACGAGCTGCTGATCTTCTACGGCCGGGGAAGCACCTCTGAGCCGCTGCTCGGCGGCGGTCGTCGCTGGCGCATTCCGCTGCTGGAAAACGTCGATCGCATGATGCTCAACACCATCCCGATCGACATCCAGGTCTCCGGCGCGTACTCCCGCGGCGGAATCCCCCTGGAAGTCCACGCGGTCGCCAACGTCAAGATCTCCAGCGATGCCCTGATCGTCGGCAACGCCATTGAGCGCTTCATGGGCCGGGATCGTGCTGAGCTGCAGCGGGTCGCCAAGGAGACCCTGGAGGGCCACCTCCGCGGTGTGCTCGCCACCCTCACCCCCGAGGAGGTCAACGAGGATCGCCTCAAGTTCGCCAACGCCCTCGTCGATGAGGCCGAGGAGGACTTCGAGAAGCTCGGCATCTCGCTGGACGTTCTGAAGATTCAGGCCGTCAGCGACGACGTCAACTACCTGGAGAGCATTGGCCGCGCCCGCATCTCGGAGGTCATCCGTGACGCCGAGATCGCGGAGTCCAACGCCAAGTCCGAGGCCGAGCAGGTCGAGGCACAGTCCCGGCAGCGCGGCGAGGTCGCCGTCCAGCAGAGCCAGACCTCGATCATCGAGCAGCGCAACCAGCTCCGCCAGCTCACCGCTGAGCTGGAGGCCACCGCCCGCTCCGAAGAAGAGATGGCCCAGGCCGCCGCACAGCAGGCCCGTGCCGCTGCCGAGTCCGAGCTTCAGGACGTCCGCAAGGAGCTGGAGCGGCTGAGGCTCATTGCCGATGTCGTCCTGCCCGCAGAGGCCGCACAGCAGGCCCAGGCACTCGACGCCCGCGGACAGGCAGCCAGCATCGAGGAGAACGGTCGCGCCATGGCCACCGTCCTCCAGATGCTCACCGACACCTGGCTCCTGGCCGGCGACGACGCCCGGGACATCTTCCTCATCCAGCAGCTTGAGGAGGTCCTCAAGACCGTCATCGAGCGGGTCAACAACATGACGCTGGACGAAGTCACCCTCATCGACGGCGGCGACGGGCTCACCCTCCCCCGCCACGTCGCCAGCTTCCCAGCCACCGTCCGCTCGGTGCTCGACGAGCTGCGCAACTCCACCGGTGTCGATGTCACCGGCATCCTGTCTGGCGCCACGCGCCCCGAGGAGAAGTAATGGAAACCATCCTCACGCTCGTCTTTGTCGGCGTCATCGTCCTGGGCTTCGGTGCCTTTGCCGCGACCCTCATCGCCAAGAACCTCATCTACCTCTGCGGCCCCAACGAGGCGCTGATCTTCTCCGGTGCCCGCCACCTCGACGACGCCAAGCGACAGGTCGGCTACCGGATCGTCAAGGGCGGCCGCGGCATCCGCATCCCGCTGCTGGAGACCGTCGACCGCCTCGACCTCACCAACATGATCATCGAGGTCTCGGTCCACAACGCCTATGCGCTCGGCGGCATCCCGCTGTCGGTCAATGGTGTGGCCAACGTCAAGGTCGCCGGCTTCAGCCCGGCCATCGACAACGCCCTGGAGCGCTTCCTCGGCATGACCCGGCAGGAGATCATCAAGATCGCCAAGGACACCCTGGAGGGCAACCTCCGTGGCGTTCTCAGCCAGATGACCCCCGAGGAAGTCAACAACGACAAGATCACCTTCGCGGAGAAGCTGCTGGAAGAGGCCGAGCACGACCTCACCAAGCTCGGCCTGGTCCTCGACACCCTGAAGATCCAGAACGTCTCCGACGAGAAGGGCTTCCTCGACTCCATCGGTCGCAAGCAGTCTGCCGAGGTCTCCAAGCGAGCACGCATCTCCGAGGCCGAGACCCGCGCCCAGTCCACCCAGCGCGAAGCGGAGAACACCAAGGCCGCCCAGCTGGCCGACATTCAGGCCAAGCGCACCATCATCACCGCGGAGACCGAGCGGCGGGTCAAGGACGCCCAGACCAGAAAGCAGGCGATGATCGCCGAGCAGCAGGGTGAGGTCAAGGCGCTCATCGCCCGCGCCCGTGCCGATGTCGACGTGCAGCATGCCCGGGTCGAGCAGGTCCATCGCCGGCTCCAGGCCGACGTCATCGCGCCGGCTCAGGCCAAGATGGAGGCGGACTGCTCCAAGGCCAAGGGTGACGCAGCACACATCATCGAGGATGGCAAGGCCACTGTGGCTGTGCTCAACGAGATGATCACGACCTGGAAGAACGGCGGCGAGAACGCCCGCGAGATCTTCCTGATGCAGAAGCTGCAGACCCTCATGTCCAGCCTCGTCTCCACCATCGACAACGTCGAGATCGACAAGATCACCGTGCTGCCCGGCCACCACAACTCCCCAGCACTCAAGGCGGTCACCATGGTCGAGGAGCTGAAGGGCGCGCTGGGGATCGACATCCCGGAGATCATCAACGCGGTCACCAACCGTCAGCTGACTGACAAACAGCTCTGACATGGACGCGGCTCTCTCCCTGCTGGCGCTGATCGGAAGCCGCGACACCGCCACCGTTCAGCAGGGGTTGAGCTGCTCCGCTCATTGAGAGACCCCGCCCTTTTGGCTCACCTCGCCAAAGGCTGCGGGGTTTCCGCTGCCGGGGTCCTCACCATCGGCCCCGCGCTGACGGCCGCTTCCTCCCAACACCAGGAATGGTGTGCGCTTCAGATGCTGGCATTGACCGGCAGGCTGACGGACGTCCCCACCCTGGAGCTGACCGGGGTGTTGGGCACAGAGATCCTCACGCTGCTCGCGCAGGCCCCTCGCCTGACCACGCTCCAGCTCCGCACCGAGTTCGATACCCTCCCCTCTGCGGAGACGCTCGCCTCGCTCCCGGTCACCCTGCGGTACTTCGACACGCGTGCCATCACCGGTCTGCTTCGCGAATCGGTCGAGGGTCTCCGCGACCAGCTCCCCGACCACTGTGTGCTGCTCATCGGCGAGGAGTTGGTGTGGGATGCCCCGAGCGCTCCCCTGCCCGTGAGAGTCGAAGCCCGCACGTTCCACCTGCCCTACCACTGGCACGGACGCTTTGACCAGGACACCCGCCTCATCCTCCGCCTCAGATGCAGCCTGTCCCCATGCCCTGCGGAGATCAGCATGGGCTTCAGCCAGCGGATCCGCTGCGAGCACCCGCAGTGCGGTCGGCTGCCAGAAGGCTGGGGCTCCCCCCACGCGGTGACCCGAACCGAGGTGCTCACCTTTCGTCGGGAGTCCGAGTACGAGTGCTTCGAGCTTGAGGGGGACGCTCTCTTCGTCAGCGACAACGACTGAGGTTGCCGAAGCAGGGAGAGAGACAATACTCCCCGCTCATGAGTCGACGACAGCGCATCAAAGAAACCCTCGGTGACCTGAAGGGTACTGACCCCCGTGACATCGCCAAGTGGCTGTTCTGGGTAAAGCTCCGCAGCGCCCTGAACCCGGAGAAGCCGGAGCAGGTGGCTCGCTTCTTCCCCCTCTGGCGTGCACAGCATCAGTTCGCCGGTCGTCAGAAGGCCCTGATGGCCGACGAATATCACCGCTGGCTCGGTGATGATGTCGACGTCGAGCCGCTGATCCGCGAGGCGTACCGGGTGGCATTCCGGGTGCACTTCGAGGAGCTGCTGCTGGGCAAGCTCAATGCGCAGACTGTGCAGAAGTACATGGTCATCGAGGGTCGGGAGAACCTCGATGCGGCCCTGGAGCGTGGCAAGGGCGTGGTCCTGCTCAACCCCCACGCCGGCAACATCATGATGATGATCGCCGCACTCTCGCTTGGTGGGTACAAATACAACCAGTACGCAGCTCGGGGCATGGCACCGCCAGAGGTCGCTGCGGCGAACCCGGAGGTCTTCGGGGTCAACCGCTGGCGTCAGGAGGTCCGCGACGTCCGGGAAGCCAACGAGGACAACCTCCCGGCCAATTTCCTCACGCTCAACCAGTCCGCCCGGGAGCTGTACCGCCGGCTGGGGGCCAACGAGATCGTCGGCATCGCGTTTGATGGTCGCATCGGCAAGAAGTTCATCAAGGTGCCCTACATCAACCGTCAGGCCCTGCTGAACTCCGGCCCCTACCGGCTCGCCGCCTCCACCGGTGCGGCCATTGTGCCGGCCCTGTGCTCCTCCCCCGACGGCGCGCCCAACGTGCTCACCCTCGGCAAGCCGATCATCAGCGACGACCCAGACGTGCTCATCCGCCGCTTCCTCTCCGAA